>CBRG010000356.1 GCA_000470535.1 Streptomyces sp. AW19M42
CACCGCGCTCGCCCACCGGCTCGGCCTCGCGCCGTCCTCCGTCTCCGAGCACCTGTCGGTGCTGCGGTCCGCGGGTCTGCTGACCTCGCGCAGGTACGGGCACCAGGTGCTGTACGAACGGACGCCGCTCGGGATCGCCCTGGCGGCGCCCCAGCCGTAGGACCCCGTCATCGAACGGACGTCAGCCGGCGAGGTACCGCTCGACCGTCTCGACCTTGGCGGTGAGGCCGTCCGTCACACCGGGGCGGATGTCGGCCTTGAGGACGAGGGAGACCCGTCCGGCCCGCGCCTCGACGGCGGCGACGGCACGCTTGACGACGTCCATGACCTCGTCCCACTCTCCTTCGATGGAGGTGAACATGGCGTCCGTGCGGTTGGGCAGCCCGGACTCGCGGACGACGCGGACGGCGTCGGCGACGTACTCACCGACGTCCTCACCGACCCCCAGGGGGCTGACGGAGAAGGCGACGATCATGCGCTGACCGTCCCTTCCCGGCGGGCGCGGGCGGCGATGACGCCGTCGGCCTCGTAGCGCTTCAGCACCTTGTCGCCGTACAGGCCGCCGAACGGCAGGACGCAGAGCAGGAAGAAGAACGCGACGCGCTTGAGCGGCCACTTGGTCTTGTTCCAGACGTCCAGCAGCAGCACGACGTAGATCACGAAGAGCACGCCGTGCAGCATGCCGAGCGGCATCATCAGGAAGTCGATGTCGGAGATCCTGCTCAGGACCGAGCCGAAGAGGATCAGCGCGGGGAAGGACAGCGCCTCGGGAATCGAGATGAGGCGCAGCCGGTGCAGGGCGGTGGCGGTCTTGATGTCCACGGGGGCACCTTCGGTGGGAGGAGGATGACAGCTTGTGAACGCAGGCACAAGCGCGACCATTGTGGCACCGGCCGCTCTCCGAACCTGTAGCGGGTGCCGTTTCGCGCGCTTCGGGCACTTCTTGTCCTCATTCGCGGGACGGGCCGGATTTCCGGCGGCTACCGTCGCACCGTGGCAATGTTCCGACTCCAAGGCAGCAGGACGCTCGCCGTCGACCTGACCGGCGACGCCGTCAAGGCGAAGAACGGCTCGATGGTCGCGTACGACGGCCGGATGGCGTTCAAGAAGATGACCGGCGGCGGTGAGGGCCTGCGCGGCATGGTGACCCGCCGGCTGACCGGCGAGCAGATGGCCGTGATGGAGGTGAAGGGGGAGGGCACCTGCTACTTCGCGGACCGGGCGAGCGACATCAGCCTCGTCTCGCTGCGCGGTGAGAAGCTGCACGTCGAGGCGAGCAATCTGCTCTGCACCGACGCGGGTCTGCGGACCGGCACCACCTTCACCGGGCTGCGCGGCGGCGGCACGGGCAACGGGCTGTTCACCACCACGGTCGAGGGGACCGGCCAGGCGGCGATCATGTCGGACGGCTCGGCCGTGGCCCTGCGGGTCTGCGCCCAGTACCCGCTCTTCGTCGACCCCGGCGCCTACGTCGCCCACCAGGGCAGTCTCCAGCAGCACTTCCAGTCCGGGGTGAACTTCCGGACGCTGATGGGCGAGGGGTCCGGCGAGTCCTTCCAGATCCGCTTCGAGGGCGAGGGACTCGTCTACGTCCAGCCCAGCGAGCGGAACACGATCGGGGGCGATCTCTGATGCCGTTCCGCGAGATCAACTCGAAGATGGTCGAGGCGACGGTGGTCCCCGGCCAGAAGATGTTCAGCCAGCGTGGCGCGATGCTGGCCTACCGCGGCGAGGTGTCCTTCACGCCCAACATCCAGGGCGGTCAGGGCGGCGTGATGTCGATGATCGGCCGCCGGATGGCGAACGAGGCGACCCCGCTGATGACGGTCGAGGGAAGCGGCACGGTGATGTTCGGTCACGGCGGCCACCACATCCAGGTGATCAACCTGTCCGGGGACACCCTCTACGTGGAGGCCGACCGGCTGCTCGCCTTCGATGGCGCCCTCCAGCAGGGCACGATGTTCATGGGCTCGCAGGGCGGCGTGATGGGCATGGTGCGCGGCCAGGTGAGCGGCCAGGGCCTGTTCACCACGACGCTGAAGGGGCACGGCGCGGTGGCGGTGATGGCGCACGGCGGGGTGATCGAGCTGCCGATCACCCCGGGCCGCGATGTACATGTGGACCCGCAGGCGTACGTCGCCCACCACGGTGACGTACGCAACAAGCTCTCCACCGCGCTCGGCTGGCGCGAGATGGTGGGGCGCGGCTCCGGCGAGGGCTTCCAGCTGGAGTTGAGCGGCAGTGGTGCGGTGTACGTCCAGGCGTCCGAGGAGAAGCTGTGAGCACGCCCGTGGTCTTCGATCCGATGACGCTGCCGTCGGACGACAACGTCAACGCGTACACCTTCTGTGTGGAACTCAAGGGGAGCCAGTGGTTCCTGCAGAAGGGCAAGATGATCGCCTACTACGGGCGGATCGAGTTCAACGGCATCGGGCACGGCCGCTTCGAGCGGCTGGTCCGTACGAGCTTCCACTCGCCGCTGCACGCGAGCGACTGGGTGGTGGCCGAGGGCAGCGGGAAGATGCTGCTCGCGGACCGGGCGTTCGATGTGAACTCCTATGACCTGGAGGACGGGAACCTCACGATCCGGTCCGGCAATCTGCTGGCCTACGAGCCGACACTGGCCCTGAAGCAGTCGATCGTGCCGGGGTTCCTGACGCTGATCGGCACCGGGAAGTTCGTCGCCGCGTCCAACGGTCCGGTGGTCTTCATGGAGCCGCCGCTGCGGGTCGATCCGCAGGCTCTGGTGGGCTGGGCGGACTGCCCCTCGCCCTGTCACCACTACGACCACGGCTATATGACCGGTGTGATGGGCGGGCTGCGCGCGCTCACCGGGATCGGCGGCGCCTCCGGCGAGGAGCACCAGTTCGAGTTCGTGGGCGCGGGTACGGTGCTGCTCCAGTCGACCGAGGTACTGATGGCCGAGCAGCCGACCGGGGCGGTGCCGCCGCAGCCGGGTGTTCCGGGCGGGGGTCAACCTGGGTCCAGCCCCCGCACCCCGGGCCAGCTGGGGGACCTCCAACGGCGCTTCGGGTTGTGAACGGTACTCTGCGCAGTGTGACGCCGAGCGCCCGCACCCCGCTCGCGGGACCCGGCCGGCGCGTGCCGGGCGTCACACCGACTAACTTCGTCCGGATTTCAACTTCTTAGGTAGAATCCATATATGGAGACCGAGACGGCCACCCACTGGCTGAGCAACGCGGAGCAGTGCGCCTGGCGCACCCACCTGGATGTCAGCAGGCTGCTGATGCACCAGCTGGAGAAGGACCTCCAGCCGTTCGGCCTGACCAACAACGACTACGAGATCCTCGTCAACCTCTCGGAGGCGGAGGACCAGCGGCTGCGGATGAGTGATCTCGCCACCGCCACTCTGCAGTCCAAGAGCAGGCTCTCGCACCAGATCACCCGCATGGAGAGCGCGGGCCTGGTCCGCCGGGAGAACTGCGAGTCCGACCGGCGCGGGCTGTACGCGGTCCTCACCGAGGCAGGTGCGGAGACGATGCGGAAGGTGGCACCCCACCACGTGGCATCGGTACGCAAGCACTTCATGGACCTGCTGACCCCGGAGGCGCTGGAGCAGTTGCACGCGGCCCTCGCCCCGGTGGCGGACCACCTGCGCGCACGCCGCGTCTGACGGAGGTCCGGCACACCGGGGCGGCGCTCAGCGGGGGCCCGGCAGCCACAGCTCGAACCGGGCGCCGCGCTCCCCCGCACCGGTCACGGTCAGCCGGCCCCCGTGCCGGGTGGCCACATCGCGGGCGATGGCGAGGCCCAGACCGGCCCCGCCGTCGTCGCGGGCGCGGGCGTCGTCGAGGCGCACGAAGCGCTCGAAGATCCGCTCG
Organism: Streptomyces sp. AW19M42; assembly: GCA_000470535.1. Taxonomy (GTDB): domain Bacteria; phylum Actinomycetota; class Actinomycetes; order Streptomycetales; family Streptomycetaceae; genus Streptomyces. The sequence continues at coordinate 3,843 of CBRG010000356.1, forward strand.
CGCTCCGCCTCCGGCACCCCGGCCCCGTCGTCCGTGACCGCGACGACCGCGCCACCGCGTATCCCCCGCAACTCCACGGCCACCGAACTCACCGCGTGCCGCTCGGCGTTGTCCAGCAGGTTGCCGATCACCCGGGCCAGCTGACCGCGTGAACCGGTCACTTCGAGCCCGCCGGACTCCGGCACGGACACCGCCACCGGAATCCGGTCACCGGTGCGCTGCGAGACCTCCGCGCGGACCAGCGCGCCCAGCTCCAGCCGCGCGTTCCCGGGCCGCTCCCCCGCGTCCAGCCGGGCCAGCAGCAGCAGATCGGCGGCCAGCGCCTGGAGCCGTACGGTGTCGGCCACCGCACCCTCCACATCCAGCAGCTCCGGATGTGCGGCACCCACCTCCAGCTGGGTGCGGAGCGAGGCGATCGGGGAGCGCAGTTCGTGCGAGGCGTCCGCGACGAACCGCCGCTGCCGGTCGACGGAGGACTCCAGCGCGGCGAGCGTCTCGTTGGTGGTGCGGGCCAGCCGGGCGACCTCGTCGCGCGAGGCGGGCTCCGGCACCCGCCTGCTGAGATCCTCCGACGCGGTGATCGCCGCCATCTCGCGCCGGATGTCCTCGACCGGGCGGAGCGCCCGCCGGGTCACCAGCCAGGTCACCCCGGCGACGATGAGCAGCACGACGGGCAGCGCGGCCAGCATCGCGGCGCGCACGCTCGCGACGGCCCGCTGCTCCGCGGCGAGCGGGGCACCGGCGTGGACGGTCAGGGTCAGCCCGGCGGAGTCCGTCGCCTCGACGGAGGCGAACCGGTAGTCGGCGCGGTCGCCGTCGACGGTGGCGGTGCCGCTGGCGAAGTCCGGATCGTCGGTGGAGACCTCACCTCGGCCGGGGTCGGCGCCGTCGTCGTCATCGTCGTCGCGGTCACCGTCGTCGTCACCCTTTCCCCGGGCGGCGCGCGGGTGCTGCGGGGTGACCCGGTCCGTGCCGGTGCCGGAGATCGCCTCCAGGTCCTTGGAGACGGCGACCACCCGCCCGTCCTCGTCGGTCACCTGGACCGGGTGGTCCTCCTCGTCGCCCGTCTCCAGCTGGTCGTACGGGACGTCGAGGGCCAGCTGCCCGGCGGTCTCGCGGGCCGCCACCTCGGCCTGGAGGCCCGCCTGGTCGGTGAGGTTGGCGCGCAGGACCAGCAGGGCTGCCAGCCCGGCGACGACGACCGCGAGGGCGACGACCACGGTGGCCCCGAGCGCCGCCCTGGCCCGTACCGATCTCACAGCGCCTCCAGCCGGTAACCGGCGCCGCGCACCGTGCGGATGGCGGCCGCGCCGAGCTTGCGGCGCAGGGTGCTCACGTACACCTCGACGATGTTCGGGTCGCCGTCGTAGGCGAAGTCCCAGACGTGCTCCAGGATCTCCGCCTTGCTCACCACCTGGCCGGCCCGCAGCGCGAGTTGTTCGAGCACGGCGAACTCCTTGGTGGTGAGCACGATCTCGTCCCCGTCGAGGTGGATCCGGCGGGCGGCGGTGTCCATCCGCAGGGCGCCGGCGGTGACCACCGGCGAGGCGGAGCCGCCGCGCCGGCGCAGCAGCGCGCGGACCCGGGCGACCAGCACCACATAGCTGAACGGTTTGGTGAGGTAGTCGTCGGCGCCGGTGTCCAGCCCCTCCGCCTCGTCGTACTCCCCGTCCTTCGCCGTCAGCATCAGGATGGGTACCTCGTGTCCGGCGGCGCGCAGGGCGGCGCAGACCCGGTAGCCGTTCATCCCCGGCAGCATGATGTCGAGGACGACCAGGTCGTACGCGCCCTCCGAGGCCCGGTGCAGCCCTTCGAGCCCGTCGTGCACGACGTCCACGGCGAATCCCTCGGCGGTGAGCCCCCGGGCCAGGGAGATCGCCAGCCGCTTCTCGTCCTCCACGATCAACAGGCGCATGCGCACAGCCTCGCAAACCGAAGCTGAAGACGGCTTCAGGTGGCTTCAGGCTGCGTTCAGCATCACCCCGGCAGGGTGGGTCCCGTCGCAACGGACCATCCGATCGGGAGGACCCCTCATGAAGCGAAAGATCGTCATCGCCGCCGTCACCGCCGCCGTACTGGCCGGCGGCGGGGCAGCCACCGCCGTCGCCCTGGCGGGCGGCGGCTCCGCGAGCGGAACGGCGAGCCGGGACAGCGCCCGCGTCACCGTCGGGGACGCGGCCGGGGCCGCCGTGCGGGCCGTTCCCGGCACGGTGACGGAGGCCGGACTCGACGAGGAGGACGGCCGGCTCGTCTGGGAGCTCGATGTGTACGGCTCCGACCGGGCCTGGCACGACGTGACGGTGGACCCGGGCAGCGGCAGGGTGACCGGCAAGCACGTCGACATCGACGACGACGGCGACCGCTTCGCGCCCCGGAAGACCACCGTGACGCTCGACGAGGCGGTCCGGGCCGCGCTCGGCTCCGCGCCCGGCACGGTGACCTCCATCGAGCTGGAGGACCACGACGGCCGCGGCGGCCGGGCGGGGCGCTGGGAGGTCGACATCCGGGGCGAGGACGGCGCGGAGCACGAGCGGAACGTGGACGCGAAGACGGCGAAGGTCACGGTGGACCGGCCGGACAGCGGCCGCGGGGACGACGACGGGGACGACCGGGACGACGACTGAGGAAGCCCCCCGCTCCTGGCTCAGGGCACGTAGCCGGAGACGACCGTCCCGTCGCGGAAGCAGAGGAACACGACGTCACCGACGGCCAGCAGCTGCGGCGGGTCCTTGGGCGGATAGGGCACACCGGTGTAACTGGTGCTGCTCTCCGGCTCCCCGTCCGTCCGCCGGTACGTGCCCACCCCCGCGCGCGTGGCCGCGAGAATCAGGTTCCCGGCGACCGAGGGATGACCGCCCCCGCCCGCGAACCGGTCCGTGGGCCACTTCGGCACGTCGCCGGCCACGGAGAAGGCGTGGAGGCTCTCGTCGTCGTTGACCACCACGGTTCCGTCCTCGGTCAGCGCCACCGGGCCCTGGACCGCGATCCCGCTCGCGATGATCCGGTGCTCCCGGGGCCGGTTCACGTCGTTCATGGCGGCGAGGCCCCTCCCCGACGCCGCCCGGCAGACCAGCACGCGGCCCCTGAGCACCGGGTCCCGGCACGGGAAGTCGTTCGCGGACAGCCGCTCCTTCACCGTGCCCGTCGCCGCGTCGACGATCCGGGTGTCGCCCGCGACCACGACCAGCCGCCCGTCGTCGGCGACCAGGACGGGCCGGGTCCCGTCGTAGGGCTTGTGCCACAGTTCGCCCCGGTCGCCGGTGAGCCGGCGGGCAGCGAGCCTGCCGGTGTCGGGGGAGCTGCCGGCGGTGACGTAGAAGAGGATGTCGTCGTCCTGGACGGCGGCCCAACCGGTGTGCCCGGCAGGCAGTTTCGCGTGCCACCGCTCCTCGCCGTCCGTGATCCGGTAGCCGACCAGGGCCTGGCCGACGAACGCGTACACGGTCCCCTCCGTGAAACCGGCGACGACAGCCCTGGTGGCGCTCCCTGCCCCCTTCGGGACCCGCCATCGCTGTTTGCCGTCGGCCGCGTCGAGCGCGGTGAGCCCCTTCGCCCCGCCGCACAGCAGGGCCGACTCCGCGAAGCTGCAGTCGCCCGAGCCGCCCTGGACGGTGGACTTCCACGCCTTCCAGCCGGCGGGCCGCACGGACTGGTCGGTCGCGGCCTTGCCGAAGTCGCCCGTGCGACCGCTGTCGGCCCGGGGAACCGCGCGGACGCCGAGGGTGTCGGCGGCGTGGGACGGACCGGCGCCGGGGCCCGAGGACCGGGCGCCGTTCCCCGGGCCACCGCCCTCGGCAGGGGGGTCCGGCCAGAGCACGTAGCCCAGCAGCAGGCAGACCGTGACCGCCACGGCCGCCAGGACCACCTGGGGCGCCCGGCGCGGCCCGCTCGTCCCGGCCTCGGGAAGCAGGGGGACGGCGACGGGCGGCGGCGGCACGAAGGGCCCGGGATCGGGCTCCGCCGGAGCCGAGTCGGCGCACTCCCTGGCCGCCCGCCCGTAGTCGGCCTGCTGGTCCCGTACCCCCGGCGTCCAGGGGAACGGGACAGAGGGCCCCTCCGGGAGCAGCAGCGCGGCCAGTTCCCCCGAGCCGGGGCGCCGCTCGGGCCGCGCGTCGAGGCATCGGGAGATCACCTCGCGCAACAGCGGGGGCACGCGGGAGAGTTCGGCGTCGCCCCGGGCGATCCGGAAGATCACCGCCGCCATGTCGGAGTCGTCGAACGGACCGCGTCCCGCCGCCGCGAACGCCAGCACCGCGCCCAGGCAGAACACGTCGGACGCGGGCACCAGCGCCGCCGAGCCGTTGACGTGCTCGGGCGAGATGTAGCCGGGGCTGCCGACCACGACACCGGTACGGGTCAGCTGGGTGGCGTCGAAGGCCTGCGCTATGCCGAAGTCGATCACCTTGGGGCCCTCGGGGCCCAGGAGGACGTTGCCCGGTTTGAGGTCGCGGTGCAGCACCCGTACGGCGTGCATGTCCGCGAGCGCCAGGGCCAGGCCCGCGCCCATGGCCCTGACCACCGGCTCGGGCAGCGGGCCGTCCCGGGCCACCGCCTCGGCCAGCGAGGGGCCGGGGACGTACTCGGTGGCGAGCCAGGGCGTGCGGCTGCTCGCGTCGCCCCCGAGGAACGCGGCGGTGCGGGGGCTGCGCACGGCGGCCGCCGCCTCGATCTCCCGCCGGAACCGGACCCGGAACCCGTCGTCCAGGTCGAGTTCGAGCCGTACGGTCTTCAGCGCGACGAGCGTTCCGGCCGGCGCCCCGGCCGGCCGGGCCAGGTACACCTCGCCCATGCCGCCCGTGCCGAGCAGGCCGAGAATCCGGTAGGGCCCGATCCGGGTCCGGGTGCCGGGGGCCCGCCGTTCGATCATGAGGCGGACGCACCGGGCAACGGGACGGAGAGCACTTTGCCGCCGTGCTGGATGACGTAGACGGCCCCGCCGAGCGGCAGCACCTCGGGCGGCAGCACCTCGTTGGACAGGACGCTGCCCCACTGGAGCGTGTCGTAGTCCTTGCGCATTTCGGGCCCCGGAGCGCCCTTGAGCGCGGTCGTGCGCAGCGGTCCGGGCTTCCCCGTGCCGTGCAGGGCGACGCTGTACAGGCTGGTGCTGTCCGCCCACACCAGGGTGTTGGCGACGATCACGGGGGACGAGGTGGCGTTGACGCGGCTGCTGAACGATCGCCGGTCGAGCGGATAGCGGGCGAGGATCTTCCCGTTGTCCCGGCGGGCCAGGACGATCTCCGGGTCGAGATCGTCCTCCGCCCAGGCGACAGCGCTCCGGATCAGGACGACCACGTGGTCGTCGACGGCGGCGAGGGTGGCGTCGTCGGTGTCCGCGTCCGGCAGCGGAATCTCACCGTCGGATGCGAGCGTGGGGATGCGGAGCCGCTGGACGGCCGTGTGCCCGCCGTCGTCGGAGTACGTGTACGCGCCGCAGTAGACGTACGGGGCCCGGATCAGTGCGTCGTAGCACCGGGAGTCCCGCCCCTCCACCCTGCGGCCGAGCTCGGCGCCGTCCCCGGTGCGCAGGGCGCGCAGTCCGTCCCGGCCGCGCAGGTAGAGCACCCCGTCCCTGGTGGTGAGCGGCCAGAAGTCGTACTCGTCGACCTTCGCGAGGTCGTCGCCCACCAGCGGTTTGCGCCACTGCTCCTTGCCGGTGGCGAGGTCGAACGCGGCGACCTGGGCTCCTTCCGGGGTGGGGCCGATGTCCGCGAAGACCAGTCCGTCGGCGACCAGCGGCGCGCTCTCGAAGCCGTGCGTGGACCCGGCGCGTGTCTCCCAACGAGGCTTGCCGGTACGGGAGTTCAGGGAGACGATCCAGTCCCCGGTGGCGAGCAGCACCTGATCGCCGTAGACGGCGGGCCGGGTCGATCCGGACGGCATGAAGATCTGCCCCGTGGGGCTGATCCGGGCGCCGACCCCGTCGGCGTCCAGCCGGGCCGAGTAGTCCCACAGCTTCTTTCCGTCGGACGGCGAGAGCGCCTCGTACGAGCCGGCCGTGGTGCGGCAGACCAGGACGTCCCGGCCCGCCGCGCAGCCGAACGGGCGCCCGGTCACCTTCCCCTGCCAGGCGTGCCACCCGGCAGGGCGGACGTCCCGGCCGTACGGGACGGTGCCGGCGCCCTCCCGGCCGCCCTGGGCGTCGATACCGGCGAGCACCGCGGCCGGTTCCCTCGGATCGCCGCCCTCGCCGCCCTCGCGCAGCGCCAGCAGTGCTCCGGTCGCGCCTCCGAGGAGGAGGAGCGCGGCGAGGGCCGCCAGGAGGTTTTGGCGCCGCCGGGAGCGCGGAGGCGCGGCCGGCTCCGGCGCGGGTGTGGGCACGTGGGGCGGGCGCAGCACGAAGTCCGTCGCCAGCGTGTGGTGGCGGGGCGCCTCCCGGCTGCCCGTGGCCGCCTCTGTGGGCGTGTATCCCGGCAGCAGCGGGCCGTCCAGCGCGCCGACCCTGGCCAGCTCCCGCTGGTACTCCGCGATCTGTCCGGCCACCGGTGCGGGCCACCCGTCGGCGGCGCCCGGGGCCAGCCGGTCGGCCAGCCCGGCGGCGGTGGGGCGGGCGGCGGGGGCCGCGGTCAGGCACTCCTCCAGCACCGCGCGCAGCTCACCGGGGACCTCAGCCAGATCGGCCTCGACGTACTTGACCCGGTACAGGACCGCGGCGACGGGGCCGTCCCCGAACGGGTCGCGGCCGGTGGCGGCGTAGCAGAGCACGGAGGCGAGGCAGAAGATGTCGGAGGCCGGTACGACGCGGCCGCTGCCCGCCACGTGTTCCGGCGACATGAAGGCGGGGCTGCCCACCCTCCGGCTGGGGGGGGGGGGCGGGGGGG
>CBRG010000357.1 GCA_000470535.1 Streptomyces sp. AW19M42
GCCGGTGCGGGGCCGGCTGCCGCGACGGGCGGCGGGGAGGCGGGCGCCGGCTGGGCGGTGAGGCCGGTGAGGACCTGGTCCAGCCAGGTCAGGGCGGAGGGCTCGTAGTCGGGTTCGCAGTCGGTGCGCGGGGCCAGCCGGACCGCGCCCAGCTCGTCGAGGCGCTGGTCCAGCCGTCGGCCGTGGCCGCAGAAGTCGTCGTACGAGGAGTCCCCGAGGGCCAGGACCGCGTACCGCCTGCCGTCCAGGGGCGGGGTGTCCTCAGCGGTCAGGGCCTCCCAGAACCCGGACCCGTTGTCGGGCGCGTCGCCGTCACCGAAGGTGCTGGTGATCAGCAGGAGGTCGGCGGCGGGCGGGAGGGCCCGCGGGTCCGCGTCGGCCATGCCGACGAGCCGGGCCCGGAGTCCGGTGGCGGTCAGCCGGTCGGCGGCGGCCGTGGCGAACTCCTCCGCGTTGCCGGTCTGCGACGCCCACAGCACGACCACCTCGCGGCTGTCGGAGGGGTCCGTCGCGGCGGGCTCGTCCGTGGTCTGCGGAGCGCGTGAGTACATCCCGGCGAGCACACCGTTCACCCATCGCGCGTGCTCCCCGGTGAACGGCGCACCGGCCGGCAGCACCGGGACGCCGGGCGTGCCCGACGGCAGACCGGCGAGGAAGCCGACCAGGTACTGGCGTTCGTGCTCCGCGAGGACCGGCGGCGGTGTGTCCTCCAGTCCGAACACGGCCCCGGCACCGGGCCGCGCGGTGGCGGCCGGCAGCGACTGCGCCGGTTCGCCGACGGCGGCGGCGCCCGGTGCGGGGGAGACACCGGGCACGGGGGCGACCTTCGCGAGCGTCACCGCGCACATCTTGAACTCCGGCTGGAAGGAGACCGGGTCGACCGCGTCGCTGGTCACCGCGTTGACGCAGCGGTACTCACCGAACAGGTCGTTCCAGTGGAAGGGCGCGAAGCAGCAGCCCGGCCGCACCCGGTCCGTGACGACGGCGGGAAGCACGGCCCGGCCGCGCCGCGACGCGACCTCGACCGGGTCGCCCCCGGCGATCCCGAGGCGTCGCGCGTCCTCCGGGTGGAGCTCGACGAACGGCGCCGGATCGAGCCGGTTGAGCTTGGCGACCTTCCCGGTCTTGGTGAGGGTATGCCACTGGTGTGGCAGGCGACCGGTGTTGAGGACGAACGGATAGTCGTCGTCCGGCATCTCCGCGGCCGGCACGTGCGGACGTGCGAAGAAGGCGGCGCGCCCGCTCGCGGTCGGGAACACCGGGCCGCCGTCCGGTCCGAGGTAGCGGATCGGGTTGCGGTCGGGGCCGTCGGCCGACGGGGCGGGCCACTGCACGGGCGTGCTGCGCAGCCGCTCGTAGCTCACACCGCGCAGGTCGTAGCCGGTGCGCGGGTTCGCGGCGCGTTTGATCTCCTCGAAGACCTCCTCGGCGCTGCCGTAGCCGAAGGCGTGGGCGTACCCCATCTCGCAGGCGATCCGCGCGATGATCCGCCAGTCGGCCAGCGCCTCACCGGGCGGGTCCACGGCCCGCCGGGCGAGGGTGAGGTTGCGCTCGCTGTTGACCAGTACGCCCTCGCTCTCGCTCCACAGCGCGCCGGGCAGCACGACATCGGCGTAGGCGTTGGTCTCCGTGTCGGCGAACACGTCCTGGGTGATGACGAGTTCGGCGGTCTCCAGGGCCTCGATGACGGTCCGGCGGTTGGCGACGGAGGCGACGGGGTTGGTGCAGATGATCCAGCAGGCCTTGATCTCGCCCGCCGCCATCCGCCGGAACATGTCGACGGTCCCCTCGCCCGATCCGTCCTTGCGCACGGTGCCGGGTTCCAGGCCCCAGAGTTCGTCGATGAAGGCGCGGTCCTCGTCCACCAGCACCGACCGCTGTCCCGGCAGACCGGGCCCCATGTAGCCCATCTCGCGGCCGCCCATGGCGTTGGGCTGGCCGGTGAGCGAGAACGGTCCGCTGCCGGGGCGGCAGATCGCCCCGGTGGCAAGATGCAGGTTGATCAGCGCGTTGGTGTTCCAGGTGCCGTGCGTGGACTGGTTCAGCCCCATCGTCCAGCAGCTCATCCACTCCCCCGCAGCACCGATCCACTGCGCCGCCCGCCGGATGTCCGCCTCCGGGATACCGGTGGTCTCCGCGACGGCGGCGGGCCGGTAGTCCGCCAGGAACTCCGGCATCGCCTCCCAGCCCTCGGTGCGCTCCGCGATGAACGCGGTGTCCGTGTGCCCGTTCTCGTGGAGGAGGTACAGCAGTCCGTTCAGGAGGGCGAGGTCGGTGCCGGGTCTGATCCGGAGGAAGAGGTTGGCCTTGTCGGCGGTGGCGGTGCGGCGGGGGTCGACGACGATCAGTCTGGCGCCCGCCTTCACCCGTTCCATCATGCGCAGGAAGAGGATCGGGTGGCAGTCGGCCATGTTGGAGCCGATGACGAGGAAGACGTCCGCGTGTCCGAAGTCCTGGTACGAACCGGGCGGGCCGTCGGCGCCCAGGGAGAGCTTGTAACCGCTGCCCGCACTGGCCATGCACAGCCGCGAGTTGGACTCGATGCGGTTGGTGCGGACGAAGCCCTTGGCGAGTTTGTTGGCGAGGTACTGGGCCTCCAGGCTCAGCTGCCCGGACACGTAGAAGGCGACGGCGTCCGGTCCGTGCTCTTCGATGACCGCCCGCAGCCGCCGGGCCGTGTCGGTGATCGCCTCGTCCACACCCGCCGGTACGGGCTCGGCGCCGCGCTCCGGCCGGATCAGCGCGGTCGTCAGCCGTCCGGGGGCGGCGAGCATGTCGGCGGTGGTCGCGCCCTTGGTGCACAGCCGGCCGTGGTTGGCGGGGTGGGCCTTGTCGCCGGACGCCTTGAGGACCTTGCGGCGGCCGTCGGGGCCGGAGCCGATGTCGAGCACCATGCCGCAGCCCACCCCGCAGTACGAGCAGACCGTCCGTACCGGAGTGACGGCGGCCGACGAGCTCTCTGGGGGCACCGGGGGACCTTCCCGTGGATCGGATCGTGGTCCCGACGGTACGAACGGCCCATTACACGGGTGTGACCCGGGCGGATCATGGGCGGTAACGCTCGCCGCACAACCGCGGGCCCGGTGCTGTGAGATGCAGGGGCCGGCGGGTCAGGGGCGGGACCGCAGCCGGCGCCACACCGCCTTCGCCGCGTGGTGCCCGGACATGCCGTGCACACCGGGTCCGGGCGGGGCCGCGGAGGAGCAGATGAAGACCGCCGGATGCGCCGTCGCGTACGGCACCCGGGCAAGCTTGGGTCGGATCACCGTCTGCAGTCCCGAGAACGCGCCGCAGGCGATGTCCCCGTCCACGTAGTTCGCGTTGCGCGCGGCGATCCGGGGCGGTCCCGCCACGCACCGGGCGAGCACCAGATCACGGAAGCCGGGGGCGAAGCGCTCCAGTTGGCGTTCGATGACCTCGGTGGCGTCACCCTCCCAGCCCGCCGGGACGTGCCCGTACACCCAGAACACCTGCTTGCCCTCGGGGGCGCGGGACGGGTCGACGAGGCTGGGCTGCGCGGTGATCAGGAACGGCACGCTCGGGTCGCGGCCGGTGACCGCGGCGCGCAGGGCGGAATCGATCTCGCCGGCCGTCGGGCCGATGTGCACCGTGCCCGCCCGCCGGGCCTCTTCCGCGGTCCAGGGGACCGGGCCCGACAGGGCGTAGTCGATCTTGAAGCAGGAGGCTCCGTAGCGGTAGCCCCGGTAGGCGTTGCCCAGTCCGGCGATCCGGGCCAGCGCGGCCGGTGAGGTGTCGAAGATGTAGGCGCGGGCCGGCGGGAGCTCGTCCAGCCGCTTGACCTCCGTACCGGTGTGGATGACCCCGCTCTGCTCCCGCAGGTAAGAGGCGAGGGCGTCGGAGATCGCCTGGGAGCCGCCGCGCGGCACCGGCCAGCCCTTCTCGTGCGCGGCCAGCGCGAAGAGCAGGGCGATTCCGCCGGTCGCGATCCCGCTGGTGGGGGCGATGGCATGGGCGGCAAGGCCGGCGAAGAGGCCGCGCGCCTTCTCGCCGCCGAAGCGGCGGGACAGCAGCGTGGCGGGCTGGAGGGCGTTCAGCCCGAAGCGCACCCAGCGGTACGGGTCGCGCGGCAGCCCGTCCCACGGGGTACGCAGGAAGTCCTCGGCAAGGCTGTCCCAATGGCCGAGGAACGGTGCGACGAGCCTGCGGTACGCCCCCGCGTCACGCGGCCCGAGGGACATGGCGCTCTCCCCCACCGAGTCGGCCAGCACGGCGGCGGAGCCGTCCGGGAACGGGTGGGCCAGGGCCAGCCGGGGCTGGAGCCACTCCAGGCCGTGCCGGGCGAGCGGCATCGCGTCGAAGGCGGGCGAGCCGATGCCCAGCGGGTGGACGGCGGAGCAGGGGTCGTGGCGGAAGCCCGGGAGCGTGAGTTCCTCGGTCCGGGCTCCGCCGCCGACGGTCCGCCCGGCTTCGAAGACCTCCACGGCGTAGCCGCGGCGGGCCAGTTCGGCCGCGGCGGTCAGCCCGTTGGGGCCGGCCCCCACGACGACTGCGTCAAGCATCGACGGCACCTTCGGACTCCTTTGTCAGCCGACGGTCGGATGCCCCAGGATATTCACAGGCGCGGGCGGTCCGGGCCCGGGTAGGGTTCCCGCTCGATGACCACTCCGAACCCCGCGCGGCCGCCCCACCCCGGCCCCCGCCCGGACACGCGCCCCGATCCGCTGGCCGCCCCCGGGACGGCGCCGGAGGACTCCGGGATGCGGTGGCGGATCGATGCCATGGCCGAACGGCTCGTCGCCGTATCCGGCATCCGCGCCGTCGTCCTGGGCGGCAGCCGGGCCAGGGGCACCCACCGCGCGGACTCCGACTGGGACCTGGGCCTCTACTACCGAGGCGCCCCGGACCTGGCCGCGCTGAGCGCGCTGGCCCGCGAGGTCCAGGGTTCACCGGTCGAGGTGGCCGGGCCGGGCGGCTGGGGGCCGTGGGTCAACGGCGGGGCCTGGCTCCGGGTGGACGGCACTCCGGTGGACTGGATCCTGCGCGATCTGGACCGGGTCGAGACGGTCTGGTCGGACTGCCGCCAGGGTCGCTACGAGGTCGGCGTCCAGCCCGGCCACCCGCTCGGCTTCTGGTCCCCCGCCTATCCGGGCGAGGTGGCCCTGGGACACGTACTGGCGGATCCGAAGCAGGAGTTGACGGGACTCAAGGCCGAGGTCGGCACGTATCCGGAGGCGCTGCGCGCGGCACTTGCCGAGGCTGCCTGGGAGGCGGACTTCTCGGTGGCGTCGGCCCGCAAGTCGGCACCCTCCGGCGACACACTCCATGTCTCGCTCTGCCTGTCCCGCGCGTTCGGCGTCCTCGCCCAGTCGCTGCACGCCCACCACCGCACCTGGTGCCTCAACGAGAAGGGCGCCCTGGCGGCGGCCGCCGCCCTGCCGGACACGCCCTCGGACTTCGCGGGCCGGGCCGGTGAGGCGCTGCGGGGTCTGGACGCAGAGGCGGTGGAGACGGCCGCCGAGCTCGTGAACGACGTACGGGCGGTGCTGGCGGGTACGTCCGCCTAGGATTCGGCCATGGTCGCCGAGCTGCGGTGCGGCGAAGGGCACCCGTCCTGCCCGGTGAAGCACCCGCACGGTCCGGCTGATCACCGATCCAGCGCTGACCGAGGTCGCCGGCCGCTACTTCGACCGCTTCACCGACACGGCCGCCCACGAGCAGGCTCACGATCCGCGCGCCCGCGAGCACCTCGCCGCGCTGACCCGCGACCTCCTGGCCCGAGCAGCCGTCGGGAGCGGCCGTGCCCGGCCCGCCGGCTGCTCAGGCCCCGGCGCGGAGTGCGGCCAGGACGGTGTCGGCCGTCGCCCGGTCTCGGGCGGCCGTGAAGGGCAGGTCGTTGCCCCCGGCGATCCGGAACGGCGCACCGGACAGTGTGGCCTGGGCGCCGCCCGACTCCGTGACCAGGAGGAGCCCCGCCGCGTGGTCCCAGGCGAACTCCCAGTTGAAGGCGACCGCCTCCAGGGTGCCGCGGGCGACGGCGAGGTATTCGAGGCCGGCCGATCCGCAGGGGCGGGCGTCGATGCCTTCGGTGCGCAGGCCCAGCAGGGCGCGCTTCTGGGCGTCGGTGGTGTAGTCGGGGTGCGACATCGCGACCCGCAGAGCGTCGCCGGGGGCGGGCGAACCGGCTTTCAGGGGTACGCCGTTGAGGGTCGCTCCCCGGCCCCGTACGGCCACGGCCATCTCGTCGAGGGCTGCGGCGTACGTCCAGGAGGCCAGGGTCTCGCCGTGGTGCGCGAGCGCGACGAGGGTGCAGAAGCCGGCTTCGCCCCGGACGAACTGCCGGGTGCCGTCGACCGGGTCGACGATCCATACGGGTGCGTCGCCGCCCAGCGCCCCGTACACCTCCGGATCGGCGTGGACGGCCTCCTCACCGACGACCACGGAGCCGGGCAGGAGCCGGCTCAGGGAGGCGGTGAGGTGTTCCTCCGCCAGCCGGTCCGCGGTGGTCACCAGGTCGTGCGGGCCGTTCTTCTCGACTATCTCGTGCGCGGCGAGCTGCCGGAAGCGCGGCGTGATCTCGGCGGCGGCCGCTGCGCGGACCGCCGCCTCGACCTCGGTCAGGTCCCCGGCGAGGAAGTCATCGATCATGCCCCCAGCTAAGCACGGGCGGCCGGAGCGCCGACGACCCGGTCATGACGGGAAGGTGGCCGGTCAGCGTCCGACCGCGTACCCCTGCATTCCGCGCGGGTTCGCGGCCGCGGACAGTATCCCGGTGCGCGGGTCCCGGGCGACCGCGCACATCCGGCCCTCTGACCACGCGTCGCCCACCGTGACGTCATGGCCGCGCCGGCGCAGCCCGGCCACCACCTCCGGGTCCATACCCGACTCGACGGTGACGCTGCCCGGAAGCATCCCGCGCGGGAAGAAGGAGCCGGGGAAGCTGTCGTTGTGCCAGTTCGGGGCGTCGATGGCGCCCTGGAGGTCGAGGCCGCCGCGGACTTCCGCGCGCAGGGCGACGGCGAGGAAGAAGTGCAGCTGCCACTGGTCCTGCTGGTCGCCGCCCGGGGTGCCGAACGCCATGACGGGGACGCCGTCGCGCAGGGCGAGGGTCGGGGTGAGGGTGGTGCGGGGGCGGCGGCCGGGGGTGAGGGAGTTCGGCAGGCCCTCGTCCAGCCAGGCCATCTGGAGGCGGGTGCCGAGCGGGAAGCCGAGCTCGGGGACGACCGGGTTGGACTGGAGCCAGCCGCCGCTGGGCGTGGCCGAGATCATGTTGCCCCAACGGTCGACGACGTCCACATGGCAGGTGTCCCCGCGGGTGGCGCCGTCCGGAGCGACGGACGGCTCGCCGGTGCGGTCCGCGGTCGCCGTGAGCTCCCCGGCGCCTTCCTTCGCGACCGTCGGCTCTCCGACGCCTGCGGCCGGGGCGCCCGTCGCCTCTGAGCCGGGCCCGCCGGCGGCGACGACGCGGGCGTGCTCGCTCAGGGCGGGGGTGCGTCCGTCGGGGCTGCCCGGCCGCAGCTCGTGCGAGGCGCGGTCTGAGACCAGGGCGCGACGGACGGCGTTGTACGGCTCGGAGAGCAGGGTGGCGAGCGGGACCGTGTCGGCGTCGCCGTACCAGGCCTCCCGGTCGGCCATGGCGAGCTTGCAGCCCTCGATGAGCAGGTGGACGTACTCCTCGGAGCCGTAGCGGGGCAGTTCGGCGGGGAGCAGGGCGAGCTGCTGGAGGAAGGCGGGGCCCTGGCTCCAGCCGCCGGCCTTGGCGAGCGTCCAGCCGTTCCAGTCGTACGTGGCGGGGGCCTCGTAGGACGCGGACCAGCCGGCCAGGTCGGCGGCGGTGAGGGTGCCGGTGTGTCGGTCGCCGCTGGTGTCCATGGTGGGGACGGCCGCCTGGCGGACCAGTGCCTCGGCGATGAAGCCCTCGCGCCAGATCGCGCGGGCGGCCTCGATCTGCGCGGTGCGGTCCTCGCCGCCGGTCTCCTCGGACTCGGCTATCAGCCGGCGCCAGGTAGCGGCGAGCGCCGGGTTACGGAAGAGCTCGCCGGGCCTCGGGGAGACGCCGCCGGGCAGGTACACGGCGGCGGAGGACGGCCACTTCGTCTCGAAGAGCTCGCGGACACTCTCGACGGTCCCGCCGACCCGCTCCACGGGCGGGTGGCCGTCCGCCGCGTAGCCGATGGCGTACCGCAGCACCTCGGCGACGGTCCTGGTGCCGTGGTCGCGCAGCAGCAGCATCCAGGCGTCGAAGGCGCCCGGCACGGCGGCGGCGAGCGGCCCGGTGCCGGGGACCAGGCCGAGGCCGAGCGAGCGGTAGTGGGCGACGGTGGCCCCGGCGGGGGCCGGGCCCTGGCCGCACAGCACCTGGACCTCGCCGTCCGAGGGCGCCAGGATCATCGGCACTTCGCCGGCCGGTCCGTTCAGGTGCGGTTCGACGACGTGCAGGACGAATCCGGCGGTGACGGCGGCGTCATAGGCGTTGCCGCCGTCCTCCAGGACCGCCATCGCGGACTGCGAGGCGAGCCAGTGGGTGGAGGACACCATGCCGAAGGTGCCCTGAAGGGTCGGTCGGGTCGTGAACACTGGGCCTCTCCCCTGGGTCGTGTCCGAAGAGTCTCGTCCGGCGGGCCGGACGATCGCCTCCGGCGGCCACAGGGTACGGGGCGGCGCCGGTCACGCTCCCGGCAGGAAGAGGCAGAACAGGTGGCCGTGGGGGTCTCGGAGGACTCGCACGTCGTCCTGGGGCTGGTGTTCCTCCAGCGTCGCGCCCAGAGCGCAGGCCCGGCCGGTCTCCACGTCCAGGTCGTCGACCTGGACGTCCAGGTGTGCCTGCATCTGCTGGGTGCCCGGCCGTGGCGGCCATACGGGAGCGGTGTGGTCGGCCTCCAGCTGGAAGCTCAGGCTCGGCCGCTCCTGTTCGAGAGACCGCAGCCGGACCCACTCCGCATCCCGCTCGATCTCCTCCCAGCCCAGCAGGGCGCGGTAGAAGTCGGCCAGGGCCGGCGGGTCCGGAGTACCGAGGACAAATGCACCGAGCGATGTCGTCATGTCCTTCGCCTTCCCCGAAACGCACCGCGTCGCACGCGTCCATCGGTGTGCCGTCGGGCCGGCGGAACGGCAGGGGGACGAGCCCGCGTCCGTCTCGTCCCCCGTGGCCGCCGGACGCCCCTCGCGCACGGTCACGCTGCTGCGCCGCGAAGCCGCTTGTCGGAGCTCCGCGGCGCAGGAGTTCACCCGGCTCACGCGTGACTGGAACCCGGACCCTCGAAGCCTGACGGCGGGCCGGGGCGGTGATCAGCGCCGGGCGCCGCCGGTGGCGGACGCGCCGCCCAGCCACTTCAGCCCGTCCACGACGAACCGGTTCTGGGTCTCACTCGCGAAGGTCGAGGACAGGGTCGTGCCGGAGTCGTAGTCCATGGCGTTGTGGCCGAAGTTGGCGTACAGCATCCGGTAGCCGGTGTTGGTCCACAGGATCGGGTAGTCCCCGCTGTACCAGGACTGGTCGGGGTCCGTGCCCAGCGGGAAGCTGACCGGGTCGACGGATGCGAGGACCTTGATGTCCGGGTTGTTCCGCAGGTTGTTCGACCAGGAGTACCACTCGCTGACCGACGAGGTGAAGGTGGCGGGCAGGCCGGTGGTGGAGGGGTGGGTCCGGTCCTCTGTGCGCAGCACCGAGGTGGTCGGGCCCCAGGTGTTCGACCTGAAGTCGCCGCTGCCCAGGAACTGGTCGTAGTACCAGGGCCAGTTCTGGGCCTCGGTGGTGAACGCGGAGACGTGGAAGCCCATCCAGGCGCCGCCCGAGCGCATGTACCGCTCGAACCCGGAGCGCTGGGAGGCGGTCTGCGGGGCGTCGTCGAGGAACAGGACGACCTGGTACTGGTCCCGGGTGATGCTGTCCAGCCGGGACCAGTCGTTGGTGGAGGTGTACGAGAAGTTGTTGGCCGCCGCCGTGGTGGGGAACCAGCGGTTGGCCTCCTGCACGAAGCTGATGTGCGCCGCGTCCCAGGTGCCGTTGTAGAAGGCGATCACCTTGAAGTCGGGGGCCTTCGCCGCCGAGTGCGCGGGGGCGGCGGTGAGTCCGAGCAGCAGCGCCGGCAGCAGGAGCAGCCGCAGGAGCAGCCGGCCGATGCCTCCCCGGGACCGGGCTTGCGGCCTGGTGGTGTGGGTGTCCATTCGAATGCGTCCTTTCCGAACCGTGGGGGCCGGGCCGGATCCGGTGGTGTGCGGATCCGGCCCGGTGTGTCATGAGGACGTCGCGCGGAACTGTCGGGGGCGGGTCAGGGCTGACTGACGAGGTTCGCCACGTTGGAGGAGGAGTTGGAGGGGCCGCCCCGCCCGTTGATGACGTGCCGGATGGTCCCGGTGCCGCCGAGCGAGACGGTCACCATGCTCTGGAACCGGACGTTCGGGTTGTTGGGGACCTCGAAGGCGTGCTCGGCGGTCACGCCCGGGTTCGAGCTGAAGAAGCAGTAGCTGCCGAGCCCGTACGCCTGGTGGCTGGTGACCGAGTCCGCGACCTTGTAGGCGGCGTAGCCCTGGGTGGAGCCGTTCATCCAGGACGCCTGGTCGGGCACGTCGTAGGGCATCTCGTTCTGGTAGAAGTACGTCCGCCCGCCGTTGCCGTTCCAGATCGTCTGGTGCTTCTGGTAGTGCTCGACGAAGAGTCCGTACATCGTCACGTCGTCACCGTTGACGACGAGGCCGGTGTCCGCCTTGTTGCTGTTCCAGCCGATGCCGCTGCCGTGGTCGCCGCGCCAGATCCACATGTGGTCGCCGATGACGTGGTCGCTGTTGACCACCAGGCTGGTGGTCGCCCGGCCCACGGCGGCGCCGCCGACCCGGAAGAAGACGTCGTGCAGCGAGGTGGGGTTCGCCGCGTGCGAGGCCGACGAGCCGGCGGGACCGACCTCCATCAGGGTCGCGGAGTTCGTGGTTCCGGCGTCGAAGAGGACGCCGGCGACCTTGACCCCGTCGACGTCGGCCACCGTCATCGCCGTGACCCCGTTGTCCGGGATGAAGGTGGCGAGGCCGAGTCCCAGCACGACGGTGTCGGGCCTGGTCACCTTCAGTGTCCGGTCGAGGTGGTAGACGCCCGGGGTAACGAGCAGGTTCTTCCCCTCGGCCAGTGCGGCGTTGATCTGCGCGGCCGTGGCTCCCGCCTTCACGACGAAGAACTTGTCCATGCCGATCGAGGTGCCCGCGGCGTTGCCGCCCGCCCAGGTGGTGCCCGAGGCGTTGTTGCGGACGGCCGGTACGAACACCTGGTAGGCGCCGTTGCCGTCCACGTACAGGAAGGGCTTCTCGCGGACCACGGGTGCCTGGTTCACCGTGGTGTAGGGCGGGTTGGGGAAGCTGGTCGCCGGGACACCCTGGCTGCCGACGAAGACCATGTTCCAGTTGGAGCCGGTCCAGCTGCCGAGCGTGGAGTTGCGGGTGATCCACTGCTGCTGCGTACCGGACCGCACCTGGCCGTCGATCTTGGTGTCGGCCATGAAGCCGCCGCTGGCCCAGCCGCCGTCGTCCAGGGCCAGGTTGCCGCGCACGTGCATCCGGCGGAACGGGGCGGCCTGCGAGACGGCCCAGCGGTCGGTGCCACCGGTCGGGTTCACGGAGAGGTTCTCCGCACCGCGCCAGAAGTTCTGGGTGGCGTTGTTCGGCGGGAACCAGTCCGCCTCCGCGTGGACGGCGCCGTTGATCGTCACCGAGTCGGGCGACTGCCCGATCCCGAGGACCTGGGTGTAGAAGCCCACGTTGACGTCGTTGCTGTACGTGCCCGGCTTGAACATCACCGCGTAGCGCTGGCTGCCGAACTGGTTGGTCTCCTGCTGCCGGAAGATCGAGTCGAGCCGGCTCTGGATGGTGGCGGAGGGCATCGACGGATCGAAGACCACCACGTTGGGGCCCAGGTCCACATCGCCCGGCGCGGTGCTCACCGGGGTGACCTGGAAGCGCTGGGCGGCGGAGTTGTTGCAGGTGTACTGGACGAGCTGGACGCTGTCGGCCGTCGAGGCGGCGGGCACGTCCAGGCACTTGCCGCTGTTGCGGTTGACGAAGTGGTAGGCGCCACCGCCCTCGTCGACCGGCTGCCACTGCTGGTTGGCGCCGTTGCTGTACGTCCAGAGCTGGACGGCGGCGCTGTCGGCGGTGGACACGTCGGTGACGTCCACCGCCTGGTCGGCGTCGTTGCGGTTGTTGATGCGCACGTAGCCGCCGCTGGTCGCGGTCAGGCTCCACTGCTGGGCGGTGGAGCTGTTGCAGGTGTACTGCTGGACGGCGGTGCCGTTGACGGTCGCGGCGGCTCGGGCGTCCAGGCATTTGCCGCTGCCGCTGTTGACCACGGTGGCCCAGCCGGTCGGCAGCGCGGCGGCGGCCGGGGCGGGGGCCGCCCGGACCGCGGCCGGGGCCGGGGTGGCCGCCAGCACGGAGCCGGCCAGCGCGCCGGCCACCAGCACCGAGGTCAGCGCCCGCCGTCGGCGGCTCGGCGAGGGGCCGGACAGGACGTTGGCGGGTCCACTCCGGTCGGCGGATCTTCTTGGGACGGATCTGAGCACGGGTTCTCCTGTGCGGGTGAGACGGCTCGACGGGGGCGGTCCGGGCGGGTCAGCCCGCGTACTGGGCGAACACCTTCGTGAAGTCCCAGGGCTGCTGGGAGACGCCCGAGCAGGTGTCGGCGCCGCCTCCGGTGCACGGGCGGTCCCGGTTGACCGACCAGAAGGTGAGCCGGGCGAGATGGCGCTGCTGGGCGTAGGCCAGGATGGTGCGGAAGTCCGCGACCGTCACCGTCTCGTTGTCGTCGGTGATGCCGTTCATGGAGGAGATCCCGGTGTGCCGGTACGCCTGGTCATCCGTGTACCCGTATGCCCCCTTGACCGCGTTCTTCAGCCCCTCGGCGGCGCTGACGGTGAGGTTGCCCATGTTCTGGCCCGCCCCGCCGAAGTCGAACGGCATGATCGTCCAGCTGTCCACGGTCAACCCGGAGGCCGATGCCTTGCGGATGAGGCTGTCGTCGGGCCCGCTCTGGCCGGTGCCGAAGGTGACGTACACCTTGATGCCCGGGTTGTTGGCCTTCACGGTCTTCAGCGCGTCGACCGTGCGCTGCTGCACCGTGGCGCTGGCGTACGCGTCGGCCTCGATGTCGATGTCGATGGCCTTGAGCCCGTAGGCGTTGATCACCTTCTGGTACGCGGCCGCCAGCTCACCGGCGCTGGAGCAGGAGCTCTCCAGCTTGTTGCCGCTCCAGCCGCCGAAGGACGGGATGACGTCGCCGCCCGCCGCCCGGACGGTGTTCACCGTCTGCTGGTCGACACCGCCGGTCAGCGGCCTCCCGCCGTCCCACTGCGGGTTGCAGTAGCCGTTGCTGAGGACGAAGGCGAGGGTGAACCACTTGACGCCGGTGGCGTTCATGACGGTGGTCGGACTGGGCGGGCTGCCCCAGCCGTTGTAGAGGTACGGTGCGACCGCCATCGCCCCGGGGGACGCCGGGTCCTCGCCGCCCCCGCCGGCCGCGGGCGCGGTCCACTTCTGGTTGGTCGCTCCGGTGCAGGTCCAGATCTGGAGCCGGGTGCCGTTGGCCGAACCGTTCCCCGTCGCGTCCAGGCACTTGTCCGCCTGCGGGTTCACGATGTCGTGCGCACCGCTGACGCTCCAGCGCTGGGCCGCGGAACCGTTGCAGTCCCACAACTGGACGACGGACCCGTTCGCCGTACCACCGGACGCGACGTCAAGACACTTGCCCAGCGCCTTGACCGTCCCGTCACTGCCCAGGCTCCACTGCTGGGCGGTGCTGCCGTTGCAGTCGTAGAGCTGTACGGGGGTGCCGTTGGCGGTGGCCCCCGCGGCGACGTCGACACACTTTCCGCCGACACCGGTGATCTGTCCGGTGGCCGCGGCCGCGCCCAGGGCGGGCGAGCCGGTGAGCCCGGCGAGGAGTGTCGCGGCGGCCACGACTCCCAACGCGCTCCGTACGGCCGGGGCGTGCCCGCGCAGCAGGTCTCGGCGCATCAGCTGTTCACCGTCCACTTCTGGTTGGTCGCTCCGGTGAGGTCCAGATCTGGAGCCGGGCACCATTGGCCGAACTGTTCCCCGTGACGTCCAGGCACTTGTCCGCCTGCGGGTTCACGATGTCGTGCGCACCGCTGACGCTCCAGCGCTGGGCCGCGGAGCCGTTGCAGTCCCACAACTGGACGACGGACCCGTTCGCCGTACCACCGGACGCGACGTCAAGGCACTTGCCCAGCGCCCTGATCGTGCCGTCAGCGCCGACGCTCCACTTCTGGGCGGCGGAGCCGTTGCAGTCGTAGAGCTGGACGGGGGTGCCGTTGGCGCTGCTCGCCGCGGCCACGTCGACGCACTTTCCGGCCAGGCCGGTGATGGTGCCCGAACCTGCCGGGGGCTGGTTGTCGTTGGTGGTGACGCGGAC
>CBRG010000358.1 GCA_000470535.1 Streptomyces sp. AW19M42
CTCGCCGTACTCGGGCTCTGCGGAGCGACGGCCGTGCGCCGGCACCGCCGCCGGGCCCGGTGACCGCACCGGCGGCCTACGGGCGCGGCCGGTCACGGAACCGCCGCGCCCGGTGACCCCGTGCTCCGGGCCGCGTACCCCCAACGCGCGTCCCGGAGCACGGCGCCGCCGTCCATGGGCACGCCACGCTGTCACCGCCCGCAAGTAGGGTGGGAGACATGGCAGACCCCTCCAGCTACCGCCCCAAGCCGGGACAGATCCCCGACTCCCCGGGGGTCTACAAGTTCCGCGACGAACACCGCCGGGTGATCTACGTCGGGAAGGCGAAGAACCTGCGCCAGCGCCTGGCCAGCTACTTCCAGGACCTGGCGGGCCTCCATCCGCGTACCCGCACGATGGTGACCACCGCCGCGTCCGTGGAGTGGACCGTCGTCTCCACGGAGGTGGAGGCGCTCCAGCTGGAGTACTCCTGGATCAAGGAGTACGACCCCAGGTTCAACGTCAAGTACCGCGACGACAAGAGCTATCCGTACCTCGCCGTCACGCTCAACGAGGAGTTCCCGCGCGTGCAGGTGATGCGCGGGGCGAAGAAGAAGGGCGTGCGCTACTTCGGTCCGTACGGTCATGCCTGGGCGATCCGCGAGACGGTCGACCTGATGCTGCGGGTCTTCCCCGTCCGCACCTGCTCCGCCGGTGTCTTCAAGAACGCCGCCAGGACCGGCCGCCCCTGCCTCCTCGGCTACATCGGCAAGTGCTCGGCCCCCTGCGTCGGCCGGGTCACCCCGGAGGAGCACCGCGAACTGGCCGACGACTTCTGCGACTTCATGGCCGGCCGCACCGGCGCGTACATCCGCCGCCTGGAGAAGGACATGACGGCGGCGGCCGAGGAGATGGAGTACGAGCGGGCGGCCCGGCTCCGCGA
This sequence comes from Streptomyces sp. AW19M42, assembly GCA_000470535.1. GTDB lineage: Bacteria > Actinomycetota > Actinomycetes > Streptomycetales > Streptomycetaceae > Streptomyces. The sequence continues at coordinate 923 of CBRG010000358.1, forward strand.
CGACGCGGAGGCGCTCAAGCGCGCGATGGAGAAGAGCGCCGTCGTGCTCGCCGACGCCACCGACGCCGACCTCATCGCGGTCGCGGAGGACGAGCTGGAGGCAGCCGTCCAGATCTTCCACGTCCGGGGCGGCCGGGTGCGCGGCCAGCGCGGCTGGGTCACCGACAAGGTGGAGAACGTCGACACCTCCGGACTGGTCGAGCACGCGCTCCAGCAGCTGTACGGCGAGGAGGCCGGGGACGCGGTCCCCAAGGAGGTCCTCGTCCCGGCACTCCCAGAGGACCCGGACGCGGTCTCCCAGTGGCTGGCGGACCGCCGGGGCTCCCAGGTCAGCCTGCGCATCCCGCAGCGCGGCGACAAGAAGGACCTGATGGCCACGGTCCAGCGCAACGCCCAGCAGGCCCTGGGCCTGCACAAGACCAAGCGCGCCTCCGACCTGACCACCCGCTCCCGGGCCCTGGAGGAGATCTCCGAGGCACTCGGCCTGGACACGGCCCCGCTGCGCATCGAGTGCTTCGACATCTCCCACCTCCAGGGCGACGACGTGGTGGCGTCGATGGTGGTCTTCGAGGACGGGCTGGCCCGCAAGGGGGAGTACCGCCGCTTCCAGATCAAGAGCTTCGAGGGACAGGACGACGTCCGCTCGATGCACGAGGTGATCGGCCGGCGCTTCCGCCGCTACCTGCACGAGAAGGAGGCCACGGGGGAGTGGGAGGAGGCACCCGCGGAGACCGGGCCCGCCCCGGCCCTCACTCCTGAGCAGGCCCCCGCACCCGCTCCTGAGCAGCCCCCCGCACCCACAGGCCCCGTACCAACCGGCCCCGCACCCACCGGCCCGGTCCCCGCGCCCACCGGCACCGCCCCGGATTTGGCCGCAGAGCCCCGGGAGGACGACGGCCGGCCCAAGCGGTTCGCCTATCCGCCGCAGCTCCTCGTGGTCGACGGCGGCCAGCCCCAGGTCGCCGCGGCCAAGCGGGCGCTCGACGAGCTGGGGATCGACGACATCGCGGTCTGCGGCCTGGCCAAGCGCCTCGAAGAGGTCTGGCTGCCCGATGACGACGACCCGGTGGTCCTGCCCCGCTCCAGCGAGGGCCTCTACCTCCTCCAGCGCATCCGCGACGAGGCGCACCGCTTCGCCATCACCTACCAGCGCGCCAAACGGGCCAAGCGCGTCCGCTCCAGCCCCCTGGACGCCGTGGCCGGTCTCGGCGAGACCCGGAAGCAGGCGCTGATCAAGCATTTCGGCTCCGTGAAGAAGCTGCGGCAGGCGACAATCGACGAGATCTGCGAGGTTCCGGGGATAGGCCGCAGAACGGCGGAATCAGTGGCCGTCGCGCTCGCCTCGACCACCCCGGCCGCGCCCGCCGTGAACACGGCAACAGGAGAGATCATCGAAGAGGACGACGGGGGCAGTACGACATGACTGAGCGCGAACATGAACAAGGGCATGACGGCACAGACCGAGCAGACGGAGCAGGACACGTGAGTACGGGCACGGGTACCCCGGCCGAGACGGGTGACAGCGCGGCTGCCATCCCCGAGCTGGTGATCATCTCCGGTATGTCGGGCGCCGGACGCAGCACCGCGGCCAAGTGTCTGGAGGACCTCGGCTGGTTCGTCGTGGACAACCTGCCGCCCGCGCTGATCCCCACCATGGTGGAGCTCGGCGCCAGGTCCCAGGGCAACGTCGCCCGGATCGCCGTCGTCGTGGACGTACGCGGCCGCCGCTTCTTCGACAACCTCCGGGAGTCCCTCGCGGACCTGGAGGCCAAGGGCGTCACCCGGCGGATCGTCTTCCTGGAGTCCTCCGACGACGCCCTGGTCCGCCGCTTCGAGTCGGTCCGCCGCCCGCACCCCCTCCAGGGCGACGGCCGCATCGTCGACGGCATCGCCGCCGAGCGCGACCTGCTGCGCGAGCTGCGCGGCGACGCCGACCTGGTGATCGACACCTCCAGCCTCAACGTGCACGAGCTGCGCGCCAAGATGGACGCCCAGTTCGCCGGTGACGAGGAGCCGGAGCTCCGGGCCACGGTGATGTCCTTCGGCTACAAGTACGGGCTCCCGGTCGACGCCGACCTCGTGGTGGACTGCCGGTTCCTGCCCAACCCGCACTGGGTCCCCGAGCTGCGCCCCTTCACCGGGCTCAACGAGGAGGTCTCCGCGTACGTCTTCGACCAGCCGGGCGCCAAGGAGTTCCTCAACCAGTACACGGAGCTGCTCCAGCTCATCGCCGCGGGATACCGCCGTGAGGGCAAGCGCTACGTGACCATCGCCGTGGGCTGCACGGGCGGCAAGCACCGCTCGGTGGCCATGTCGGAGAAGCTGGCGGCCCGGCTCGCCACCGAGGGGATCGAGACCGTGCTCGTGCACCGGGACATGGGGCGCGAGTGACCAGCCGCAACCTGCGTCTGCGCCGGCTGAGCAGGGCCACCTCCGCGCTGTCCGGCCGCAAGCGCGGCGCACAGCCCAAGGTCGTCGCGCTCGGCGGCGGCATGGGGCTGTCCGCCTCGCTGGCCGCGCTGCGGCGGATCACCGGTGATCTGACCGCCGTGGTCACCGTCGCGGACGACGGCGGCTCCAGCGGCCGGCTCCGCGAGGAGCTGGGCGTCCTGCCGCCCGGCGACCTGCGCAAGGCGCTGGCCGCCCTGTGCGGCGACGACGACTGGGGCCAGACCTGGGCCCAGGTCATCCAGCACCGCTTCCAGTCCAAGGGCGATCTGCACGAGCACGCCGTCGGCAATCTGCTGATCGTCGCCCTGTGGGAGCAGCTCGGTGACCACGTCCAGGCCCTGGACCTGGTCGGCAAGCTCCTCGGGGCGCACGGCCGGGTGCTCCCGATGTCCGCCGTGCCGCTGGAGCTCCAGGCGCTCGTACGGGGACACGACCCGGAGCGCCCGGACGCCGTGGACACGGTGCGCGGGCAGGCCACCGTGGCGCTCACCCCGGGCGAGGTGCAGTCCGTGCACCTTGTTCCGGCCGACCCGCCGGCCGTCCCGGAAGCGGTCGCCGCGGTCCTGGACGCGGACTGGGTGGTGCTCGGTCCCGGGTCCTGGTTCTCCTCGGTCATTCCCCATCTGCTCGTCCCCGATCTGCTGGACGCGCTGATCGAAACGAAGGCCCGGAAGGTCCTCTCACTGAACCTCGCGCCGCAACCCGGAGAAACAGATGGCTTCTCTCCGCAGCGTCATTTGGAGGTTTTGGGACGACACGCCCCTAAACTCGCCTTGGACGTGGTGCTGGCCGACGAGGCTGCCGTGCCCGACCGCGAGTCCCTCGCCGATGCCGCAAAACGGCTCGGTGCCGCGGTCGAGCTGGCGCCGGTGGCCTCACCCGACGGCGTTCCGATTCATGATCCGGAGCTGTTGGCCGCCGCGTACGACCGTATTTTTCGGATGCATGGAAGGATCGGCCCATGGCGATGACGCCAGCGGTGAAGGACGAAATCTCTCGGCTTCCCGTAACCCGGACCTGCTGCAGGAAGGCAGAAGTCTCGGCGATTCTTCGGTTCGCGGGTGGGCTGCACCTGGTGAGCGGCCGGATTGTGATCGAGGCGGAGCTGGACACCGCGATGGCGGCGCGCCGGCTGAAGCGGGACATCCTCGAAATCTTCGGGCACAGCTCGGAGCTGATCGTGATGGCCCCCGGCGGGCTGCGGCGCGGCTCCCGCTACGTCGTACGCGTGGTGGCGGGCGGCGACCAGCTGGCCCGTCAGACGGGTCTGGTGGACGGCCGCGGCCGTCCCATCCGCGGGCTTCCCCCGCAGGTGGTCTCGGGGGCCACCTGCGATGCGGAGGCCGCCTGGCGCGGGGCGTTCCTGGCGCACGGGTCGCTCACCGAGCCCGGACGCTCCTCCTCACTGGAGGTGACCTGCCCGGGACCGGAGGCGGCCCTGGCGCTGGTCGGCGCCGCCCGCCGGCTCTCCATCGCGGCCAAGGCCCGCGAGGTGCGCGGCGTGGACCGCGTCGTCGTCCGCGACGGCGACGCGATCGGCGCGCTGCTCACCCGGCTCGGCGCCCATGAGTCGGTGCTGGCCTGGGAGGAGCGGCGGATGCGGCGCGAGGTCCGTGCCACCGCCAACCGCCTCGCCAACTTCGACGACGCGAACCTGCGGCGGTCCGCCAGGGCCGCCGTGGCCGCGGGTGCCCGGGTGGGGCGCGCGCTGGAGATCCTGGGCGAGGAGGTGCCCGAGCACCTCGCGGCGGCCGGACGGCTGCGCATGGAGCACAAGCAGGCCTCCCTGGAGGAGCTGGGCGCCCTGGCCGATCCACCGCTGACCAAGGACGCCGTCGCGGGCCGCATCCGCCGGCTCCTCGCGATGGCCGACAAGCGGGCCCAGGACCTGGGAATCCCGAGCACGGAGTCCACCCTCAGCGAAGAGCTGGCCGACGGGCTGGTCGGCTGATCGGGACCCGGCCGGCCGGTCGGCGCGGGAACGCGCCGCGTTCCCGCGGGCGTTGACACTGCGTAATCGTCGCAGCGGGCGGGGGAGGGCCACCGGAGGCCCGTACTCCTACTGGGGAGTACGGGCCTCCGTCGTTCCTCCCGCCCCGCTCGATGTCACTCCCGGCGCCTCGGAGGGGTAGTGTCGTAGGCGGTCGGGGACATCCCATACAACTCGCCGGCGTCGAAAACCGGCGTACCTAACGAGGAGATCGGTTCGTGACGATCCGCGTAGGCATCAACGGCTTTGGCCGCATCGGTCGTAACTACTTCCGCGCGCTGCTGGAGCAGGGTGCGGACATCGAGATCGTGGCTGTCAACGACCTGGGTGACACTGCGACCACGGCTCACCTGCTGAAGTACGACACCATTCTGGGTCGTCTCAAGGCAGAGGTCAGCCACACCGCCGACACCATCACCGTCGACGGTCACACCATCAAGGTGCTCTCGGAGCGCAACCCGGCGGACATCCCCTGGGGTGAGCTGGGCGTCGACATCGTCATCGAGTCGACCGGCATCTTCACCAAGAAGGCCGACGCCGCCAAGCACATCGCGGGCGGCGCGAAGAAGGTCCTCATCTCGGCTCCGGCCAAGGACGAGGACATCACCATCGTGATGGGCGTCAACCAGGACAAGTACGACGCGGCCAACCACCACGTCATCTCCAACGCCTCCTGCACCACCAACTGTGTGGCGCCGATGGCCAAGGTTCTCGACGAGAACTTCGGCATCGTCAAGGGCCTGATGACGACGGTCCACGCGTACACGAACGACCAGCGGATCCTGGACTTCCCGCACTCGGACCTGCGTCGCGCCCGCGCCGCCGCCGAGAACATCATCCCCACCACGACCGGCGCCGCCAAGGCGACCGCTCTGGTCCTCCCGCAGCTCAAGGGCAAGCTCGACGGCATCGCGATGCGTGTCCCGGTCCCGACCGGTTCCGCCACCGACCTCGTCGTCACCCTGCAGCGCGAGGTCACCAAGGACGAGGTCAACGCCGCGTTCAAGAAGGCGTCCGACGACGGCGACCTCAAGGGCTTCCTGACGTACACCGAGGACCCGATCGTGTCCTCCGACATCGTCGGCGACCCGTCGTCCTGCACCTTCGACTCCTCCCTGACCATGGTCCAGGAGGGCAGCACGGTGAAGATCCTCGGCTGGTACGACAACGAGTGGGGCTACTCCAACCGCCTCGTCGACCTGACCGCCTTCGTCGGCAGCCAGCTCTGACCCTCGAATCGGCAGGCACCTCGATGTGAGCACGGGGCTCGAACAGCGCAACGAAGCGCCGTTCGAGCCCCGTTGCATGCTCTCTCGTCCTTCCAAGGAGTGCAGAAGATGAAGACGATCGACGAACTTCTCGCCGAAGGGGTCACCGGCAAGCGCGTATTCGTCCGCGCCGACCTCAACGTGCCGCTCAGCGGCACCACCATCACCGACGACGGTCGCATCCGCGCCGTCCAGCCGACCGTGGAGAAGCTGGCCGCGGCCGGTGCCCGGGTCGTCGTCGCCTCGCACCTGGGCCGCCCCAAGGGCGCCCCGGACCCGGCGTTCTCGCTGGCGCCCGCGGCCACCCGGCTCGGTGAGCTGCTCGGGACCGACGTGGCCTTCGCGACCGACACGGTGGGTGAGTCCGCCCGCGCCACGGTCGCCGCCCTCACCGACGGCAAGGTCGCCGTCATCGAGAACCTCCGCTTCAACCCCGGCGAGACGTCGAAGGACGACGCCGAGCGCGGCGCGTTCGCCGACCAGCTGGCCGAGCTCGCCGACGTGTACGTGGGCGACGGCTTCGGCGCCGTGCACCGCAAGCACGCCTCGGTCTTCGACCTCCCGGCCCGGCTGCCGCACGCGGCCGGCGACCTGATCGCCACCGAGGTCGGCGTCCTGAAGAAGCTCACCGACGACGTGCGGCGGCCCTACGCGGTCGTGCTCGGCGGCGCCAAGGTCTCCGACAAGCTCGGCGTCATCGACCACCTCCTGGAGCGTGCCGACCGCATCCTCATCGGCGGCGGCATGGCGTACACCTTCCTCAAGGCCCAGGGCCACGAGGTCGGCAGCTCGCTGCTCCAGGAGGACCAGATCCCGGTGGTGCTGGAGTACCTCAAGCGCGCCGAGGAGAAGGGCGTGGAGTTCGTGCTCCCGGTCGACGTCGTGGTCGCCCCGGCGTTCCCCGACCTCAAGACCAAGGCCCCGGCCAACCCCACCACCGTCGCCGCCGACGCCATGCCGGCCGGCCAGATGGGGCTGGACAACGGTCCGGAGACCAACAAGCTCTACGCATCGAAGCTCGCCGACGCGGCCACCGTCTTCTGGAACGGCCCCATGGGCGTCTTCGAGCACCCCGATTTCGCCGAGGGCACCCGGGCGGTCGCCCAGGCCCTCGTCGACTCGTCCGGCTTCAGCGTGGTCGGCGGTGGCGACTCTGCCGCCGCGGTCCGCATCCTGGGCTTCGACGAGAACGCGTTCGGACACATCTCGACCGGTGGCGGCGCCAGCCTCGAATACCTTGAGGGCAAGACGCTTCCCGGCCTCGCCGCACTGGAGGACTGACCTTTCATGACTGCTACTGCCCAAGGCCGGACCCCGCTGATGGCGGGCAACTGGAAGATGAACCTCAACCACCTTGAGGCCATCGCGCACGTCCAGAAGCTCTCCTTCGCCCTGGCCGACAAGGACTACGACGCCGTCGAGGTCGCCGTCCTGCCGCCCTTCACCGACCTGCGCTCCGTGCAGACGCTGGTCGACGGCGACAAGCTGAAGATCAAGTACGGCGCCCAGGACATCTCGGCGCACGACTCCGGCGCGTACACCGGTGAGATCTCCGGTCCCATGCTCGCCAAGCTGAAGTGCACCTACGTCGCCGTCGGCCACAGCGAGCGCCGCCAGTACCACGCCGAGACCGACGAGGTCTGCAACGCCAAGGTGAAGGCCGCGTACAAGCACGGCCTGACCCCGATCCTCTGCGTCGGCGAGGGCCTGGACATCCGGAAGGCCGGCGAGCAGGTCTCCTACACGCTCGCCCAGCTGGACGGCGCACTGAAGGACGTGCCGGCCGAGCAGGCCGAGTCCATCGTGATCGCCTACGAGCCGGTCTGGGCCATCGGCACCGGCGAGGTCGCCACCCCGGACGACGCGCAGGAGGTCTGCGGTGCGATCCGTGGCCGCCTCGCGGAGCTGTACTCGCAGGAGCTGGCCGACGCGGTCCGCATCCAGTACGGCGGCTCGGTCAAGTCCGGCAACGTCGCCGCGATCATGGCGCAGCCCGATGTGGACGGCGCGCTGATCGGCGGCGCCGCACTGGACGCCGACGAGTTCGTCAAGATCGTCCGCTTCCGCGACCAGTGAGTATGCGGTAGCGCGGATCCGTCGTACCCTTGCGGGGGCCGAGGAGGCTCAGCCTCCCGGCCCCCGTTGTTCTTATACGCAGTCCAGGAAATTCCGAAAGTAGGGACCAGCCGTGATTTTGGCGTTCGAGATCGCCCTGATCGTCTTCAGCCTGCTGATGATGCTGCTGGTGCTGATGCACAAGGGAAAGGGCGGCGGTCTCTCCGACATGTTCGGTGGCGGCATGCAGTCGTCCGTCGGTGGCTCCTCGGTCGCCGAGCGCAACCTCGACCGGATCACCGTCGTGGTCGGTCTCGGCTGGTTCGCATGCATTGTGGTGCTTGGTCTGCTCATCAAGCTGGACAGCTGACCCGTCGTACGCGATTCCTGTGAGGGTGTAACTCCTTTCACTGGACGCGCGTTGGGCCTTACGTAGACTGGGGCATCTTCGAGCACCATCACGCAGGGAGTTACGACCGTGGCAAGTGGCAACGCGATCCGGGGAAGCCGGGTCGGAGCGGGGCCGATGGGGGAGGCCGAGCGCGGCGAGTCCGCGCCACGGGCCCGCATCTCCTTCTGGTGCTCGAACGGGCACGAGACGCAGCCGAGCTTCGCCCATGACGCGCAGGTACCGGAGACCTGGGACTGCCCGCGCTGCGGTTTCCCGGCCGGCCAGGACCGCGACAGCCCGCCCGACCCGCCGCGCACCGAGCCGTACAAGACGCACCTCGCGTACGTGCGCGAGCGGCGCAGCGACGAGGACGGCGAGGCGATCCTCGCCGAGGCCCTCGCGAAACTCCGCGGCGAGATCTGATGGTTCACCGGCCGGACACCCCACGGGTGTCCGGCCGGAATGCTTCTGCCGTGCCGCAGCCCGCCGCTGTCCCGTCCTCCCCTCTGATCAATTAAGTTGGAGGGGCAGCGGGGAACTGCGGTGACGAGGAGAAATGGGCTGATGTCCGGGATGAACGCACAAAGTCGAACCAGGCTCAACCAGACGCCGGAATGGACCGCGCTGGGAAAGCACCGTGAGCAGCTCGGGGCGACCCACCTGCGCGAACTGTTCGCGGACGATCCGGAGCGCGGCACCGGATACACACTGCGCGTCGGTGACCTGTACATCGACTACTCCAAGCAGCTGGTCACCGACGAGACGCTCCGGCTGCTGCGCGAGCTCGCCGGGGCCACCGGAGTGGCCGCCCTGCGGGACGCCATGTTCCGCGGCGACAAGATCAACACCACCGAGGACCGCGCCGTCCTGCACACCGCGCTGCGCGCCCCGCGGGGCGCCGTGATCAAGGTCGACGGCGAGAACGTGGTGCCCGCGGTGCACGCGGTGCTCGACAAGATGGCCACCTTCTCGGAGCGCGTCAGGTCGGGCGAGTGGACCGGTCACACCGGCAAGCCGATCAAGAACATCGTCAACATCGGCATCGGCGGCTCCGACCTCGGCCCCGCGATGGCGTACGAGGCGCTGCGCTCCTTCACGGACCGCTCGCTCACCGTCCGTTTCGTGTCCAACGTCGACGGCGCCGACCTGCACGAGGCCGTGCGCGACCTGGACCCGGCCGAGACGCTCTTCGTCATCGCGTCCAAGACCTTCACCACGATCGAGACGATCACCAACGCCACCTCCGCCCGCGACTGGCTACTGACCGGTCTGAGGGCCGGTCAGGACGCGGTGGCCAAGCACTTCGTGGCGCTGTCGACCAATGGCGAGAAGGTCGCGGACTTCGGTATCGACACCGCGAACATGTTCGAGTTCTGGGACTGGGTCGGCGGCCGCTACTCGTACGACTCCGCCATCGGCCTCTCGCTGATGATCGCGATCGGCCCGGACCGGTTCCGCGAGATGCTCGACGGTTTCCACCTCGTCGACGAGCACTTCCGGACCGCCCCGGCCGAGGAGAACGCCCCGCTGCTGCTGGGCCTGCTCGGCGTCTGGTACGGCGCGTTCTTCGACGCCCAGTCGCACGCGGTCCTGCCCTACAGCCACTACCTGTCCAAGTTTACCGCGTACCTCCAGCAGCTCGACATGGAGTCCAACGGCAAGTCGGTGGACCGGGAAGGCAATCCGGTGGACTGGCAGACCGGACCGGTCGTCTGGGGCACCCCCGGCACCAACGGGCAGCACGCCTACTACCAGCTGATCCACCAGGGCACCAAGGTCATCCCGGCCGACTTCATCGGCTTCTCCGAGCCGGTCGACGGGCTGCTGCCCGGCCTGATCGCCCAGCACGACCTGCTGATGGCCAACTTCTTCGCCCAGACCCAGGCGCTGGCCTTCGGCAGGACGCCGGACGAGGTGCGTGCCGAGGGAGTCCCCGAGGAGCTGGTGCCCCACAAGACGTTCCGGGGCAACCACCCGACGACGACGATCCTCGCCGACCGGCTGACACCGTCGGTGCTCGGCCAGCTGATCGCGCTGTACGAGCACAAGGTCTTCGTCCAGGGCGCTATCTGGAACATCGACTCCTTCGACCAGTGGGGCGTCGAGCTCGGCAAGGTCCTCGCCAAGAAGATCGAGCCGGTGCTCACGCGGGACAAGGGGACCGGAAGCGAGGGCGCGGAGCAGCTGGACAGCTCGACCGCCGCGCTCGTCGCCGCGTACCGCGAGCGCAGGGGGCGCTGAACCCGTGCCCAGGAGGGAGGGGACGGTACGGCTACGGCCGCCGGTCAACACGCTGGACCCGCGGGTCGTGGGCTGGTGGCGGACCCGGGAGCTGCTGCTGACCGCCGGCCCGGTGGCCGTTCTGGCGGTGCTGGGCGCGTTCCTGGCGTCCGCCCGGTTCTGGTTGCTGCTCTGCGCCGCGGTCCTGGCGGTCCTCGGCGCGGGCTGCGCCGTCCTGCTCCCCCTCTGGTGGTTCCGCACCCACCGCTGGGAGGTCACCGACGAGGCGGTGTACGTCCGTACGGGGGCGCTGTGGCAGGAGTGGCGGATCGCGCCGATGTCCCGGATCCAGACCGTGGACACGGTGCGCGGGCCGCTCGAACAGCTCTACCGGCTCGCCACGGTCACCGTCACCACCGCCTCGGCCAAGGGCGCCGTCCGGATCGAGGGCCTCGACCACGAGCTGGCCGCCGAACTCGCGGAACGGCTGACCCGGATCACCCAGGACACCCCCGGGGACGCCACATGAGCACGGCGGACACGGCGGACACAGCAGACGCAGCGAACACAGCCGGCCCCGCCGACGCCGCGCCCGCCGAGTGGCGGCGGCTCGACCGGCGTACGGTCCTGCTCGCCGCTCTCGTCACCGCGGGCGTGGCGGCCGGTGCCGCCCTGCCGACCGCGCTCGGGCTCTCCGGACGCCTGGGATACGGCCCCGCCATCGCCTGGGTGCTGGCGGGGG
>CBRG010000359.1 GCA_000470535.1 Streptomyces sp. AW19M42
CCCCGGGGGCGTGGGGCCCCGCTACCGGCCGGGAGCCGGACTCAGCCGAGGGCCTGCGTCAGGTCGGCCAGCAGGTCGTCGCCGTTCTCGATGCCGACGGAGAGCCTGACCAGGTCGGCGGGGACCTCCAGCGGTGATCCGGCAGCCGAGGCGTGTGTCATCCGGCCCGGGTGCTCCAGCAGCGACTCGACGCCGCCGAGGGACTCACCGAGCGTGAAGAGCTTCGCCCGGTTGCAGACCTCGACCGCCGCCTGCTCGCCGCCCGCGACCCGGAAGGACACCATGCCGCCGAACGCCTTCATCTGCTTGGCGGCGATCTCGTGCCCCTGGTGCTCGGGCAGTCCCGGGTACAGGACGTGGCTGACCTTGGGATGCCGGGTCAGCAGGTCGGCGACCTTGGTGGCGTTCTCGGTGTGCCGGTCCATCCGGACCGCGAGGGTCTTGATGCCGCGCAGCACCAGCCAGGCGTCGAAGGGGCCGGCCACCGCGCCCATCGCGTTCTGGTGGTACGCCAGCTCCTCCGACAGCTCGGGGTCGTTGACGATCAGCGCGCCGCCGACGACGTCCGAGTGGCCGCCCATGTACTTGGTGGTGGAGTGCACCACGACATCGGCGCCCAGGGCGAGCGGCTGCTGGAGGTAGGGGCTGGCGAAGGTGTTGTCGACGACCAGCCGCGCGCCCGCCGAGCGGGCGACGCCGGCGATGGCCGCGATGTCGGTGATGCCGAGCAGCGGGTTGGAGGGCGTCTCCACCCAGATCGCCTTGGTACGCGGCTGGATCGCGGCCCGTACCGCCGCCACGTCCGAGGTGTCCGCCACCGAGAACTCCACGCCCCAGCGCGAGGCGACCTTCGCGAACAGCCGGAACGTACCGCCGTAGGCGTCGTTCGGGATGACCACGTGGTCGCCGGGCGTCAGCAGCGTACGGAGCAGGCAGTCCTCGGCGGCCAGACCGGACGCGAAGGCGAGCCCTCGGCGGCCGCCCTCCAGGGCCGCCAGGTTCTCCTCCAGTGCGGTGCGCGTCGGGTTGGCGCTGCGGCTGTACTCGTAGCCGCCGCGCAGCCCGCCCACGCCGTCCTGCTTGTACGTGGAGACCTGGTAAATGGGCGGAACAACAGCGCCGGTGAGGGGATCGGCGGTGTTCCCCGCGTGGATCGCGAGAGTTTCGAAGCTGTGCTGGTCGCTCATGGGGCCGAGCGTAGTTCGTCACGAGGGCGCTCACGGAGCACTCGGGCCGTCCGGGGACAATGGGTGCATGGAGATTCTCTGGTTCCTGCTCGCGCTGTGCCTGCTCGCCGCCGTCGCCGGCCCGTACGTGCTGCGGCGCCGCGGCGGAATCCGGCAGGTGGCGCCCGGTTCCCCGGACGCCGCCGACCCGGACACCTACGGCTTCGCGCGCCAGGAGGAGCTGGACATCCGGATGCCGGGCCCCGACCAGGATCTCCTGGACGTCCTCGACGTCGTCCAGGGCACCCAGGAGTGGCGGGCCGCCTCGCAGCTGCTGTCCGCGACGCCGAAGGAGGGCGAGGTGCGGTGGCAGCGGGTGCAGGCGTTCGCCGGCGCCGCCTCGCTGGAGCTGGCGCAGCGGCCGGGCGTCGGCGGGGCGTGGCTGCGCAAGTGGCGGGCCGAGTCCCCGAAGGACGCGGGCGGCGCGGCCGTGCACGCCGAGTTCCTGGTCCAGCAGGCCTGGCGTTCGTCCACCGTTGGTACGGACGACTTCCGGATCATCCTGGAGGAGGCCCGTACGGTCGTCGGCGAGGCGGCCCTGCTGGCCCCGGGCGACCCCGTGCCGTACCTGGTGGAGCTGGCGGCGGCACGTGGGCTCGGCTACTCCCACGAGGAGTTCGACCAGCTCTGGGCGAAGATCATCGACCGGGCGCCCGCGCACATGGGCGCGCACATCGCGGCGCTGCACTTCTGGTGCGAGAAGTGGCACGGTTCCCGCGAGGAGGCCGACCGCTTCGCCACCGCGGCGGCCGCCCGCGCCCCGCAGGGTTCGCTGCTGGCCGCGCTGCCGCTCTTCGCGCTGTACGAGCACCTGCCCGAGGTCAACATGGTGCGAAGCCTCTACCAGAGCCAGGCGGTGACCAAGGCGGTCGAGGGCGCCCTGTTCGCGGTCCACGCGGCCCGCGCCGACGACCCGATGGCGGCCCACGTCCGCCACCTCCTGGTGCTGTTCCTGGTCCGGATGGAGCGCTGGTCGGAGGCGATGAACCAGTTCGTCCACCTCGACGGGCACGTGGGCGCGCTGCCGTGGTCGGAGAGCTCGGACCCGGCCGCCGAGTACACCGTGTACCGCGCGCTGGCGGTGGCCGGCTACGAGGCGAACGGCGGCAGCCCGGCGACGCTGCCCCGGTAACGGGACAGCCTCCCGGCCCTCCGTCATCCGACGGTGTGCGACGGTGGGCACCGACAAGGCGCCCACCGCGCGGCCTGCTCACTGATGGGACCGGTACACCTCATGGCCCGACTGATACCCCTGATCCTGATCGGCCTCGGCCTCTACCTCTGGTTCAAGGCCCGCAAGCGGACCGCCGCCTACGTCGAGGACACCGAGTCCGACAACGGCACGCCCCGCCGCTGACCGGGCCGCGGAAGCGGCGGCGGAATCCACGGCGGTCCCGGCGCGTTGTACGGACAGCACGCCGACCCATGAGGAGCCCCCGCATGTTCCTGCACCGCCGTACCCCGCAGCTCCCCACTCCGCAGGAGGCACTGCGCGGCCGCCCCACCCCCGAATTCACCGTCCCGTCCCGCCACACGGTCCTGGGCAACGCCCTGCTGGGCCCGTACCCGGACGGCCTGGAGGTCGCGGACTTCGCGATGGGCTGTTTCTGGGGCGCCGAGCGCAAGTTCTGGCAGACGGACGGCGTCTGGACGACGCTCGTGGGTTACCAGGGCGGCTACACGGAGAACCCCGCGTACGAAGAGGTCTGCTCCGGCCTGACCGGCCACACGGAGGCAGTCCGCGTCGTGTACGACCCGAAGGTGGTCACGTACCCCGAGTTGCTGAAGCTCTTCTGGGAGTCCCACAACCCCACCCAGGGCTTTCGCCAGGGCAACGACGTGGGCACCCAGTACCGCTCCGCGGTCTACACCCACTCCCCCGCCCAGAAAGCGGCCGTGAAGGCGTCCCGCGAGGCCTACCAGAAGGTCCTCACCGGCTCCGGCCACGGCGAGATCACCACGGAGATCCTGCCCGCGGAGGGCCGCCCCTTCTGGCCGGCGGAAGGAGCCCACCAGCAGTACCTGGACAAGAACCCGGCCGGCTACTGCGGAATCGGCGGGACGGGCGTCTCGTGCCCCGTGGGCGTCGCTCCCGCTGGAGGGTGACAGGCCTCCCGACACCGGATGTCTGCGCCGAAGTGTGGGATCGTGGCCTTGGTCCCCGGCATGGTTGTCGGGCGACCCGGCTGCGCGGCGTGACCGCTGCTGCCCCGGTCGTAAGCACGGGATCCGTTCTCACTCGCCCTGCATAAGCCGGCAAGCCCCTCAGAGTTTCCCGTAGGCATCGCTCCGGTGGCCGAGGTGGAGGACGAGGATGACCAGCACGTCGCCCCGAACCTCGTAGACCACCCGGAACTCTCCCGCGCCCACACGGTAGAGACCGTCGTGGCCCGACAGCTTCTTGACATCGGCGTCTTCCCGCCAGGGGTCGTCACCGAGCGGCGTGATGGCGGTCAGAATACGGAGCGCGTCCTGCCGGTCGATCGAGCGCAGCTGGCGCTGGGCGTGAGCGGTGAAGCGGAAGGCATACTTCACGCTGCCGAAGTCCCGCCCTCGAAGAGATCCGCGAGGAGCTCCCCCATGCTGACGGTGGGGTCCTCGCGGTGTGCCTCCGCTTCGCGCGCGGCCAATTCGTCGGCTGCCGCGTCCAGTGCGTCGAGTACGTCTATCGGGACGAGCGCGGCGACTCGCTTGCCGTTGCGGGTCACCACCGTGGTCTTGCCGGCCTCGGCCCGGTCAATGACCTCGGCCAGGTGGGTGCGGGCCTCGCGTACCGTCACAGTCTCAGCAATGCGTCAAGCGCACCCGGCCCCGGGTGCGTAGGGAGGCGGTCAGATCAGACCCTGCGCCAGCATCGCGTCCGCGACCAGCTCGAAGCCGGCGATGTTGGCGCCGACCACGTAGTTGCCGGGGCGGCCGTAGCGCTCCGCCGTCGTGTAGCAGGAGTCGTGGATGTGACGCATGATCTCCGCGAGGCGCTCCTCCGTGTGGGAGAACGTCCAGGAGTCCCGCGAGGCGTTCTGCTGCATCTCCAGGGCGCTGGTGGCGACGCCGCCCGCGTTGGCCGCCTTGCCGGGGGCGAAGGCCACGCCCGCCTCGTGGAGGACGCGGACGGCCTCGGGGGTGGTGGGCATGTTGGCGCCCTCCGCGACGGCCTTCACGCCGTTGCGTACGAGGGTCAGCGCGTCGGCCTCGTGGAGTTCGTTCTGTGTGGCGCAGGGCAGGGCCACGTCGCAGGGGACGTTCCAGACGCCGGTGCCGGGTACGAACACGGCCTCGGCGCGGCGTTCCGCGTACTCGGCGACGCGGCCGCGGCCGGCCTCCTTGATCTCCTTGAGCAGGGCGAGGTCGATGCCCTTCTCGTCGACGACGTAGCCGTCGGAGTCGGAGCAGGTGACCACGGTGGCGCCGAGCTGCTGGGCCTTCTCGATCGCGTAGATCGCGACGTTGCCCGAGCCGGAGACGGCGATGCGCTGGCCGTCGAGGGACTCGCCTCGGCTGCGGAGCATCTCGGCGGTGAACAGGACGCAGCCGTAGCCGGTCGCCTCCGTACGCACCAGGGCGCCGCCCCAGCCGAGGCCCTTTCCGGTGAGGACACCGGACTCGAAGCGGTTGGTGATCCGCTTGTACTGGCCGAAGAGGTAGCCGATCTCGCGGCCGCCCACGCCGATGTCCCCGGCCGGTACGTCGGTGTACTCGCCCAGGTGGCGGTGGAGTTCGGTCATGAACGACTGGCAGAACCGCATGATCTCGGCGTCCGAGCGGCCCTTCGGGTCGAAGTCCGAGCCGCCCTTGCCGCCGCCGATGGGCATGCCGGTGAGGGCATTCTTGAAGATCTGCTCGAAGCCGAGGAACTTCACGATGCCGAGGTTGACCGAGGGGTGGAAGCGCAGTCCGCCCTTGTACGGGCCGAGCGAGCTGGAGAACTCGACCCGGAAGCCCCGGTTGACGTGGATGTCGCCCGAGTCGTCCGACCACGGCACCCGGAAGATGAGCTGGCGCTCCGGCTCCGTTATGCGCTCGATGATCCGGGCGTCCACGAACTCCGGCCGCTGGGCCAGCACCGGGCCGAGCGTTTCGAGCACCTCCCGTACCGCCTGGTGGAACTCCTTCTCGCCCTGGTTGCGGCGGAGGATCTCCGCGTACAGCGGCTCAATGACGCGGTTCTCGAAGGCGTGCGGGATTGCGGAGTCAGGGGTGGCCGTCATCTGATCAAGACCTTCCATGGATCGGCTCATCGCGAAGGTACCCCCGTCCCGGAGGGCACCAGGCCCCCCTCCCCATTGAGGGCGTCGCCCGGACAACGCGCGTACCACGCGCTCACGACTGCGACGTACAGGACCGTTGTGGCCTAACGAGTCTCCCAGTGGGACCGCCGAATCCTCCATGCCATCCACATGGTGAATCCGCCCGGCCGGGCACGGGCCGACCGCGGAAGCCTCGCCCCGGGCCGGTTCCGGGCGGAACGACCGGGTCGCGGGGCTCAGGTGGTGAACCTCACAGTGCGCCGGCCGACACTGTGAGGCCCGGGTGGGCGGCCCTCAGTACTCGCACCCCCGATCCGGCGCGCAGGGCGGCGGCGGTCGCCCTGGGGTCGTAGTCCGGTGCGACGCCGTCCACGAGCACCAGGTCACCGGGGATGTTCCTGGTCCGCAGCGGGGCCAGCTCCTGATAGGCGGGCGAGGCGTACCAGGTGCGGGCGGCCTCGATCGTAGGGAACTCCAGGACCACCACGGCGCCCGGCCAGTCGCCCTCCATCACCTCGACCGGCGTCACGTGCACCAGGAAGCGGCCCCCGTGCGGATCCATCGTCGACTGGATTCCGTCGATGTAGTCGATCACCTCCTCGTTGGGGAGACTGTCGGGCTGCAGATGAGCGATCGCGTACGCGGTCATGGTCTCGTCCTCCGGTCCTCGTCCGCTGGTGCACACCATGCTGCCGGGGGCGGCGGGAAGCGTCGATTACCCCGGAGGTAAGGGGAGCGCACTGCGTGGTCCGGCCCGTGGTGACGGAGGATCAGACATGATGCCGCCATGAAGACATCGCGGGGGACCCACCGGGCGCAGGGCCCTCACCAGCCTTACCGGTCAACGGCGTTGGCCCGACACCCGCTGTCCGGATACGGCCCAGCGCGGCCCCCTCACATACCCGGCAGGACAGCGGGGGCGGGGTACCGCACACCACCCCGGGCCGGGGAGACGCGCCGCTATCTCGCGGTGGGCCTCGACTGCTACCTCTGCCTGGTCACCGCCGGGTTACTGGCCCGGCCCCACGTGGACACGGCTCCCCTGACCGGGGACGTCGCCCTGCTGCTCGGGCCGGTGCTCGCCCTCTCCTTCCTCAACCAGGTCGTGCTCACCGCGCTGGTCGGAGCCGGAGCCGGAAAACTGATCATGGGCATCCGGGTCGTGAGCCTGCCGGACGGCGGCCGCCCGGGGCCGGGGCAGCTCGTGCGGCGCTGGCTGCACGGCCTGTGCTGGCTGCCGCTCCAGCCCTGGTACGGGCTGCGCGCCCATCTCGCCCGTGCGGACGACGGCCACGGGCCCGCTCCGCGCGGCTGCGAGGAGGGCGATCCGTACGCGGAGCCGTACGCCGATCCGGCCGGGGTGCGTCAGGTGCGCCGGAGCGATCTCGCCGCGAACCGCCGGGCCGCCGCCGGACGGGCCGCCGGACGGGCCGCCTGAGACCGTGGCGTGAACCCGTACCGCCGCCCGCGAACCCCGGTGCGGGCGGCGGTACGGCGGTTTCGGCCACAACAGCGTGCCGTGACAGCCCTACGCGTGCGGGACGTTCACGCCGCCGCGTTCTCCGTGATGGTGACCTCGCCCTTGCGGATGGTCGCGAGCCGCGGTGCACGGCGGGCGACGCACTGTCATGGGTGACCATGCCGGAGCTGAGTCCGTGCTCTTCCACATGGTCTCCAGCACCTCCATGATCTCGCCGGGGAGGTGGCTGAGGCGCTCACCCAGGCCGACCGAGTCGAGCGCCTCCGCGGGCTCTTCCGCGCCGCTCGGACGCGGGGCGCAGCCTGGAGGCGCGCCAGCCGCCGAAGGCGCCCGCGATCAGCCCGCCCGCCACGGCGAGGGCGACGGGCGCGGTCAGCGCGATGCCGAGAGACTTGGCGGCGCTCTGCCGACCGGGGCCGCCGCCGCCATCATGCCGCCGCGGAAGCCGCCGCCCCCGGAGCCGCCGGAGGAGCCGAGCTGGGCGGTGGGGGTGGGGCTGACGGCGGTGACGACGTACGCGCCGGTCAGGCCGACCGCGATGCCGAGACGGATGAGAACGCTCCGCATACGCCGCAGGCGGGGGGGGCCGGCGGGGG
>CBRG010000360.1 GCA_000470535.1 Streptomyces sp. AW19M42
GATCGGGGCGAGCTGGGGGCGGCCGATCTCCACCACGTCGCGGTCCTCGACGCCGACGTCGGCCAGCGCATAGCGTTCGCGCGCCGCCGGTCCGGCGACCCACACCTCGTCGTACGCCTTCGCGTACGGGTTGCAGCTGGAGAGCTTGTCGCTCTCGCCGTGGTTGACGAAGGCGTGCTTGATCGACGGGATCCGCAGGATCTGCGAGGTCTTCCCGGAGTTCGCGGGGTGGATCAGCAGCTTCAGGGCCGAGTGCTCAAGACGGAGCAGCTGGGAGACCTTGGGGATGCACACGATGGGGATGTCCGTGGCGCCGATGCGCTGCATCATGAAGCGCTCGCGCAGCACGATCACCGGGCGGCCGTCGAGTCCGGACAGCGCGTCGAGCCACATGTTGGCCTGGTACGCGGACGAGACGCCGCCGGAGAAGTACATGCCGACGGTCGGCCGGTAGTCCGCGAGCCAGCCGTCGAACCAGTCCAGCACCTCCTGGGTCGACGCGGGGCGGCGCCGGACCAGACACCACACCAGCCGGGCCAGTGAGACGGCGGCGAGGACGGTCGACAGCGCGATGCCCGCAGCGGCGAACTCCGGCTCGTCGCTCGCCGCCGTCACCAGCAGGCCCGCGGTCGCGGGCAGCCCGAACAGCAGCAGCCGCGGCCCGTGCCGGCGCATCAGCAGGGCCGGGGGCGCCGGGGTGATGCCCAGGGCGGAGGCGTCGATATTGCGGGTGAGCAGCGGCAGGGTCCGCGCTGCGCGCACCCGGATCGCCGCCGCGTGACCGACGAAGTGGAGCGCGTAGAAGAGGAGCAGTCCGAGGACGAGCGGGAGGTAGACCGTGTCGCGGTGGTCGCCGCCCAGCCGGAGCAGCCCCACGAGCAGCAGGAAGTCGCAGGTCAGCCGCCGCACCATGACGTCGGCCCTGACCTTGGCGAGCAGCGAGACCTGGCCGGGACGCCACCGGTGCAGGGCGGCCTCGGCCAGCAGGTTGGCGGCCGTCGCGGTGACCAGCAGCGCGAGATGCGGGACAGCGGCCGCGGCTGCCTGGGCGGCGAAGGAGACGGCCAGCACGGCGAGGGGGAGGGCGTGCGCGGCGTACCGCAGGAGCGGGGGGAGTGGTTGCACTGGGGGACTCCAAAGAGCGCGAGCGCTCGCGTGCGCGGTGGGGCCGCATCGGCGTGTGGGTGGGGCCGGGCGGACCGGTCCCGGACCGGCCGCCCGGTGGGCATGGGTGGCGTGGGGGTTCAGGGGGCCACGATATGGAGGGCGCCTCGTCCGTTCATGAGACGGGTGTGAAAGGTTCGTGAGAGTCGAGCGGACGGGCACAACCCGTTCCGAGGATCGCGAATTGGCGTGATGTGTCCTCGGAAGTGTGGATCACGCGCCGTCGGCCGCCGGGAGACCGCGGCCGGTCCCGGGAACCGATGCATTCGGCATTCAGTTCGACTTGGTGGCATGTGTTTCCGCGTCCAGGAGCCGAGTCGGCGTGGAAGGTGGCCCGCGGTTACGGGTTTCCGCAGCTTTTCGTCCGGATGTGTCGGTAATGGGCTGCGAGAGCCGTTTTGCCATAGATGGGGGAGCGAATCTAAGTAAGGTCGCCCGACAGGTCGCAGCTGCGACAGGACCGCCATCTCATCGTGGGGGCAGAAACAGTGAAGGCTCTCGTACTTTCCGGTGGGGCAGGCACCCGGCTCCGTCCCATCACCCACACCTCGGCCAAACAGCTGGTCCCGGTGGCGAACAAACCTGTGCTGTTCTACGGCCTGGAGGCCATCGCGGAAGCGGGCATCACCGAGGTCGGCATCATCGTGGGCGACACGGAGGAGGAGATCCGCGCGGCGGTCGGCGACGGCTCCCGGTTCGGCATCGACGTCACCTACATCCCGCAGTCCGAACCGCTCGGCCTCGCCCACGCGGTCCTGATCGCGCAGCGCTTCCTCGGTGACGAGGACTTCGTCATGTACCTCGGGGACAACTTCATCATCGGCGGGATCGCCGGCCTGGTCGAGGCATTCCGGGCGGACCGGCCCGACGCCCAGATCCTGCTGACCCAGGTACCCGACCCGACGTCGTTCGGCGTCGCGGAGCTGGACGGGGACGGCAGGGTGGTGGCCCTGGAGGAGAAGCCCAGGGAGCCCAAGAGCGATCTGGCGCTCGTCGGCGTCTACCTCTTCACCCGGGCCATCCACGAGGCGGTCCGCTCCATCCGCCCGTCCTGGCGCGGCGAACTGGAGATCACCCACGCCATCCAGTGGCTGATCGACCAGGAGCGCGACGTCCGCTCCACCATGATCCGCGGGTACTGGAAGGACACCGGCAACGTCACCGACATGCTGGAGGTCAACCGGACCGTGCTGGAGAGCGTCGAACCGTCCACCGAGGGTGCCCACGTGGACGACGAGAGCGAGATCATCGGCCGGGTGCGGATCGAGCAGGGTGCCCGGGTCACCCGCAGCCGGATCGTCGGACCCGCCATCATCGGCGCCCGCTCGGTGATCAGCGACGCCTACGTCGGACCGTTCACCTCGGTGGCCCAGGATTGCCGGATCGAGGACAGCGAGATCGAGTACTCCATCGTCCTGCGGGGCGCCTCGATCGACGGCGTCCGCCGCGTGGAGGCCTCCCTCATCGGCCACGAGGTCGAGGTGACCCCCGCGCCCCGGAGCCCCTCCGCCCACCGTCTCGTCCTCGGCGACCACAGCAAGGTGCAGATCTCCTCATGACGACCCACATCCTGGTGACCGGCGGCGCCGGCTTCATCGGCTCGCACTACGTCCGCACACTCCTGGGCCCGGACGGACCGGGCGACGTGGCCGTCACGGTGCTCGACAAGCTCACCTACGCGGGCAACCCGGCCAACCTCGACGACGTCCGCGACCATCCCGGCTTCTCGTTCGTGCGGGGCGACATCTGCGACGCGGAGCTGGTCGGCGGCCTGACGGCCGGGCACGACCAGGTGGTGCACTTCGCCGCCGAATCACATGTGGACCGCTCCATCGACGGCGGCGCCGCCTTCGTCCGTACCAACGTCGTGGGAACCCACACCCTCGTCCACGCCGCACACCTGGCGGGCGTCCGGACCTTCGTGCACATCTCCACCGACGAGGTCTACGGATCGATCGACGAGGGCTCCTGGACCGAGAGCGAACCCCTCGCCCCCAACTCCCCTTACTCCGCCTCCAAGGCGTCGAGCGACCTGATCGCGCTCTCGTACCACCGCACCCACGGGCTCGACGTGCGGGTGACCCGCTGCTCCAACAACTACGGGCACCACCACTTCCCCGAGAAGGTCATCCCGCTCTTCGTCACCAACCTCCTGGAGGGCCGCCCGGTACCGCTGTACGGCGACGGCGCCCACGTCCGCGACTGGCTGCACATCGACGACCACGTCCAGGGCATCGAACTCGTCCGCACCCGGGGACGGGCGGGCGAGGTCTACAACATCGGCGGCGGCACCGAGCTGTCCAACAAGGAACTCACCGGACTGCTGCTGGAGGCCTGCGGCGCCGACTGGGACGCGGACGTCACCTATGTCGAGGACCGCAAGGGCCACGACCGGCGCTACTCGGTGGACTGCACCAAGATCCGCGAGGAGCTGGGGTACGAACCGGGCAAGGACTTCCGCAGAGGCCTCGCGGAGACCGTGCGGTGGTACCGCGAGAACAGCGCCTGGTGGGAGCCGCTCAAGGAGAGGGCGGCGCTGTGAGCCCGGTCTGGCTGGTCACCGGAGCGGCCGGAATGCTGGCACAGGACCTGCTGGCGGCCCTCGCCCAGGAGGACGTCACCGCCGTCGCGACGGACCGCGAGGCCCTGGACATCGCAGACCCTGACCGCGTCCGGGAGGCGTTCGCCGCCCACCGCCCCGCGGTCGTGGTGAACTGCGCCGCCTGGACCGCCGTCGACGACGCCGAGAGCCAGGAGGACGCCGCGCTGCGGGTCAACGGCACGGGGCCCGCGGTCCTCGCGCGGGCCTGCCTGGACCACGGTGCCGTCCTGCTCCACGTCTCGACCGACTACGTGTTCGCCGGGGACGGCGCCCGGCCGTACGGGGAGGACGCCCCCACCGGCCCGCGCAGCGCCTACGGACGCACCAAACTCGCGGGCGAACGCGCCGTCCTGGAGACCCTCCCGGAGACCGGTTACGTGGTCCGCACGGCCTGGCTCTACGGGGCCGGTGGCGGCAACTTCGTCCGGACGATGATCAGGCTGGAGGGCGCGAAGGAGACCCTCGACGTGGTGGACGACCAGCGCGGCCAGCCCACCTGGACCGTCGACCTGGCGGCCCGGCTGGTCCGGCTCGGCCGGGCCGCGCTGGCGGGCACCGCCCCGGCGGGCGTCTACCACGGCACCAGCGGCGGCGACACGACCTGGTTCGGCTTCACCCAGGAGATCTTCCGGCTGCTCGGCGCCGACCCCGCCCGGGTCCGCCCGGCCACCAGCGAGGCCTTCGTCCGGCCCGCCCCGCGCCCGGCGTTCAGCGTGCTCGCGCAGAGCCACTTCGAGGCGGCCGGCATCGAGCCGATCCGGGACTGGCGCACCGCCCTGGGCGAGGCGTTCCCGGCGTTGCTCGCCGCGGAACGCCCCGGAGTCGCGGCCGGGCCTGAGTGGCGGCCGGGCCCCGCTGCTGATCAGCCCCCGGCCCTGCTGAGCACCGGTCCGGCGCCAGCCCGCGGTCCGGCGGGCAGCGGACCGGCCGTCCGCAGCCGCGCGTAGTACGCCTCGCACTGCGCGTACGAGGGAAGCAGCCCCTGCTCCTCGGCCTCGGCCAGCGAAGGGGCCGCCGCGTCCTTCCCGGACAGCAACGGGGCGACGTCCAGCGGCCAGTCGATGGCCAGCTCCGGATCGAGCGGGTCGATGCCGTGCTCACGCGCGGGCGCGTAACCCTCCGAGCAGAGATAGAGGACGCACGCGTCGTCCGTCAGCGCCATGAACGCATGGCCGAGCCCCTCCGCGAGGTAGACCGCCCGGTGGCCGCTGTCGTCGAGACGCACCCCCTCCCACCGCTTGTACGTGGGCGAGCCGGCCCGGATGTCCACGATCACGTCGAGCACCGCGCCGCGCACGCACTTCACGTACTTCGCCTGGCCCGGCGGCACATCGGCGAAGTGGATCCCGCGCAGCGTGCCCCGGGCGGAACTGGAGAAGTTGGCCTGCGCGAGCCCCAGCGTGTGCCCCTGCGCCGCATCGAGATCCGAGGCCCTGAACCACTCGTGGAAGCTGCCGCGGCCGTCCGTGAGGACCTGGGGCTCGTGCACCCAGGCCCCTGGAATGGAGAGCTGGCGCATGCGATCACGTCCTTGTTCCTGAAGTTCCTGGAGTTACTGGAGTTACTGGTGTTTCCGAATCCGTCGGCAGTGCTGCCGACAACCGCTGCAACGAGAAGCGGGGCATTCCGGACACGGAGTGGAACGGATCAGGATGAACCGGGGTCCACGGGGCGGAACGCCCACGCACCGATTCCGGCGCTCGCGTAGATTGCGGATTCCGATCGAGGCCGAACCACGGGGGATACGCGTGTCAGGGGCAAGGCAGGGCGTCACGGAGGCCCGCAGGATCGTCGTCAAGGTCGGTTCCTCCTCCCTCACGACCGCCGCCGGCGGCCTCGACGCGGACCGCGTCGACGCCCTCGTCGACGTGCTCGCCAAGGTGCGTGGCGGCGGTGAGCGGGAGGTCGTCCTGGTCTCCAGCGGCGCCATCGCGGCCGGACTCGCCCCGCTCGGCCTGCACCGCAGGCCGAAGGACCTGGCCAGGCAGCAGGCCGCAGCCAGCGTCGGCCAGGGGCTGCTCGTCGCCCGCTACACCGCCTCCTTCGCCCGCTACGGCGTACGTGTCGGCCAGGTCCTGCTCACCAGCAACGACACCAGCCGCCGCGCCCACTACCGCAACGCCTACCGCACCCTGGACCAGCTCCTGGACATGGGCGCGCTGCCGATCGTCAACGAGAACGACACGGTCGCCACCGACGAGATCCGGTTCGGCGACAACGACCGGCTCGCCGCGCTCGTCGCCCACCTGGTCCGCGCCGACCTGCTGATCCTCCTCTCGGACGTGGACGGCCTCTACGACGGCGACCCGAGCATCCCCGGCACCACCCGCATCGCGGAGATCACCGGCCCCGCCGACCTGGCCGGGGTCAGCATCGGCAGCGCGGGCAAGGCGGGCGTCGGGACCGGCGGCATGGTCACCAAGGTCGAGGCTGCCAGGATCGCCACCGCCGCGGGCGTCCCGGTCGTGCTGACCTCGGCCAGCCACGCCGCGGACGCGCTGGCCGGCCGCGATACCGGTACGTACTTCCACCGCACCGGACGCCGCAGCGCGGACCGGCTGCTGTGGCTGGCCCACGCCTCCACCCCGCAGGGCGCGCTGACCCTGGACGACGGTGCCGTGCAGGCGGTCGTCGAGCGCCACAGCTCGCTGCTGCCGGCCGGGATCGCCTCGGTCGAGGGCGAGTTCGCCGCGGGCGACCCGGTGGAGCTGCGCGATCTGCGCGGCCGGCCGGTGGCCCGCGGGCTCGTCAACTTCGACGCGAAGGAGATCCCGCAGCTCCTCGGCCGCTCCACCCGCGATCTGGCACGCGAACTGGGGCCCGCCTATGAGCGCGAGGTCGTACACAGGGACGATCTTGTAGTTCTGCACGGCTGACGAACCCCTGAAACGGCTGAAAGTCCAGCCTTCGGGCAGAGACCTTCACGAAAACCGCCCCACGCCGGGCCGCGGACTGGTCCACTTTGTAGCAGGGACACTGCGGGGTACACCGCTCAGCAACACATTCACAGGAGGCCGCCGGTGAGACGAGCGCGCCCGGGGGCGCCGCCCCGAGGAACGGGTGGCCGCGCCCTGACCAGCGTCGGAGCAGGTGCCGATTTCGACGGGAGGAGGTCCGCGGACCGGAGGGACGAGCGGCCGGCCGGGGCCGAACAGACGGCGGTGGGCCAGGAACTCACTCCGTCGAAGCTGTGGCACATCACGCTCTGCGTCTCAGGTACTGAGATTTCGCTGAAGGAGGTCAGACGCGGCCTCGAACAGCTCGCGCACGACCACCCCTTCCTGCTGACGAGCAGATACGCCAACGACCACGCGGAGATCCGGTACTGGGAAGAGGCGCGCGATCTGCACGACGCGGCGGCGGTCGCCCTGAGGCTGTGGGGTGAGCACCGTTCCAGCGCCGGACTGCCTCCGTGGGAGATCGTCGGCCTGGAGGTCATCGACCGCGAGACGTACCACCAGCGCATCGCCGAGGGATACGGGCCGCCCCCGGCGGCCCCGGTCGGTGTGCACCCCTACTGACCCGGCAGCCGCGGCGGGCGGCGGCCGTCTCGCATCACGGGATACGTGACGGATGCCCGCAGTGTGCGCACTACTCTGCGGGCATGACCACGCTTTCGCCGTACGACAACATGTCCCCGGTCGCCCGGGCCGCCTACCGCGCACGCGCCGCGGCCGCCGATATCGCGCCGCTTCCGCGCTCGGCGAAGGACGACGCGCTGCTGGCGATCGCGGACGCGCTTGAGGTACGGACGAGCGACATCATCGCGGCCAACGCGCAGGACGTGGCGCGCGCCCGCGAGGCCGGTACCAGCGAGTCGGTCGTCGACCGGCTCACCCTCACCCCCGAGCGGATCCGCGCCATCGCCGCCGACGTGCGGGACGTGGCGGCGCTGCCCGACCCGGTCGGTGAGGTGGTGCGCGGCTCGACGCTGCCCAACGGCATCGACCTGCGCCAGGTCCGGGTGCCGCTCGGCGTCGTCGGAATCATCTACGAGGCCCGGCCCAATGTGACGGTGGACGCGGCGGCCCTCTGCCTGAAGTCGGGCAACGCGGTCCTGCTGCGCGGCTCGTCCTCCGCCCACGCGTCCAACAAGGCGCTGGTCCGCGTCCTGCGCGACGCGGTCGGCGGCTCCGGACTGCCGGCCGACGCGGTCCAGCTGGTGCCGGGCGAGAACCGCGACTCGGTACGGGAGCTCATGCGGGCCCGCGGCCTGGTCGACGTCCTCATCCCGCGCGGCGGCGCCTCCCTGATCCGCACCGTCGTCGAGGAGTCCACCGTCCCGGTGATCGAGACCGGTACCGGCAACTGCCATGTGTACGTGGACGCGCGGACCGACCTCGACATGGCCGTCGACATCCTGGTCAACTCCAAGGCGCAGCGCCCGAGCGTCTGCAACGCCGCCGAGACGCTCCTGGTCCACAAGGACATCGCCGGGGCCTTCCTGCCGAGGGCCCTGGACGCCCTGGCCGAGGCTGGTGTGACCGTGCACGGTGACGAGCGGGTCATGGAGTACGCCGAGGGGTCCAAGGCCACCGTGGTGGCGGCGACGCCGGAGGACTGGGAGACCGAGTACCTCTCGTACGACATCGCGGCCGCCGTCGTGGAGTCGCTGGACGCGGCCGTGGCACACATCCGGCTCTGGTCGTCCGGTCACACCGAGGCGATCGTGACCACCTCGCAGGCCGCTGCCCGCCGTTTCACCCAGTTGGTGGATTCGACGACGGTGACCGTGAACGCCTCGACGCGCTTCACCGACGGCGGTCAGTTCGGCTTCGGCGCCGAGATCGGAATCTCCACCCAGAAGCTGCACGCCAGGGGCCCGATGGGGCTGCCGGAGCTGACCTCGACGAAGTACATCGTGACCGGCGACGGCCACGTGAGGTGAGCTCAAGATGCGCCGGATGTGCGGTCTCCCTGCCCAAAACGACCCGCCGAGGCTAGGCTGAAGCCGTGCCGGACGACGTGGGGGGCAGGCCGTTCCCGAACGGCTGGGAGCCCGACGACGACCGCGGGGGCGCGGACGAGAACTTCGCCTCCGTGGTGTTCGACGAGGACTTCGTACAGGCCGCCGCGTTCCATGAACCGACCGCTGTCGAGCGGCTGTCGGCGGCCGCGGAGGCACGCGCCGATGCGGAGGCCTTCCGGGCCAGGTCCGGCGGCAGACCGCTGGACGACGAGCTGTACGACGACGGCTACGGGCCGGGCGCCGGTTACGGCCGAGGGAGCGCCTACGACGACCTCCCCGGCATGGACGGCGACGACTCCTACGACAACGGCCCCTACGGGCGCCACGGCGGCGCGCTGCGTCCCTACCGGGGAGCGGCCCGCTGGCACCGGCCGGTGGCCTGGCTGCTCGCCCTGGTGATGGGCGTCGGCATGGTCGCGCTGGCCTTCAGCGCCGTCTACCGCAACACCTCGGGCGACCGGCAGGACCAGGTCCCGCCACCCGCCACCACCGGGGTGGACAGCGCCCCGGCGCCCTCGGTGGTTCCGTCCCTGGTCCCGTCCGCCCCGGGCAGCTACCTCCGCCCGGTGGTCTCCATGGCCCCGCGCACGCCCTGACGAGGCCGTCCCGCAGGCCCCGCGACCCCGGCCCGTCCCGCCTGCCCGGGTATCAACGCGGCGGTTCTCCGCCCGCCTCCGCGTTTACGTTCGCCGTAATCGACCTACTCTCAAGGTATGACCCCTCACCTGCTCGAAGAGGGGGCTCCTCACTTGCCCGCGCATGCTCCCGCATCACGGGCAGGGCCCCGCCCAGGCCGCCGGCCGAGACGGGGGCGCACCGCACCGGCCTCCGGTCGGTGACGTGGGAGTCGGGAGACGGTATGGCAGACCACGGAGATCCCTCCGAAGGCCCGGCGGAGAACAACGCGAGCGGCGGCGAGGACGAGTACCGGTCGCTCGTCTTCGACGAATCCTTCGTCCGGGCCGCCCGGCTCCAGGAGTTCTCCGCGCAGGAGCGGATGGGGGAGCACGCCCGCGCCGTACGGAGCCTGCCCGGCCGGGCCGTGCGCACCGGCTCCCGGGCGGCGCTCGCCCTGGTCATCCTGATCGCCCTGGCCTTCGGCACGGCCGTCTTCATGGGCTTCCGCCACCCCTACCAGGCCCCCGCCGGCAGACGGGCGGAGCCGCTGCGGATGATCTTCGTCCCGCTGGCGCCGCGCGGCGCCGTGCCCCCGGGCACACCGGCCGGCCTGTTCGCGAGCAGCCCCGCCGCCGACTACCCGACGGGTGCCCAGGGAATCCGTCCGCCGGTGGCCCGGCGGACGGACAACTTCTCGGAGAGCCAGGTGGTCGCCGCCCTGGCCACCGTCAAGAACTACCTGGTCGCCTCCTCGCTCGACCCGGACGTCCTCGGTGGGAACACGGTCCGGCCGGTGGAGTCACTGCTCGACCCGGACCAGATGGCCCAGTTCGAGCGGAGCATGACCGAGCCGTACGACGACGGGCAGCACGCCGCGACGGGCTGGCTCGTGCGGTTCGACCCGGCCGCGGCCACCCCCGCTCCCGAGGTCCGCGTCCGGGGCACGCTGCGGTACGCCGAGGTGGGGACCGACGCACTGGAGGTGGCGTCCGACCACACCTTCACCTACGCGCTCCGCCCGACCGTCTCTGGCCTCCAACAGGCTGGTGGCGCGTCGCTGTTCACCGTGCGGCGGGAGCTGCGCTTCCGACTCGACCGGGAGGACCTGCGGCTGGGGCGGCTGGAGGTGCGGACGAGCTACGTCCAGGCCGGACCGCAGTCCTGCGCGGCCGACACCAGCGGTGCGCTGCGGCCGCTGCTGGCCGGCCGGCGTGCGGTCTCCCGGGGCCCGGCGGGCACCGACCCGTACGACACGGGCCGGCCCACCGCGGGGCTGTGCGGAACGCTGGAGGTCAGCTCCCCGCCGACCCCGGCTCCTGGGGCCCCTGCTCAGGGTCCTCTGGGCTCGTCGACTCCTGCGAGTCGTCCGTAGCGTTGCCCTTGCCGCCCCCGCCGCCTCCTTGGCCGGTGAACTTGTCACGCAGCTTGCCGCCCAGATCACCGGCGCCGCCCGCTATGTCGCCGACCAGCTTCATCAGTGGATCCTTGCTGCCGCGCACCGAATCGGCGTAGTGCGAGGCGGATTCCTTGAAGGCGTCCGTGACCGAGGTGTCCTTGTCCTCGTCCCGGCGCGGGTAGTGCCCGTCCATGATCCGCTGGTAGTCGCGGGTCTCCGACCACTTCTTCAGCTCGGCCGCCCGTACCGTGGTGAACGGGTGCGAACGGGGCAGCACATTGAGGATCTTCAGCACGGAATCGCGCAGGTCGCCGCCCTTCTCGTACTCGTCGGCCTGGGCGAGGAACGCGTCCACGTTCATCTCGTGGAGGTGGTTGCCTCCGGCGATCTTCATGAGCCCGCGCATCGAGGCCCGCAGATCCTGGCCGACCAGCAGCCCGGCCCGGTCGGCGGACAGCTCCGACTTGCGGAACCACTCGCGCAGCGCCGTCACGATCGCCATGATCGCGACGTTGCCCAGCGGGATCCAGGCCACCTTCAGGGCGAGACTGGTGAGGAAGAGCAGGATCGTGCGGTACACGGCGTGACCGGAGAGGGCATGGCCCACCTCGTGGCCGACGACCGCCCGCATCTCCTCCTCGTCGAGGAGCTCCACCAGCCCCGTCGTCACCACGATGATCGGCTCGTCGAGACCGATGCACATCGCGTTGGGCTGGGGGTCCTGGTTCACGTACATCGGCGGGACCTTCTCCAGGTCCAGGATGTAACACGCGTCCCGAAGCATGCTGTTGAGATGGGTGAACTGGGCGTCGCTCACCCGGACGGAGTCCGACAGGAAGAGCAGTCGCAGACTGCGCTCGGGCAGGAGGCCGCTCAGGACCTTGAAGACGGTGTCGAAACCGGTCAGCTTGCGCAGGGCGACCAGGGCCGAACGGTCCGCCGGGTGCTCGTACGCCCGGGACGAGATTCCCGGGAAACGCCTGCGCTGCCTGCTCGGCACGTTCTCGTGACTCTCGTGACTGCTTTCGGTCATGAATAGGCCCCCTGTTCGTACGAGAAGTTGCTCGCCCCCTGATAAATCCCAGCCTAGGTGCTGGCGCTACGGTGTGCGGGGGGCTGTGGATAACTGAGGAGACGCCCGACATGCCGCAAACCGTTGCTCTGCTCGCCGCCGCATCCGAAGAGCAGGGACCGGGCAACACACTGCGCATCGTGCTGCTCGTCTCGTTGGTCGGAGCCGCGCTGCTGGCCTGGTTCCTGCTGCGCGGATACCGCAACGACGACAACAAAGACAACAACGACTGAGTCGGCGTGAGCGTGGCCAGGCCTCCCGCATACGATGTCCGCGACGTCTTCCCTCCGACTCCCGATCGATAGGTCCTGCCGAAGATGAGCCTCACGAGCACCGCACACCAACTGGTCACCGTCGCCGCCGAGGGCGCCGAGCACGGCGGCAATCACGAAAGCCTCAGCCCGTACCTCACCGGTGGCGGCGCGTTTGTCGCGCTTCTCCTCCTTCTGTGGATCACCACGCGCTTCAACCGCGACCGCTGAGGCCGAGGCGTACAGCTGTGCCAGTAGGCTCTGCACGCATGGGAGAGCAGGAAGTGCCTACCGGCCCCGGAAAGCGCCGAATCGGCGTGATGGGCGGGACGTTTGACCCGATCCATCATGGACACCTGGTGGCGGCCAGTGAAGTGGCCGCCCAGTTCCATCTCGACGAGGTGGTCTTCGTCCCGACCGGGCAGCCGTGGCAGAAGAGCCACAAGCATGTGTCCGCGGCCGAGGACCGGTATCTGATGACGGTCATCGCGACGGCATCGAACCCGCAGTTCTCGGTCAGCCGCAGCGATATCGACCGCAAGGGCCCCACGTACACGATCGACACCCTGCGGGACCTGCGGGCGGCCCACGGGGACGCGGACCTCTTCTTCATCACCGGCGCCGACGCGCTGTCCCAGATCCTCACCTGGCGGGACGCGGACGAGCTGTTCTCGCTGTCCCACTTCATCGGTGTGACACGGCCGGGGCACGTACTCACGGACGACGGTCTGCCTGAGGGCGGTGTCTCCCTCGTGGAGGTTCCCGCGCTGGCCATCTCCTCCACAGACTGCCGTGGGAGAGTCGCCGCGGGCGATCCGGTCTGGTACCTGGTGCCGGACGGCGTGGTCCGCTACATCGACAAGCGCCAGCTTTACCGCGGCGAGTGAGCCACGGAGAGGGTCACCGGTGAACGACCGACAGAATCCGTACGACCCGTACTACCAGCAGCCGCAGATCGTCGGCTATGACGAGTACGGGCAGCCGGTGTATCAGCAGCCCGTGCAGCAGCAGTACGACCCGTACGGCCAGCAGCAGGAACAGCAGCAACAGCAGGCGCCCCCGGGGGATCAGGGTTACGCATACGACCCGTACGCCCAGCAGCAGCAGCAACAACAGCAGCAGCCGGGCCCCCCGCCGCAGCAGTACGACCCGTACGCCGCCCAGCAGCCCCAGTCCCAGCAGGGGTACGGGTACGACGGCTACGGCTACGACACCGGGCAGCAGCCCGCCGCGGTCGACACCACCCAGTGGAACGTCCCGCAGCAGAGCGCGCCGCCCGCTCCCGCCGCCACGCCTGTTCCACCGCCGAGGGAACCCGCCCCGGCACCGGACGCCGAGCCGGAAGCGGCCGTTCCCGGGCAGCGCCGCGGCGACCGCGACTACCGCACCGAGCAGTTCTCCTTCATCGAGGAGCCCGACGAGGACTCCGAAGACGTCATCGACTGGCTCAAGTTCACCGAGAGCCGCAGCGAGCGCCGGGAGGAGGCGCGGCGGCGCGGCCACAACCGGATGGTCGCGCTGATAGTCGTGGTGGCCCTGGTCGTGGTCGGCGGCGTCGGCTACCTGTGGGCCGAGGGCAAGCTGCCCGGATTCTCCGGCTCGGAGAAGGAGGACACGGCGACGACCGGCCCGCAGCGGCGCGACGTCATCGTGGTCCACCTCCACAACACCAAGGGCGGCGGTACGTCCACGGTGCTGCTCGTCGACAACGTCACCACCAAGCAGGGAGCCACGGTCCTGCTGCCCAACTCCCTCGCCGTCTCCGACGAGGACGGCAACACGAGCACGCTCGGCAAGTCGGTCGAGGACGACGGGACCACCGGCACGCGTGAGTCCATCGACACGCTGCTCGGCACCGAGATCAGCGGTACCTGGCGGCTCGACACCCCGTATCTGGAGAACCTCGTCGACCTGGTCGGGAACGTCGACGTCGACACCGACACCGATGTGCCCGACGCCAAGAAGGGGGCCTCGCCCCTGGTGAAGAAGGGCGAGGCGCAGACGCTCAGCGGCCCGATGGCCGTCGCGTACGCCACCTACCGCGGTCCCGACGAGGCCGAGGCCAAGCAGCTGATGCGGTTCGGGCAGGTCATGCGCGGAGTCCTGCGGAAGATCTCGGACGATCCGAAGGCCGCCACCGTCACCGTGCAGACGCTGGCCCAGATCCTCGATCCCTCACTCCCCGAGAAGGACCTGGGGGCCTCCCTGGCCAAGCTCGCGGAGCACGCCAAGGTCGGGGACTACAAGACGGCGCTGCTACCGGTCCAGGAAGACGGCAGCCTCACCGACTCGGCCACGGACAGCGTCGTCAAGGACATCCTGGGCGGCACGGTCAAGGCCCCGTCGGCGGACGCGGCGGTCCGGGTCGCGATCAAGAACGCCACCGGCAGCGACCGTGGCACGGAGTCCGCCCGGATCAAGCTGGTCAACGGCGGCTACGTCTTCGTCAACGGCGGCAAGTCCGACGCCGAGGCTTCCTCCGAGGTCATCTACAAGGACGCCGCGGGCAAGGAGAAGGCGAGCCAGGTCGCCAAGACCCTGGGTCTGCCGACGAGCGCGGTGAAGCAGGGCAAGCCGACCGGGAACGCGGACGTGTCCGTGGTCCTCGGACAGAACTACAAGGTCGACTAGCCGGCCCGGTCCCAGCCGGCCGGGCGCCTGCGGCACCGGTCCCGGAACCCCCACGCGGTGGTCCCGGGACCGGCGCCGCAGGCCCCGGGACGATCTTCGGAAAATGGCTGCGTGGGCTGTCGGCGGTCCGTGAGACCCTAGAGGTTGATCTGCCCGCCGACGAAAGCCTGCTTGTGACCGCCACGGACCGCTCCATCGAGCTCATCAACGCTGCCGCTCAGGCGGCCGCCGACCGGCTCGCGCACGACATCATTGCGTACGACGTCAGCGATGTGCTGTCGATCACGGACGCCTTCCTGCTGGCCTCGGCCCCCAACGACCGCCAGGTCAAGTCGATCGTCGACGAGATCGAGGAGCAGCTCCAGAAGGAGCTCGGCGTCAAGCCGGTCCGCCGCGAGGGTGACCGCGACGCCCGCTGGATCCTCCTCGACTACGTCGACATCGTCATCCACGTCCAGCACAGCGAGGAGCGCGTTTTCTACGCGCTGGAGCGCCTCTGGAAGGACTGCCCCGAGATCGCTCTGCCCGAGGACGCCGTGAAGACCCGCGGCAAGGCCGAGGAGCACGCACAGCTCACCGGTGGCACGGAAGGTGACCAGAGCTGAACGGCAGCGGAAGCGGCAGGGGCCGCAGGATCGTCCTCTGGCGACACGGCCAGACGGCGTGGAACCTGGAACGCAGGTTCCAGGGGTCCACGGACATCGAGCTGACCGAGACGGGCGTCGGGCAGGCCCGTCGGGCCGCCCGGCTGCTCGCCTCGCTGAAGCCGGACGCGATCGTCGCCTCCGATCTGCGCAGGGCGGCGGCCACGGCCGCCGAGCTCTCCGCGATCACCGGCCTCGGTATCGCGCACGACCCCGGTCTGCGTGAGACCTACGCGGGCGCGTGGCAGGGCCTCACCCACGAGGAGATCGTGGGGCGGTTCGGCGAGCAGTACGCGGCCTGGAAGCGCGGTGAGCCGGTGCGGCGCGGCGGCGGTGAGCTGGAGACCGAGGTCGCCGACCGGGCCGCTCCCGTGGTGCTCGCGCACGCCGGCAAGCTGCCGGACGACGGCACGCTCGTCGTCGTCAGCCACGGTGGCACCATCCGGACCACCATCGGCCGGCTGCTGGGCCTGGAGGCGCACCACTGGGAAGGGCTCGGCGGGCTGACCAACTGCTGTTGGTCGGTGCTGGGCGAGGGCGCGCGCGGCTGGCGTCTGCTGGAGCACAACGCGGGCACGCTGCCCGAGCCGGTGCTCGGCGACGACGACTGACCGGACGCCCACGCGGTGCCCGGACGGCGCCTTCGGGCGGCATCGGCCGGATTTCACTTTCCGGCTGGTCACAGGCTAAAGTTCTTCTTGTTCGCAGCGCGGAAACGCAGGGAAAGACAGCGAACAGCGGGGCTATAGCTCAGTTGGTAGAGCGCCTGCATGGCATGCAGGAGGTCAGGAGTTCAATTCTCCTTAGCTCCACAATCAAGATCCCGTCCCCGACAGGGGGCGGGATCTTCTTGTCGTAGGCCGCGCAGCATCGTCATCTGCCGCTCGCTCTCCCGGCCGGCCGGGGTGTAGGCGACGATCCGGCACTCCGGCAGTCCGTTGACGGAGAGCGACACCGACGTCATCCGTATCTCGGCGGACGCCGCGCAGTGCCGGAAGGTCTTCACCCGGGGGCCGGGCGGGGCGACGTCCCCGCTGCGCCACAGCTGGGTGAAGTAGGGGCTCGCCGTGGAGAGGCAGCGACGAAAGACCCCACCACTGACAGACACCCCGGACGGCTGCTAGGGCGTGTTTCGAAGGTCCCGACTGCTCGGCGACGCCTGGCACGCACGCTCGCCGCGTTGTCGG
>CBRG010000361.1 GCA_000470535.1 Streptomyces sp. AW19M42
CCGACAACGCGGCGAGCGTGCGTGCCAGGCGTCGCCGAGCAGTCGGGACTTTCGAAACACGCCCTAGAGGCCCCAGGAAGCACCGCCGGTCACCCTGCGGCAAAGAGGCGCGGCCCCCGGAGAAATAATTCCCGGGGGCCGCGTCGCGTTGCCGCACGGGCCGACCGTCCGCCGCACGGTTCAGCCGGAGCCCCGGCCGCTCGCGTCGTACGCCGCGCGTGCCGCGTCCACCGCGTCCAGCTGCCGCTCCGACCAGCGGGCCAGGCCCCACACCTGCTCGGCGGCCTCCCGGCCCGTCGCGGTGAGCGAGTAGTCCACCCGGGGCGGGATGACCGGCTTGGCGTCCCGGTCCACGAAACCGTCACGCTCCAGCGTCCGGAGCGTCTGCGACAGCATCTTCTCGCTGACCCCGCCGACCTCGCGGCGCAGCTCGCTGAAGCGGTACGAGCGCTCCAGCAGGGCGGCGAGCACCAGGACCCCCCAGCGGCTGGTGACGTGTTCGAGCACAACCCGGGACGGGCACATCGGCTCCCGCACATCGGGCCCCCGCGCCCCCGGCCGCCGCGTCGCAGAAACCACGTCCCTCACGCTGCTTTCGCTTCTTACGCTCATACCAGTACCTTACTTCAAAGTGCGTACTTTCTTTTGGTTAGCGCTATATCTATGGTGAGTAACAGAACACGCGAACAGAACATGAGCACCTAAAAAGGAGCAGAACCATGAGCATCGTCGTCACCGGAGCCACCGGACAGCTCGGCCGCCTCGTCATCGACCAGCTGCTGGCCACCACGCCCGCCGCGGGGATCGCCGCCGTCGTCCGGAACAAGGAGAAGGCCGCCGGGATCGCCGCCCGCGGCGTCGAGCTGCGCATCGCGGACTACGGCCGGCCGGAGACCCTGGACGGCGTCTTCAGGGCCGGTGACCGGGTCCTGCTGATCTCCGGCAGCGAGGTCGGCAGCCGGGTCGGGCAGCACGCAGCCGTCATCGACGCGGCCAAGGCGGCGGGCGTCGCGCAGCTCGCGTACACCGGCATCCTGGGCGGCCCCGACGCGGACTTCCTGCTGGCCGACGAGCACAAGGTGACCGAACAGCTGATCCTCGACTCCGGCCTGCCGTACACCTTCCTGCGCAACGGCTGGTACACCGAGAACCACACGGCGAACCTGGCCCCCGTCCTGGCCCACGGCGCCGTCGTGGCGAACGCGGGCGACGGCGGGATCGCCTCCGCCGCCCGCGCCGACTACGCCGCGGCGGCCGCCGCCGTACTGACCGGCGAGGGCCACCTGGGCAAGGCCTACGAGCTGAGTGGCGATGTCGCCTGGTCCTTCGCAGAGTTCGCCGCCGAGGTGGCCAGGGCGTCCGGCAAGGAGATCGTCCACAACGACGTCCCGGCCGCCGCACACCAGGAGATCCTGGTCGGCGCCGGTCTGCCGACCGACTTCGCCGCGATCCTGGTGGACGTGGACGAGGCGGTGCGGCGCGGGCGCCTCGCCGGTACCAGCGGCGAACTGGCCCGGCTGATCGGCCGCCCGACCACGCCGCTCGCGGACACCGTCGCGGAGGCGGTCGCCGCCCAGCGCTAGGTCGGGTTTCGAAAGTCCCGACCGCCGCGCGACGACGGCAGTTCGACGACAGCCCCTACGCCCCCCGCAGGAACCGGCGGCAGGAGCGGGAGACAGCACCCCGGGCCCCGTGTCATGACCGTCTGGCGATACGGCAATGACACCCGGCGCGGTCGGCGCTACCTTCGTCTGGCCGACGACGCGTCGACGCACATCTGCCGGGAGGGCCCGTGAAGGGGACGAACGAACAGCGGGCCGGGCTGTTGTCCGGGTTCGCCGCCTATGGGCTGTGGGGCCTGGTCCCGCTCTTCTGGCCGCTGCTGAAGCCGTCCGGCGCGGTCGAGATCCTCGCCCACCGCATGGTCTGGTCCCTCGGCGTCGTCGGCATCGCACTCCTCGCGCTGCGCCGCTGGTCCTGGATCGGGGAGTTGCTGCGGCAGCCGCGGAAGCTGGCGCTGATCACCGTCGCCGCGGTGGTGATCAGCGTCAACTGGGGCCTGTACATCTGGTCCGTCAACCACGGCCATGTCGTCGAGGCCTCGCTCGGCTACTTCATCAACCCGCTGGTCACCATCGCCATGGGCGTCCTGCTCCTGGGCGAACGGCTGCGCCCCGTGCAGTGGGTGGCGGTCGGCACGGGCGTGGCGTCGGTGCTCGTCCTGGCGATCGGCTACGGGCAGCCGCCGTGGATCTCGCTGGTCCTGGCGTTCTCCTTCGCGACGTACGGCCTGATGAAGAAGAAGGTGAACATGGGCGGCCTGGAGTCGCTCGCGGCCGAGACGGCGGTGGTGTTCGTGCCCGCGCTCGGCTATCTGCTGTGGCTGGGCGTACGGGGCGAGTCGAGCTTCCTCTCCGGGGGCGCCGGTCACGGCGTGCTGCTCGCTTCGACGGGGGTGGTGACGGCCGGGCCGCTGATCCTGTTCGGGGCGGCGGCGATCCGCGTACCCCTCTCGACGCTCGGCCTGCTGCAGTACCTGGCACCGGTCTTCCAGTTCATTCTGGGGATCGTGTACTTCCACGAGGCGATGCCACCCGAGCGGTGGGCCGGCTTCGGCCTGGTCTGGCTGGCGCTCACCCTGCTGACCTGGGACGCGCTGCGGTCGTCACGGCGTACGAGGATGCGGGCGCTGGCCGCGCGGGAGGCGGTGGCGAAGCAGCCCGAGCCCGCCTCGGACGATTCCGGTTCCGCCCCGCCCTCGTCCACGGTGACGACCCCGGCGCCCTGACCCGTACCCCACAGTCGTTACCTGGTTGCTTTTTTTACTCGGTTGCGTTTCTATTGATCCCCACGGACACGGCAACCGAGGAGTACGCATGCCCAAGCCCCCGACCACCGCGCTGATCGTGGGATCCGGGCCGACCGGCCTGACCCTGGCCATCGATCTGGCCCGGCGGGACATCGGTGTCCGGATCATCGACAAGTCCCCGAGGTTCCCGCGCAGTTCCCGGGCCAAGGGCCCCAACCCGCGTTCGCTGGAGGTCCTTGAGGACCTCGGCGTCATCGAGCAGGTGCTGGCCGCCGGATCGGCGCCGCTGCCGATGCGCAAGTACCGCGCCGGAGAGGTGATCGCGGACACCGACCCGTACGCGGCGGCCCGCCCGACACCGGACGCCCCCTACGACCGGCCCTGGCTGATCGCCCAGTGGCGGCTGGAGGAGATCCTGCGCACCCGGCTCGCGGAGTACGGCGTACGGGTCGAACTCGGCTCCGAACTCACGGGGCTGGCCCAGGACGACGACTCCGTGACGGCGTCCCTGACCGGCGGCCGGGAGATCGCGGCCCGGTACGTGGTGGGCTGCGACGGCGGCCACAGCGCGGTGCGCAAGCTCCTCGGCGTCCCGTTCGAGGGCAGCACGGACGAGGAACAGGCGATGGTCTGCGGCGACGTCGAGCTGGCGGGGCCGGACCGCGGCCTCTGGCACCAGTGGTTCGACGAGGACGGCGGCGTCATGCTCTGCCCGATCCCCGGCACCCGCTCCGGCTGGTGGTTCCAGGCCTCCCCCGAGACGGACGCCGCCGGCCGCCCCGTACCCCCGTCGCTGGAGAGCTTCCGGCGGCTCTTCGCCAAGCACACCCGGCTGCCCGGCGAACTCCTCACGCGGGCCGCGCTCCTCTCCAGCTACCGGGTCAACGAGCGCCTCGCGGACCGCTACCGGGTGGGCCGGGTGTTCCTGGCCGGGGACGCCGCGCACGTCCACTCCATCGCGGGCGGCCTGGGCATGAACACCGGCATCCAGGACGCGTACAACCTGGGCTGGAAGCTCGCCAGGACCGCCACCGGCCAGGCGGCGCCGGGGCTGCTCGACACCTACGAGGAGGAGCGGCTGCCGATCGCGGCCCGGACCCTGGACATCACCGCGGAGCGGCTGCGGGCCACGCTGGAGGCGATCAAGGAGCCGGGCGGCGGCCTGGACTCGGCGGTCACCCCGCAGACCTACGGCCTGGAAGGCGGCTACCACTGGAGCTCCCTTGCGCCCGCGGGCTCCACCGCCCGGCTGCGCGCGGGCGACCGCGCGCCGGACGCGCCCTGCGCCGACGCCGCCACCGGAGCGCCCCGCCGGCTGTTCGAGGCCTTCGCAGGACCGCACTTCACCTTGCTCGGCTTCGGCCCCGGCACCGCACAGGCCCTGCGGGCGGCGGCCTCCGCACACGGCGGCGAACTGCGGACGTACGCGGTGACCGGGGCGAACGGAGCGAACGGGGCGGCCGCCGGGGGCGCGTCGCATAGTGTCCTGGCCGACGACGGCGGCCACGCCCGCTCGGCGTACGGCATAGGGCCGGACGAGGACGTCCTGGTGCTGATCCGCCCGGACAACCACGTGGGGCTGATCGCCCCGGCTGGGGACCACCGGGCCGTCGCCGCGTACCTGAAGGGTGGGGCATTGGAGCGAGCTTGAGCGCGTCGCAGCGGGTCGTCCCCCTGATGACCCGCTGCTTATATTTTCCTCACATCTTATGACCCGATCCGTCCGCGCTTCCGGAACGTCCCGCACGCTCCCGCGCGCCGCGACCGCCGCGGCTCCCCTGTCCGCCGTGTCCGTCCTCGCCTGCGCAATCGCTCCGGCCGCAGTCGCGGACGAGGGCTCGGCGGTTCCGCTGACCCGGGAGACGGACGGCTCGCTCACCGGCGAGCTGCGGACCAGCCTCCGGGCGGGCGCCACGCTGGAGCCGGGCGGAACGGCCGGGGCCGCGTTCACCCTGGCCGCGGCGCAGGGCGCGCCGACCGGACGGCTCGACGTGACGACCGAACTGACCGTCACCGTCGCCGGCACCGACGGACCGGTCCGCACGGGCGTGAGCGCCACGGACCACAGCCGGATCACCGCCGACGGCACCGGCCCCCGGCCGTCGCCGTCCCCCAGCCACCCCCACCGCCCCAAGCCCACCCCGCCCGGCGGCGGCCACGGCAACGGCCACGGGCACTGGGGCGGTGGCCACGGCGGCGCATCCCTGCCGAGCGGTCCGGTCGACGCGGGTGACGGCTCCACCGCACTGACCGGCTCCGGCTCCGACGGCCTCTCCGGCCCCGGCCTGGCGATCGGCGCGGCCGGACTGCTGGCAGCCGTCGCCGCCTCGGTCTGCGGGCTCCGCGCGGCGCGGCGCCGACGCGGTTGAACTCCCGCATCCTGCGGGAACGGCAAGATCACCCAGCCCCTCGCACGGCAGCTCCAGAAAAACGG
>CBRG010000362.1 GCA_000470535.1 Streptomyces sp. AW19M42
CTTCGGAGTCAGCGGGTTGGGGAGGCTCGGGGGATCGGGGGGATCGAGGGGATCTGGCGGATTCGGCGGGGGGAGGGGACCCGGCGGCGGAGCCAGCGGCGGGCCGGGCGGCGGACGCGGCGCCTCCGGCCGGGCTCTTCGCGGCAGCAGGGGGGCGCCCGGTACTGCCGCTGCGGCCCGTCATGGCGTCTCGGTCTCGTCCGCCCAGCGGAGAGCGAGCGCGGCGGCCTTGCGGGCGGCCTCGGCCACTGCCTCGGCTCCGCCCCCGTCGCTGCTCGCCTTCGCCGCCGCGTACCCGACCAGGAAGGTCGTCAGGGGCGCGGCGGGCCTGGCGACACCGTGGGCGGCGTCACGGGCGAGGTCGAGCAGGACGGCGGTGTCGACGTCGAGTTCGATGGCCAGTTCGTTCTTGACTGCGGTGATCCATTCGTCCAGCACGCTCCCATGTTCTCTGATGCGGGCCCTGGCCGAAGCGATGTCCTCCCAGGTGTCGCAGTCGAACGAGGCGAGCGGGTCCGCCGCCACCCGGGAAAGCCGCAGCTCGTGCGTCAGCAACCGCAGCGGCAGTCCGGCGAGTCCACCGTGCTCCGCGGCGAGCAGCGCCAGTTCCCGGCGCAACGGCTCCGCCCGGTAGACGGCCACCAGCGGCTGGTCGCGGCCGTCCCCGTCGGTACAGACGGCGCCCTCCGTGTCGTCCCGGCCGGCGGCTGCCAGCAGGGCCCGGACCGTATCCGCCCCCAGGAAGGGCAGATCTGCGCAGAGCACCAGAAGGTACTCCGCCTCGGTGTGCCGCACCCCGGCGCCGAGCGCGGCCAGCGGACCGCCGCCCCGAGGCTCTTCGCGTGCCCAGGTCACCGCACGCACGGTGGGCCGTCCGTCCCCGACCACCACCGTGGTCCCGGCGTCGGAGCAGGCCGAGAGCACCCGGTCGAGCAGCGCACGGCCACCGACCCGGAGCCCCGGCTTGTCAGCACCGCCGAGCCGCTTCGCGGCACCTCCGGCGAGGACGATGGCGTCATACGCGGTCATGCCCCGAGTATGCGTGCCGACCGGACCGGGACGCCGACCGGACCGGGATGCCGTCCGGGCCGGGGAACCTACAACGTCCGCAGGAGCACCGCCGGCTGTTCCACACAGTCGGCCACATAGCGCAGGAAGCCTCCCGCCGTACCGCCGTCGCAGACCCGGTGGTCGAAGGTCAGCGAGAGCTGGACGACCCGCCGCACGGCCAGCTCGCCCTCGTGCACCCACGGCTTGGGGACGATGCGGCCGACGCCGAGCATCGCCGCCTCCGGGTGGTTGATGATCGGGGTGGACCCGTCCACCCCGAACACCCCGTAGTTGTTGAGCGTGAACGTGCCTCCGGTCAGCTCCGCGGGCTTCAGCGTTCCCGTCCTGGCGGCCTCGGTGAGCCTGGTGATCTCGGCCCCGATCGACTCCGTGCTGCGCGCGTGCGCGTCCCGTACGACCGGGACGACGAGCCCCCGCTCGGTCTGGGCCGCGAACCCGAGGTTCACACCGGGCAGCCGCACGATCTCCCGCGCTTCCTGGTCCACCGTCGAGTTGAGTTCCGGATACCGGGCGAGGGCGGCGGTACAGATGCGGGCGAGCAGCGCGAGGACCGACACCTTCGGCCCCGCGCCGGGACCACCGGCGCCGTTCATCGCCGCTCTGGCCGCCATCAGCTCGGTGGCGTCGGCGTCCACCCAGCAGGTGGCGTCGGGGATCTCGCGCCGGCTGCGCGCCAGCTTGTCGGCGACCGCGCCCCGTACACCTCGCAGCGGAACCCGTTCACCGGCAGGGTGCGCCGCTGCCTGGTCCGTCGCCGCGGCCTCCTGCGGGGTCTCGGCCCCGGAGCGGATGGCGGACTCCACATCGGCCCGCAGGATCAGCCCGTCGGGCCCGGAGCCGGCGAGCTGCCGCAGATCGAGGTCGTGCTGCCGCGCGAGCCTGCGCACCAGCGGGGAGACAACGGCGACCGGCCCCCGTACCCCGTCCAAAGCGCCAGAGGCACCAGCATCAGCGGGAACAGCGGGAGTATCAGCAACAGCAGAAGCAACAGGCTCCAAGGGAGCGACAGACGCAACAGGCGCGGCGGGTGCCGAGAGCCCCTCCGGCCGGACCCGCCTCCGACGCACCGGCGGTGCGCCGGTCCCGTACCCCACCAGCACATTGCCGGACCCGGACGGCTCCGCCTCCGCGGCCCCCGTACTCCCGGACGGCTCCAGCTCCACGGACCCGACCGCGACCGTCAGCAACGGCGCTCCGACCGGCAGTTCCTTACCCTCCTCACCGAACCGTGCGGTGACAACGCCCCCGTACGGGCACGGCACCTCCACCATCGCCTTGGCCGTCTCGACCTCGACGACCGGCTGATCGATGGCGACGACGTCGCCGACCTCCACCAGCCAGCGAACGATCTCGGCCTCGGTCAGCCCCTCACCGAGATCCGGAAGCTTGAATTCGAGTACCTGCGGCATCAGTGCTCCGCCTCCCACTGCAGTCGCGCGACGGCGTCGAGCACCCGGTCCACGCCCGGCAGGTGGTGCCGTTCCTGCATGGGCGGCGGGTACGGGATGTCGAAACCGGCGACACGCAGCACCGGTGCCTCCAGGTGGTGGAAGCAGCGCTCGGTGATCCGGGCCGCGATCTCGCCGCCCGGACCGCCGAAACCGGTGGACTCGTGGACGACGACCGCACGGCCGGTACGCCGCACCGACGCGGCCACCGTCTCGTCGTCGAACGGCACCAGCGAGCGCAGATCGACGACTTCGAGGTCCCAGCCCTCCGCGACCGCGGCCTCCGCGGCTTCCATGCATACGGGCA
This sequence comes from Streptomyces sp. AW19M42, assembly GCA_000470535.1. Taxonomy (GTDB): domain Bacteria; phylum Actinomycetota; class Actinomycetes; order Streptomycetales; family Streptomycetaceae; genus Streptomyces. The sequence continues at coordinate 2,827 of CBRG010000362.1, forward strand.
GCGACGGCCCGTACGTGATCAGGGTCGCGCTGCGTCCGCTCCGGCGCACGACGGCCCGCCCGATGGGCTCCACGGCGGCGGGCGCCTGCGGCGACCAGTCCGCCTTCGACCAGTAGAGCCGCTTGGGCTCCAGGAAGACCACCGGGTCGTCGGAGGCGATCGAGGCCCTGAGCAGCCCGTAGGCGTCATCGACCGTGGCGGGTGTGACGACATGGAGACCGGGAGTCGCCATGTAGTACGCCTCGGAGGAGTCGCTGTGGTGCTCGACGCCGCCGATGCCGCCGCCGTAGGGCACCCGGACCGTGATCGGCAGCGGCATGGCGCCTCCGGTCCGGTTCCGCATCTTGGCGACATGGCTGATGAGCTGCTCGAACGCCGGATAGGCGAAGGCGTCGAACTGCATCTCGACGACGGGCCGCAGCCCGTACATCGCCATGCCGACGGCCGCACCGAGGATGCCGGCCTCGGCCAGCGGGGTGTCCGTGCAGCGGTCCTCGCCGAACTCCTTCGCCAGGCCGTCGGTGATCCGGAAGACGCCGCCGAGCGTCCCGACGTCCTCCCCGAGGACGTGCACGGAGGGGTCCTCGGCCATCGAGTCGCGCAGTGCGCGCCCGAGGGCCTGCGCCATGGTGGCGGGTTTGGCCTTCGCAGTCCGCTCCGTGGCCGTGGCCGCTGCGGTGGTCATCGCCCTGCTCCCCCGTCGTCCGTGCCGTGCTGCTCGTTCTCCGCGTCCAGCTCGACGCGCAGGCAGGCGGCCTGCTCACGCAGCTGCGTGGTCTGCTCCGCGTACACGTGGGCGAAGAGATCCATCGGGTCGAGGACCGGATCCGCGTTCATCCGCTCGCGCAGTGCGGCCGCCATCCGCTCGGCGGCCGACCGCGCCTCCTCGATGCCGTCGTCCCCGAGCAGACCGCGAGCGGTCAGCTCACGCTCCATGAGCCGGACCGGATCGTGCGCCCGCCAGGCCTCGACCTCGCTGTCGCCGCGGTAGCGGGTCGCGTCGTCGGCGTTCGTATGCGCGTCCATGCGGTAGGTGATGGCCTCGACGAGCGTCGGGCCGCCGCCGCTCCTGGCCCGCTCGACCGCTTCAAAGAGCACCTGGTGCACGGCCGCCGCGTCGTTCCCGTCGACCAGCCGGCCCGGCATCCCGTATCCCACGGCCTTGTGCGCCAGGGAGGGTGCCGCGGTCTGCTTGGCCAGCGGTACGGAGATGGCGAAGCCGTTGTTCTGCACGAGGAAGACGACCGGGGCCTTCCACACGGCGGCGAAATTCAGCGCCTCGTGGAAATCGCCCTCGCTGGTGCCGCCGTCGCCGACCATGGCGAGCGCGACCACGTCGTCGCCCTTGAGCCGCGCCGCGTGCGCCAGACCCACCGCGTGCGGCAGCTGGGTGGCGAGCGGGGTGCAGAGCGGGGCGATGCGGTGCTCGCGCGGGTCGTAGCCGGTGTGCCGGTCACCGCGCAGCAGCGTCAGCGCCTCGACCGGGTCCAGCCCGCGCGCCACGGCCGCGAGGGTGTCGCGGTAGCTGGGGAAGAGCCAGTCCCGCTCCTCAAGCACCAGTGCGGCCGCGATCTCGCAGGCCTCCTGGCCGGTGCTCGACGGGTAGACCGCGAGCCGCCCCTGCTTGGTGAGGGCGGTCGCCTGGGCGTTGTACCGCCGGCCGCGCACCAGCTCGGCGTAGAGCCGCAGCAACAGCTCGGGGTCTGCGTCCGCCGCGGCGTCCGTACCGAGCACGCGGTACGGCTCGGGGTCCGGGAGCAGCGGCGCCGGGTCGGTGAGCGGCTTCCACGCCGGGGGCGGTGTGGGCCGGTAGGCGGCCGCGCCGGGCAGCTCTTGGACCGTCATGACAAGCACCTCCTGGCATCGAGGGGTGTCGAAATATGCCGAGATATCAATGACTGCACTAGGCGCGGGTGTGGTGCGCCTCACCTACCGATTGTTCGGTCGCGAGCGCATTTTGGCTACAGGCACCATCAGCCTGTGGACAAACGGTTCTCCACAGCCTGGGATGGAGACAGCTCGTCCAGGACAGGGAGGCGCGGGAACATGGCAGCTGAACAAATGGCCGACGGGAGCGAGGACCCCGGCCGGACTCCTCCGGCACGGCCGCTCGACTCCACCGATCGCGCCATCGTCCGGTTGCTCCAGACGGACGGCCGGGCCTCGATACGGTCGGTGGCCGACCGCGTTCACGTGTCGCGCGCCAACGCCTACGCCCGGATCAACCGGCTCATCGACGACGGGGTGATCCGCGGTTTCAGCGCGCGGGTCAACCACGAGCGGGCGGGGCAGGGCGCCTCCGCCTACATCACGCTCAAGATCGTCCAGAACTCCTGGCGCACCGTCCGCGAGCAGCTCCAGGCGCTGCCGGGAGCCACCCACATCGCACTGGTCAGCGGAGATTTCGATGTCCTGCTGCTGGTGCACACGCAGGACAACCAGTCACTGCGCGATCTGGTGCTGACCAGGATCCAGTCCATCCCGGAGGTGCTCTCCACCCGCACCCTGCTGGTGTTCGAGGAGACGGACCTGGCCCCGGGACCGGACCGCCCCACGGAGCTCACCTGAGGCGCGGCACCTCCGCCCTCGTCAACTCCGGCCTCGTCCACTCCGGCCTCGTTACGACTTCATCCCGTCGAAGGCGAGACGCACGACCGTGTCCGCCAGCTGGTCCCGCTCCGCACCACCGTCCGGCAACGGCCGGTACCACTCCACCAGCGAGTTGACCATGCCGAAGAGCAGCCGGGTCGCAAGGCGTATGTCCACGTCGGAGCGGAGATCGCCGTCCGCGACCGCGGCCTTCAGCAGATCGCCCACCCGCTGGTCGAACTCGCGCCGCCGGTCCAGCGCCCAGCGCTCGGTCTTCGTGTTGCCCCGCACCCGCAGCAGCAGCGTGACGTAGGGCAGTTCGGCTATCAGCACCTCGACCGTACGGCGGGTGACGTACTCGACGCGCGCGATCGCACGACCACGCGTCGCACCCGGTTCGTCGAGGATTCCGAAGAGCCCGTCCAGCGCCCGGCTGACCGCTCGCCGCAGCAGCTCTTCCTTGCCGGACACATGGTGGTAGATGGACGACTTGGAGATCCCCGCCGCCTTCGACAGGTGCTCCATGGACGTGCCGTCGTAGCCGCGCTCGTTGAAGACACGGACGGCGACGGTGAGCAGAGTCTCCGGGGTGTACGTGTCCCGCTTGGCCGTGGTCATGCCAGCGATCCTCCCCTACGAGTTGTCCACAGGTTTCGTGGGGCCCCTTGTCCCGACCGATCGTTCGGTTACTCTAACTCTGTCCGCCCGTCCCTGCCCAGCTCGATGAGGAGTTGGTCCGTCATGGCCGCCGAGCTCTCCCCGCACCTGCTGACCGAGAAGCACCGCCCCACGCTCGACCGGGCCCTCGACGCGATCCGCTCGCGTGCCTACTGGTCGCCGCACCCCGAGCACCCGAAGGCGTACGGCGAGGGCGGCGCCCCCGGCAGCCTGGGCGCCGCCGAGGGCAAGGCCGCCTTCGACGCCGTGCTGAACACCCGGATCGACCTCGGTCAGCCGGGCACCGACGGGTGGACGGGCGGGGAGACCTCCCCGTACGGGCCGGAGCTCGGCGTCGAATACCCGCACGTCGATCCGGATGTCCTGATCCCGGCGATGCGCGCCGGAATGCCGGCCTGGCGCGAGGCGGGCCCCGAGACCAGGGCCCTGGTCTGTCTGGAGATCCTGGCCCGGATCAGCGCCCGCACCCATGAGTTCGGCCACGCGGTGATGCACACCAGCGGCCAGGCCTTCATGATGGCGTTCCAGGCCGGTGGCCCGCACGCCCAGGACCGCGGCCTGGAGGCGGTGGCGTACGCGTACGTGGAGCAGACCCGCGCCCCGCGTACCGCGGACTGGTCCAAGCCGCAGGGCAAGCGCGATCCGATCGAGCTGCACAAGACGTTCACCGCGGCCGGCCGCGGTCTCTCGCTGCTGATCGGCTGCAACACCTTCCCCACGTGGAACAGCTACCCAGGCCTCTTCGCCTCGCTCGCCACCGGCAATCCCGTCCTGGTCAAGCCGCATCCCCGCGCGGTGCTTCCGCTGGCCCTCACGGTCCAGTTGGCGCGCGAGGTGCTCACCGAGGCGGGCTTCGATCCCAACCTGGTCGCCCTGGCCGCCGAGCGGCCCGGCGAGGGCATCGCCAAGTCCCTGGCGCTCCGCCCGGAGATCCGGATCATCGACTACACCGGTTCCACGGCGTTCGGTGACTGGCTGGAGGCCAACGCCCGTCAGGCGCAGGTCTACACGGAGAAAGCCGGGGTCAACACGATCGTCATCGACTCCACGGACGACTACCGCGGCATGCTCTCGAACCTGGCGTTCTCGCTCTCCCTCTACAGCGGCCAGATGTGCACCACCCCGCAGAACCTGCTGATCCCCCGCAACGGAATCACGACGGACATCGGTGACAAGACGTACGACGACGTGGTCGTCGACATCGCCGCGGCGGTGACCGGGCTCCTCGGCGACGACGCACGGGCCAACGCCCTCCTCGGCGCCTTGGTCAACCCGGACGTGCGGGCCCGCTTGGAGGCCGCCGCACAGCTGGGCGAGGTCGCCCTGCCCTCAAGGGAGGTGGCCAACCCCGACTTCCCGGAGGCGGTGGTCCGCACGCCGCTGATCGTCAAGCTGGACGGCGCCAAGCCGGACGAGGACTCCCCCTACCTGTCGGAGTGCTTCGGCCCGGTCTCGTTCGCCGTCGCGGTCGACTCGACGGCCGACGCCGTGGAGCTCCTGCGCCGGACGGTCCGCGACAAGGGCGCGATGACGGTGGGCGCGTACACCACTTCGCCGGAGGTGGAGAGCGCACTGGTGGACGTCTGCCTGGACGAGTCGGCCCAGCTCTCGCTGAACCTGACGAGCGGGGTGTACGTGAACCAGACCGCGGCGTTCTCCGACTTCCACGGCTCAGGCGGCAACCCTGCGGCCAACGCGGCCCTGTGCGACGGCGCCTTCGTCTCCAACCGCTTCCGCACCCTGGAAGTCCGCCGCCAACGCTGACACCCGCGCCACCCCATTCCCCACCGGCCCGCACCTCAGCCCACCCTGCTCCCCTCCCGGCCGGCCCGCGCCCTCAACCCGGCCGGCCCCCACTCTGCTCCCGGCCGGCCCGCACCCTCAACCGCCCGACCCGCTCCCCGCTCCCGACCCGCCCGCGCTCTCAGCCCGTCCGGCGTTTGAGGACCGGGGGTCCGGGGGCAGAGCCCCCGGTTACGGGAAGGGGCGGGGAGGGGAAGGCCGGCCGCAGGCCCCC
>CBRG010000363.1 GCA_000470535.1 Streptomyces sp. AW19M42
CCTCCGGGGCGTCTCCTCGGAACTGGCGTGTTCACCCGGGTACGCGGGGACCCGGGGCGTACGCCATTTCCTGCGGGGGCTCCCCTGCACGCCCCACCCCGGCCGCCGTGCGTCTGCACGCCGGCGGTACGAGGAACGGATAACCGGGTCCGTCGCGTACCGCCGGAACGTCCGTCGTCCGAGGAGACGCCCCGGAGGGGTCACGGGCCCCCACCCACCAGGCAGGCGGCCTCGCGTCGCGAAGCGCCCGCACCCAAGCCCGTCCGTCGATTGAGGACGGAACCCCGAGCCCCGAGCGGGGGCAACCACTCCGAGCGGGCGCCACACCCCGCAGGGGACCCGCTCAGACCACCGCGCCGCGGCCGGGGTCGTCGCCGTCCTCGTCGTCGTGCTCCATCCGCGCCACCAGCGTCGCGAAGCCGCCCAGGAAACCGCCGACGCAGACCGTCGTCAGCCACCAGGTCATCTCCCAGCGCAGCAGCACCGCGAGCAGCAGCAGGACCGGACCGCCGATCACGGCCAGCCAGGCGAACTTCGCCGTGACATCGGCCTCCGGCAGCGGCGGCGGCTCCGGCGGCACGAAGTGCCCCTCGCCGCTGTCGTCGCCGTCGTCCGCGTCACCCTCGGCAGGCTCCGCCGGCTCGTAGTCGCGCGGGCCTGCGCCGACACCGGGGGCGAACACCACCGAGCTGCCGAGCGGCTTCTCCGGCGGCTTGGGCGGGCGCTTGCCGATGCCCTTGTCCGGGTCCAGGGCGGTCAGCGGACCGTCCTCCAGCAGCACCACGTCCTCGATGGACCGGAACGGCCTGGCGCCCGGCGGGTCCGGCGGCTCGTCGCCGTACCCCGCGACGATCGCCTCCCAGACGGCTTCCTCGTCCACCGGCCGGTCCCCGTCGCCGCCCCGGTCCGTGCCCGGGGCCTCCGGCGGCGGTGCGCCGCCGTCGTCGGGGACGGCCGCTCCCTCGGCGGGGAGCGGCTCGCGCTCCTCCTCGCCGCCCGCGCGATCCGCGTTGTGCTCAGCCACCGGACGTGCTCCCCTTCTTCCCGACGCTCGGAGCGAGGCGGCCGATGAACGAATAGCTCTCGTCGAAGATCCGCTCCGCATCGTGGTCCAACGTCGCGACGTGGTAGCTCTGTTCCAGGAGGATCTCCTCGACGTCCCTCGACGAGACCCGGCTCAGGACCCGGGCCGAGTCGGCGGGCGGCACCACGTGGTCCTGCGGGCTGTGCAGGAGCAGGATCGGCTGGGTCACCTGGGGCAGCTCGGCGTCGACCAGCCGGAAGAACTTCCGCACCGAGTGCGCGGCGTGCAGCGGCACCCGGTCGTAGCCGACCTCCTCGGACCCCGGCAGGGCGATGTCGCTGACCAGGCCCTTGGTCGTCGGCACCAGATGGCGGGCGACCGGCAGCGCGTGCGCCGCGAGACCGTGCACCCTGTTCGCCGGATTGACCAGCACCAGACCCCGGACCGCGTCACCGTGCTTCGCCGCGAGCCGCAGCGCGAGGGCGCCGCCCATGGAGAGACCGAAGACGAAGACCTGGGAGCACCGCTCCAGCAGTGACCGCAGCTCCCGGTCCACCTCCGCGTACCAGTCCTGCCAGCCGGTCACCTGCATGTCCTGCCAGCGGGTGCCGTGTCCGGGAAGCAGCGGCAGCGAGACGGTGAGCCCGCGCTCCGCCAGATAGCCGGCCCAGGGGCGCAACGACTGCGGGGAACCGGTGAATCCGTGACAGAGGAGGACGCCGACCTCTCCGCCGTCGTGGCGGAACGGCTCGGCTCCAGGAAGGACCGGCACCGGGGTCTCCTGTTCGTGAGGCTCGGAGGGAGCGAAAGGGGGGAGTGCGGAAGGATTACTTCACCGTACGCGACCGGACCGACACCGACCAGGGCCGTCACCGGCACGGGCCGGGTACCCCGCGCCGTGCTGGGCAGGAGCAGGGGAGGCCCGAGGGGTTAGGGTCTGTCGGACAGCACACAGGAGGCACCCGAGTTGATCTACGGCGCTATGAAGTTCTCCATCGGCGGGTCTCTGAAGCTCGCCTTCAGGCCGTGGGTGGAGGGCCTGGAGAACATCCCCGCGCAGGGACCGGCGATCCTCGCGAGCAACCATCTGTCGTTCTCCGACTCCTTCTTCCTGCCCGCCGTCCTGGACCGCAAGGTCACCTTCATCGCCAAGGCCGAGTACTTCACCGCTCCGGGCGTCAAGGGCAAGCTGACCGCCGCCTTTTTCAAGGGCGTCGGCCAGCTTCCGGTGGACCGCTCGGGCGCCCGGGGCGCCGGTGAGGCGGCGATCAAGGCCGGCATCGAGGTGATCGAGAGCGGCGGCCTCTTCGGTATCTACCCGGAGGGCACCCGCTCGCCCGACGGCCGCCTCTACCGGGGCAAGCCCGGCGGGCTCGCCCGGGTGGCGCTCGCGACCGGGGCGCCGGTCATCCCCGTCGCGATGATCGACACGGAGAAGATCCAGCCGCCCGGCCAGGTGATGCCCAAGCTGATGCGCCCGGGGATCAGGATCGGCAAGCCGCTCGACTTCAGCCGCTACCACGGCATGGAGGGCGACCGCTTCATCCTGCGCTCGGTCACCGACGAGGTGATGTACGAGATCATGAGGCTCTCCGGGCAGGAGTACGTGGACATCTACGCGACCGCCGCCAAGCGGCAGCTCGCGGACGAGGCGAAGCGGCAGGCGGAGGCCGCCAAGCGGGCCGCGTCCGGCCGCCGGGACGAGCAGCCGGGTACGGACGAGGACCGCGGCGGCGCCTGAGCGGGCGCCGGTCCGTCCGCGGCGGGGGAGAAGAAGATGGCCAAGCGCGTGCGAGTCGTGCGGATGTCGGTCGAGCAGCCGCTGTGGCGTGCCCTGACCGCGTACCGCATTCTGACGATGCTCTACGCGATCCTGCTCGCCGTCTTCGGACGCGACAAGTACGAACGGCCCTGGGTGGCCATCGCCTTCCTGACGGTCATGGCCCTCTGGACGCTCGCCACCCTGCCGAAGGTCGCCGGCGCGGTGGCCTGCACCAAGCGCTTCCTCGGTACCGACCTCGCCCTCGCTCTCGCCGGCATCCTGCTGACCCCGCTCGCGGACTTCCAGGCCCAGCACATGGACGGTCCGACCCTGCCGTCCATCTGGACCGCGGGTTCCGTGCTTGCCTTCGCGATCAAGGGCGGCTGGCGCTGGGCGGCCTTCGCCTCCACCTTCGTCGCCGCCGCCAACCTCGTCGAGCGCGCCGAACCCAGCCGCGACACCCTGCACAACGTCCTGCTGGTCTGGGTCGCCTCCATCGCGATCGGTTACGTCGTCGAGGTCGCCCGCGCCAGTGAACGCACCCTCGCCCGCGCCCTGGAGATCGAGGCCGCCACCAGGGAACGGGAACGCCTGGCCCGCGACATCCATGACAGCGTCCTCCAGGTCCTGGCGATGGTGCAGCGCCGCGGTACGGCGATCGGCGGTGAGGCCGCGGAGCTGGGCCGGATGGCCGGCGAACAGGAGGTGGCCCTGCGCACCCTGGTCTCCAGCGGCCTGGTGCCGCCCACCCGGGTGTCGGAGGACGCCGCAATGGGCGCCGTGGTGCGCACCGTCGAGACGGACGACGACGAGCCCGGCGAGACCGATCTGCGCGCCCTGCTCGCCCCGCACGCCGGATCCAGGGTCAGCTTCGCGGAGCCCGGCGCCCCGGTGCTGCTCGCGCCCGCCGCGGCGATGGAGCTGGCGGCCGCGGTCAGCGCCGCCCTGGACAACGTCCGGGTGCACGCGGGGGAGAGCGCCCTGGCCTGGATCCTGGTCGAGGACTGGCCGGACGAGGTGATCGTCACGGTGCGGGACGACGGGCCGGGCATCCCGGAGGGGCGGCTCGCCCAGGCCGAGGGCGAGGGGCGGCTCGGGGTGGCCCTGTCGATACGCGGCAGGCTGCGGGAGCTCGGCGGTACGGCAGATCTGATCTCGGTGCCCGGCCAGGGCACCGAGGTCGAGTTGAAGGTTCCGAAGGTTTCACGGGGGAAGGCGGGTTCGGTCCGATGAACGCAGCACATGAAGCAGGTGCCCCGCAGCGGGCGATCAGGGTGATGGTGGTCGACGACCACCCGATGTGGCGCGACGCCGTCGCCCGCGACCTCGCGGAGTCCGGTTTCGACGTGGTGGCGACCGCGGGCGACGGCCCCCAGGCGGTCCGCCGGGCCGGGGCCGTCACCCCCGACGTCCTCGTCCTCGACCTCAACCTGCCCGGGATGCCGGGCGTGCAGGTCTGCAAGGAGCTCGTCGGCTCGCACCCCGGGCTGCGGGTCCTGGTGCTCTCCGCGAGCGGCGAGCACGCCGATGTGCTGGAGGCGGTCAAGTCGGGCGCCACCGGCTACCTGCTCAAGTCCGCGAGTACCCAGGAGCTGACCGAGGCGGTCCGCTCCACCGCGGCCGGCGATCCGGTCTTCACCCCCGGCCTGGCCGGGCTCGTACTCGGTGAGTACCGCAGGCTGGCCTCGGAGCCGGTCCCCGCGGCCTCCGACGAGCCGAAGGCCCCGGAGCTCACAGACCGGGAGACCGAGGTGCTGCGGCTGGTCGCCAAGGGACTCTCGTACAAGCAGATCGCGGAACGGCTGGTCATCTCGCACCGCACCGTCCAGAACCACGTCCAGAACACCCTGGGCAAGCTCCAACTGCACAACCGGGTGGAGCTGGTGCGGTACGCGATCGAGCGCGGCCTCGACGACATATGAGGTCAATTCCCGCGCGCCGCATGGGAAATGGGACTGAGAATTGACGGTGCGACCCATCTCGTTGTGACCTGCATCACCTTAGACTGACCGGTACATGGGGGGCGTCGCGGGGCTGGGCAGTCGTTCGTGGAGTCGAGTGAGCTCACTTCGGCGAAGGGATGCTTCCATGCGGGTCGGAGTACTGACCGGGGGCGGCGACTGCCCCGGGCTCAACGCGGTCATCCGTGCCGTCGTCCGCAAGGGCGTGCAGGAGTACGACTACGACTTCATCGGATACCGGGACGGCTGGCGGGGACCGCTGGAGGGGGTGACGGTCCCGCTCTCCATCCCGGCGGTGCGCGGCATCCTGCCGCGCGGCGGCACCATCCTCGGTTCCTCGCGCACCAACCCGCTCAAGGCGGAGCACGGCGTCCGCCGGATCCGGGACAACCTCGACAGGCACGAGGTCGAGGCACTCGTCACGATCGGCGGCGAGGACACCCTCGGAGTGGCGGCGACCCTGTCCGAGGAGTACGGGATCCACTGCGTCGGTGTACCCAAGACCATCGACAACGACCTGTCCGCCACCGACTACACCTTCGGTTTCGACACCGCCGTCAACATCGCCACCGAGGCCATCGACCGGCTGCACACCACGGCCGAGTCCCATATGCGCGTCCTCGTCGTCGAGGTGATGGGCCGCCACTCCGGCTGGATCGCGCTCCACTCGGGGCTGGCCGGCGGCGCCAACGTCATCCTCATCCCGGAACAGCGCTTCGACGTCGACCAGGTCTGCGCCTGGGTGGCCTCCCGGTTCCGGGCGAGCTACGCGCCGATCGTGGTGGTCGCGGAAGGGGCCATGCCCGCGCAGGGCGAGATGGTCCTCAAGGACGGCTCGCACGACTCCTTCGGCCATGTCCGGCTCTCCGGGGTCGGTGAGTGGCTGGCCAAGGAGATCGAGCGCCGCACCGGCAAGGAGGCCAGGACCACCGTCCTCGGCCACATCCAGCGCGGCGGCACGCCCAGCGCCTTCGACCGCTGGCTGGCCACCCGGTTCGGCCTGCACGCCATCGACGCCGTGCACGACGGCGACTTCGGGAAGATGGTCGCCCTGAACGGCACGGACATCGTGCGGGTGCCGATCGCGGAGGCGACCGCCCGGCTCAAGACGGTCGATCCGGCGCTCTACGCGGAGGCGGGGGTCTTCTTCGGCTGAGGGCCGGGCGGCGTTCCGGGCGCCCCGGCCTTATATTCGCGATGACCGGACCGGGTCCGGACCCGGCACCCCGGTGCGGGCCCGGACCCGGCAGCCCGCCCGCAGCAGTCACGGGAGACGTCGTGGAGATCCTGGCCTTCGGTGTGCAGTCCGACGAGAAGCCGCTGATCGAGAAAGCCTTCGCCGGGAAGCACGAGGTCCGCTGCCTGGACGTCTTCCTGAACCGGGACACCGCACCCATCGCGGCCGGCTACGAGGCCATCTCCACCAGCGTCAACGCCGACCTGGGCAGCGGCGTCCTGCAGACCCTCGCGGCCGGCGGCACCCAGATGATCGCCCAGCGCTCCACCGGCTTCAACAACATCGACCTGGACGTCGCCGAGCGCCTCGCCATGCGCGTCGCCCGGGTCTCCTACTACTCCCCGTACTCCGTCGCCGAGTTCGCCTGGACCCTCGCCATGGCGGTCAACCGCCGCGTCATCCGGGCCGCGAGCCGCACCCGCGACTTCGACTTCCGCCTCGACGGGCTCCTCGGCCGGGACATGCACGGCCGCACGGCCGGCATCGTCGGCACCGGAAAGATCGGTGAGGCCTTCACCCGTATCGCCCATGGCTTCGGCATGAATCTGCTGGGCTGGGACGTCGCGGAGAACCCGGCCTGCGTCGAGCTGGGCATGCGCTACGTGGAGAAGGAACAGCTCCTGGCCGAATCCGACCTGATCAGCCTGCACGTACCGCTGCTCCCCGCGACGCACCACGTCATCGGCAGGGACGCCCTGGCCCGGATGAAGGACGACGCGATCCTGATCAACTCCAGCCGGGGCGGACTCGTCGACACCACGGCCCTGGTCGGGGAGTTGCGGGCCGGCCGGTTCCTCGGCGTCGGACTCGACGTGTACGAGGCCGAGGCCGGGCTCTTCTTCCTCGACAAGTCCCTGGAGGGCATCGACGACGACACCCTGGCGCGGCTGGTCACCTTCCCCAACGTCATCGTCACCTCGCACCAGGCGTACTACACCGAGGACGCGGTGAGCCAGATCATCGAGGCCACCGTCCGCAATGTCGACGACTACGTCGCCCGCCGCCGCAGCGAGAACGTCCTGGTCCCGGCGGCGTCCGGGTCCTGATTCCGGCGGGACCCCGGCAGCCCCTCAGCCGCGCACCGGAAGCCCCGCCAGCAGCTCGCCCACGATCGCCGCGCCGCGCAGCGTCAGCACCGACTCCGGGTGGAACTGCACCGACGCGAAGCCGTCCCCGCGCAGCGCGTGCAGCTCCCCGGTCGCCCCGTCCACGCTCGCCTCGATGCCGTGCGCCGCCAGCTCGGTGACAGAGGCGTCGTCGCAGCGTGCGGTGAAGCTGTTGTAGAAGCCGACGGTCTCCGGGCGGCCGAACAGATCGATCCGGGTCTGCGCGCCCTGGTACGGCACCGCCTTGCGGGCGATCCCAAGACCCAGCTCCGCCGCGATCAGCTCATGGCCCAGGCACACCCCCAGCAGCCCGTGCCGGTGGTCCCGGACCAGTTCCGCCGCGAGCGTCCGCAGCAGCCGCATCTTCGGATCGTCCGGGTCGCCCGGATTCCCCGGCCCGGGGCCCAGCACCACGGGCCCCTCGTGCGCCCGTACGGCCTCGCGCAGCCCCGGCTCGTCGTAGCGGCGCACCGACACGTCGAGCCCCGAAGCGCGCAGCAGATGCCCCAGCATCGCGGTGAACGTGTCCTCGCCGTCGATCACCAGCGCATGGCCGGACAGCTCGTCGGTGCGCTCCTGCATCCGCAGCCAGAACGGTGCGAGTCCGCCCCGCCGGGCGTCCAGCGCCGCCCGCACCCGAGGGTCCGCGGCCAGTCGCGGCCGGGCCTCCTCGGCCCGCGGGCGCCCTGGCCGCACCCCCAGCGCGGTCAGCACGCCGGCCGCCTTGGCGTGGGTCTCCGCCACCTCGCTCTCCGGGTCCGAGTGACGCACCAGCGTCGCGCCGACCGGAACCCGCAGCTCACCGTCCGGCGAGATGTCGGCGGTCCGGATCAGGATCGGTGAGTCCAGCGTCTGTGTCCCGTCCGGGCCCTGCCGCAGGAGGGCCAGCGCACCCGCGTAGTAGCCGCGCCCGCCGGACTCGTACCGCTCGATGACCCGGCAGGCGTTCTGTACGGGGGAGCCGGTGACCGTCGCCGCGAACATGGTCTCCTTCAGCACCTCGCGCACATCCAGCGAGGAGCGCCCGCGCAACTCGTACTCGGTGTGCGCGAGATGGGCCATCTCCTTGAGCCGGGGGCCGATCACCACCCCACCCATGTCACCGACGGTGCACATCATCTTGAGCTCCTCGTCGACCACCATGGAGAGTTCCTCGGTCTCCTTGCGGTCACCGAGGAACTTCAGCAGGTTCTCGGCGGTCGGCCCCTCGGCGGGATAACGGTAGGTGCCGCTGATCGGATTCATCACGACCGTCCCGCCCGACATCCGCACATGCACCTCGGGGCTGGCACCGACCAGCGTCCTGGCCCCGGTGTGCACGACGAACGTCCAGTACGCGCCCCGCTCGCCCGCCAGCAGCCGCCGGAAGAGCGCCAGCGCGTCCGCCCGCCCGAAACCGGGGATCTCGCCCCGGAAGGTCCGCCGGATGACGAAGTTCGCGCCCTCGCCGCGGCCGATCTCGTCCTCGATGACCCGCCGTACGGTCCCTGCGTACTCCTCGTCCGGAACGTCGAACGCACCGTCTCTGACCCGTACCTCATGCGTGGGGAGCAGCTCCAGCGCCTCGTCGAGCGGGAGCGTGTACGTCTCGTCCGCGACCAGCACGGACAGCGGCGTCCCGTCGTCCAGCACGTCGAAGCCGCGCTCGGCGATCTGCCGGAACGGCACCAGGGCGAGCGAGGGCCGCTCACCGACCGGGAGGTCCGCCAGCCGCTCCACCTCCCGCACCTCACCGATCAGTACCTCGACGGTGTCGTGGTCATGGCCGGGGGTGCGTCTGCGGAGCAGGGCGAACGGCGGGCAGTCCTCACCGAGGAGTCGCTGGACGAGCGTGTGCGGTGCCGGGTGCTGGGTCATGTGCGGCGTCATGCCGGGTTCCTTCCAGTGGGATCAGCTGGGAGGAACGGCCCGTGAAAACGGAAAAGGCCGCCCCTCGGGCGGCCTCTGCGTTTCTGTGTACGCGCAGTCAGTGGGCCGCCGGATGAGCGGTCCACCACCAATTGCGGGTCGAGTGCGCGAACATGGCTGAACCATAACCCACGACCTGGCACGAGAGGGCCCGCTCCACCCGATGGGGGAACGGGCCTTCGGCCGGGCTCAGGACAGTGAGTTGCGGATCTGCCAGCCGGGGCCGGTCCTCGCCCTGGTGGAGAAGGGCTTGGCCGCGCTGCCGGTGCCCTTGAAGTACCGGAGCTCCCCCGAGCCGTTCACCGCGACGACGTACGTGCCGCCGGCGACGACCTTGTTGCCCCACTTCGGGCCGTCGGCGGCCTTGGTCTTCGTCGCCACCGCGTCCTCGGACCGGGTCTGTCGTCACGGTGTCCTGGGACGCCATGGCGACGGTCGTGATCGTGGCGGTCGCCACGACCGCCGCACCATCCCGTGGAGCAGACGCTCCTTACTGAGATCTTCGCGATGGTTTCGCCTCACAACCCCACTCCTGTGGTCGAATACGCCACATCCGAAGGCCGAGCCGCCGGCAGTACCCGGCTGTGTCCCTCGGCACGGGCGCGCCATCTCGGTCGTCTCAGTCACTGAGCACCAGAAAAAGCACTCGACGTGACCCCGTAATGTGGGACCCGTGACCGTGAACGCCAATACCTCCGTCGCCGGTGGCAACACCTGGCGAGACCTTCCCGCGGCGCAGCAGCCCGAGTACCCCGACTCCGAGGCGCTGCGCGATGTACTCGCGGACCTCGCGTCGTATCCGCCGCTCGTCTTCGCGGGCGAGTGCGACCAGCTGCGCGCCCGCATGGGAGCCGTCGCCAAGGGCGAGGCGTTCCTGCTTCAGGGCGGTGACTGCGCCGAGGCCTTCGACGCCGTGTCGGCCGAGCACATCCGCGCCAAGCTGAAGACGCTGCTCCAGATGAGCGCCGTCCTCACCTACGCGGCCTCCGTGCCCGTCGTCAAGGTGGGCCGGATCGCCGGCCAGTACTCCAAGCCCCGCTCCAAGTCGACCGAGACCCGCGACGGCGTGACCCTGCCGACCTACCGCGGCGACTCCGTCAACGGCTTCGCCTTCACCGAGGCCGAGCGCGTTCCGGACCCGGAGCGGCTGAAGCAGATGTACCACGCGTCCGCCTCCACGCTGAACCTCGTGCGCGCCTTCACCACCGGCGGTTACGCCGACCTGCGCCAGGTGCACGCCTGGAACCAGGACTTCGTGAAGTCGTCCCCCTCCGGCCAGCGCTACGAGGCCCTGGCCCGCGAGATCGACAACGCGCTGAACTTCATGAAGGCGTGCGGCACGGACCCGGCCGAGTTCAAGGCCGTCGAGTTCTACGCCTCGCACGAGGGTCTGCTGCTGGACTACGAGTCGGCGCTGACCCGCACAGACTCGCGCACCGGCGAGCTGTACGACACCTCGGGTCACATGGTGTGGATCGGTGAGCGCACCCGCCAGATGGACGGCGCGCACATCGAGTTCGCCTCGAAGATCCGCAACCCCATCGGCATCAAGCTCGGACCGACGACCACCGTCGACGAGGCGCTCGGCTACATCGACCGCCTCGACCCCGAGCGCGAGCCGGGCCGGCTGACCTTCATCGTCCGGATGGGCGCCGACAAGGTCCGCGACAAGCTGCCCGAGCTGGTCGAGAAGGTCACGGCCTCCGGCGCCACCGTCGCCTGGGTCACCGACCCGATGCACGGCAACACCTTCGAGGCCGCGTCCGGCCACAAGACCCGCCGCTTCGACGACGTCCTGGACGAGGTCAAGGGCTTCTTCGAGGTGCACAAGGGCCTCGGCACCCACCCGGGCGGCATCCACGTCGAGCTCACCGGTGACGACGTCACCGAGTGCGTCGGCGGCGGCCACGAGATCTTCGTGGACGATCTGCACCAGCGCTACGAGACGGCCTGCGACCCGCGGCTCAACCGCAGCCAGTCGCTGGACCTCGCGTTCCTGGTCGCCGAGATGTACCGGGATCAGTAGGCATCGCGGCAGGTAACACACGTGCGACTGTGGGGCACGGATCGATGTGATCCGTGCCCCACCGGGCGTTCCGGGGCTTTTACCGCACTTGAGTGCCGGGTAAGGTTAGGTTAGCCTCACCGATTACGGGGATGGCCGCCACGAACCGTCCCGCCGGGAGGTGAAACCGCATGTACGTCTGCTCGTGCTTCGGCGTTACGGAGCAGCAGGTCAAGAAGCATGCGGAAGCCGGCGCGTGCACGCCCCGCCAGATAGCCTCCGCATGCAAGGCGGGTACCGACTGCGGCGGCTGTGTGCGCACCATTCAGGCGATGCTCGGCCGCGGCGCCTGCCCGCGCCGCGAACCGCTCGACCAGAAGCAGCCTGCCGGTACCGTCGAGCGTCTCGGCACGGGCACCGCTCCCGCGCCGGCCCGGTTCCCCGAAGCCGCCTGAGCCGGGTCAGCCCTCCGGCTGCTCGATCAGCTGTGCGATGTAGAGCGGCTCGCCGAGCTTCTCGACCAGTTCCAGCTGGGTGTCGAGATAGTCGATGTGGTGTTCCTCGTCGGCCAGGATCGACTCGAAGATGTTCGCGGAGGTGATGTCGCCCTTCCCGCGCATCAGCTCGATGCCCCGCTTGAGGCGGTCGATCGCCTCCGCCTCGACCTGGCGGTCCGCCTGGAACATCTCGGTGACCGTCTGGCCCACCCTGACGTGGAAGAGCCGCTGGTAGTTCGGCAGCCCGTCGAGGAACAGAATCCGGTCGGTCAGGATCTCGGCGTGCTTCATCTCGTCGAACGACTCGGAGCGGGTGTACTTCGCGAGCTTCGTCCAGCCGAAGTTCTCCTGCATCTTCGCGTGCAGGAAATACTGATTGATGGCGGTCAATTCGGCGGTCAGCTGCTCGTTCAGGAACTCAAGGACCTCGGGGTCGCCCTGCATCGCAGAGGCTCCTTCCAACCGGTGAACTGGGCAAGTTGGCCGCATCTTCGCATCGCACCCGGTGGCCGTCCAGTAAGTACATGCTTAGTAAGGCGTGCCCGAATCGTCTCTGTGCTGGTCCTGACCACCCCTGCCTGTCTGTCACCATGGAGTCATGGGTCAGCCGGAAAGCCGGGAAAACCGCGCATCAGAGCAGTCCGAGCTTCCGCCGGGGCAGCGACTTCAGCGCGGCTGGCCGGTCACCCATTACGGACCGGTGCCGAAGTTCAAACCCGACCGCTGGGAATTCCGCGTTTTCGGGGCCACCGCCGATGGTGACAAGCACTGCTGGAACCATCAGCAATTCTCGGAACTGCCGTTCTCCTCGGTCGTCGCGGATCTGCACTGCGTGACGAAATTCAGCATGCTCGGCGCCGAGTGGGGTGGAGTGCTCGTCCGCGACGTCGTCGCACTCGCACCGCCCGCGCCCCACGTCACCCATGTGATGGTCTGGGCCGAATACGGATTCAGCTCGAACCTCAGGATCGAAGACTTCATCGCGGAGCGGGCCCTGTTCGCCACCCACAAGGACGGTGAGCTGCTCACCGCGGAGCACGGCTTCCCGCTCCGGCTCATGGTTCCGCAGCTCTACGCGTGGAAGGGCCCCAAGTGGGTCCGGGGCATCGAGTACATGACCGCCGACCGCCGCGGCTTCTGGGAGGAGCGCGGCTATCACAACATCGGCGATCCGTGGAAGGAACAGCGCTACTCCTACCAGGAGGAGCCCGGGGACGGCCCCGAGCTCTGACCTCCCCGGGCCGCCTCAGTGGTGGTACCGGTGCACCACGGCGTGCCCCTTGCCGCGGCCGATCATCCACTTGTTGACCGGTGTGGTGACGGCGAAGGCCACGGCCAGCGAGAGCGTGAGCGTCCCCCAGAACAGCGCGTCCGCGAGCGTCGCGTCCATCGCGCCGGGCCACAGCGCGATCAGCCCGTTGTCGATCAGCTCCATCACCGCGATGGAGAGCGTGTCGGCGGCGAGGGCGACGCGGAAGGCGGTACGGAAGTCGACGCCGGCCTTCCGGATGGAGCGCAGAGTCAGCGTGTAGCCGAAGAAGAACGCCAGCGCGATCGCGAGGACCGTCGTCGCCGTGTTGCCCCAGCCGAGCGCCGTCCCGATCACCATGCCGAGCACCTCACCGATGGCGCATCCGGTGAGGCAGTGCAGGGTGGCCCGCGCCGCCATCTGCCACCCGACGGCGCGGGGACGATGGCCGGAGTGGCCCACGTGATCCGCGTGCTCGGTGTGGCCGGTATGTGCTGCGCCTTCTGTGTGTGCGGCATGTGCGGCGTGTGCCGCGTGGTCCCGCATGTCGAGCCCCCAATGCCGTCTGGCGGTTCCTGTCGACTACGGGGAACCATATACCCCCGTGGGGTATTCCGTTGTCCGTGGGCGGGGCTCGGTCAGCTCCGGTCGCGCAGCTCCTTCAGCCGGGCCACGTCCGCCGCGTGGCCCTCTCTGCCGCCCGGGGTCTCGATGATCAGTGGCACGCCCTCGGTGGCCGGATGGGAGAACAGCTCCCGGAACGGCTCCTCCCCGATGTGACCGGCGCCGATGTTCTCGTGGCGGTCCTTGTGGGCACCGGCCACGTCCTTGGAGTCATTGGCGTGAATCAGCTTCAGCCGGCCCACGCCGACCGTCTCCACCAGCAGGTCCAGCGTCTCCTTCATCCCGCCGGGACCGGCCAGATCGTGTCCCGCCGCGAAGATGTGGCAGGTGTCCAGGCAGACGCCGAGCTTCGGGTGGGCGTCGAGCGCTTCGAAGTACGGGCCGAAGTCCCAGGTCCGCGAGCAGAGCGAGAAGCCCTGGCCGGCGGTCGACTCCAGCAGCAGGAACGGGTCGTCGTCGTGCGTCAGCTCGTCCAGCAGCGGCCGCAGGTGCGTGCGCACCTGGGCCAGTGCCTCCTCGCGCGGCCTGCCGTTGGTCGCCGAGCCGGTGTGCACCACGACGCCCAGGGCGCCGATCTCGCGCGCACGGCGCAGGGAGTGGCGCAGCGAGTCCACGGACTTCTCGACGGTCGCCGCGGTGTGCGAGCCGAAGTTGATCAGGTACGGGGCGTGCACATAGGCGGGCATGGACGCGGCGGCGCACTCGGCCCGGAACCGCTCGTCCTGCGCCGGGTTCCCCGTGGGGGTCGCCCAGCCGCGCGGATTGGCGACGAAGACCTGGACGGCCTCCGCACCCATCTCCCGGGCGTAGGGGAGGCCGACCTTGGCGAGGCCGCCGGCCACCGGTACATGGCCGCCGACAGGGTTGCGCATACGGATCTAGAGCCCCTTGGTCTTGATGGTGATGGTGCTGCCCTCGGGCGCCCGGTCGCCGCCGTCGACGGACTGGCTCTCGACGGTGTCGCTGAAGGAGAGGAACGGGCGGTCGACCTTGACCTCGAAGCCCGCGTCCTCCAGCTCGCTCCGGGCGTCGTCGACGTCCTTGCCGGTGACGTCCGGCACGTCGATCATCTGCGGACCCTTGGAGACCGTCAGCGTGACGGTGTCGCCCTCTGCGACCTCCCGGCCCTCGGCCGGTGACTGCTCGGCGACGTCGCCCGCGTCCTCGGGGGAGTTCACCCGGTCCGGCAGCACCTTGGCTTTCAGCCCCTCCTCGTCCAGCGCGTCGGTGGCGTCCTCGACCGAGAGGCCGGTGACGTCGGGAACGTCGACCGGGCTGCCCTTGGAGACCACGATCGCGACCGCGCTGTCCGGGTGACGCTCGGCGCCCGACTCCGGGTCCGTGCGCACCACCTCACCGGCCGCCGCGTCCTCGCTGAACTCCCTGGTGGTCATGCCGGGCACCAGGCCCGCCTTCGTCAGCCTCCGCTTGGCCTCGGCCAGCGTGACGCCCTCGACATCGGGCACCTCCACGATCTCGGGCCCGCGCGAGACGACGAGCTTCACCGAGCCGTTGCCCCGGATCCGGGCGGCCGACTTCGGGTCGCTGCCGATCACCTTGCCGCGCTCGACGGTGTCGCTGTAGGCGCGCTCGACGCCCTTCAGCTCCAGGCCGGCGTCCGACAGCCGCCCCTTGGCCGCCTTCTCGCTCTGGCCGAGCACCGGGGGGACATGGGTGAACTGTCCGGAGTTGATGTACCAGACGCCGCCGCCGATCCCCAGGACCAGCAGCACCGCGACGACCGCGGCGACGATGCCGCGCCTCGGCCCGCCGAGGAGCCCGGCCCGGCGGGCGGGCCGCTCCGGCGGCAGCGGCGGGGCCATCTCCAGCCGGCTGGTGTGGTGGGCGGTGCCCTGACCGGGCGGCAGCACCCGCGGGATCACGCTCGTGCGGTCCTCCGCGGCGTCGCGCACCTCTGCCAGGGCCTGCGGCGGTACGGCGTCCAGCTGGGCGTCGGTGAGGCCGGCGCGGGCATCGCGGGACTCGGCGAGCAGCGCCACGGCGTCGAACGGCCGCACCTCGGGATCACGCGCGGTGGCACTCGCGACCAGCCTGTCCAGCTCGGGCGCGAGCCCGGGGACGAGGGCGGAAGGGGCCGGGACGTCCTCGTTCAGATGCTGGTAGATGACCTGGGCCGGGGATTCCCCGGTGTGCGGCTTGGCGCCGGTGAGCATCTCGTACAGCACCACGCCGCACGCGTACACGTCGGCGCGGGTGTCCGCGGTGCCGTGCTCGATCTGCTCGGGGGCGAGATAGGAGACGGTGCCCAGGATCGCCCCGGTGGTGTTGGTGACCGTGCCCACGGCCCGTACCAGGCCGAAATCCGCGACCTTGACCCGGCCGTCGTCGCCTATGAGCACGTTCTCCGGCTTCATGTCCCGGTGCACGAACCCGGCCCGGTGCGCGGCGCCGAGCGCGGCGAGCACCGGCTCCAGGATGTCCAGCGCGGCCCGAGTCTGCAGTGCGCCGCGCTCGCGCAGCACATCGCGCAGCGTGCACCCCGCGACGTACTCCATCGCCAGGTAGACGTACTGCTCCTGGGCCCCCTGGTCGAAGACCCCGACCACATTGGGGTGGGCGAGCCCCGCCACCGACTTGGCCTCGCGGATGAAGCGCTCGACGAACGAGGCGTCGGTCGCGAGCGCCGGGTGCATCACCTTGAGGGCGAGCACCCGGTCGAGGCGGGTGTCCATGGCCCGGTAGACCGTGGCCATGCCGCCCACGGCGATGCGGGCATCGACGCGGTAGCGGCCGTCGAGCAGCTGCCCGACGAGAGGGTCCTGGAGGGTCGTATCCACGCAACGAGTCTACGAGCCGCCACGGACACCACCGACTGCCCGGGGCGATCCCGGAGCCGTACTGCAGCCGAGCCGTGACAGGGACATGCGATTCACCGCCGGGGCTGCCCGGATCAGAACGCCGGGTGCTCCGGATCCAGCGCCGCACGCCCCGCCACCGGCGACGACGCCTCGGCGAAGTGGCGGCGCGGGATCCGGCCCGCGCGGTACGCCAGCCGCCCGCCCTCCACCGCGTGCCGCATCGCGGCGGCCATCAGCTCGGGCTCCTGGGCCCGGGTCACCGCAGAGGCGAGCATCACAGCCGCGCACCCCAGCTCCATGGCGAACGCCGCGTCCGAAGCCGTCCCGGCGCCCGCGTCCAGGATCACCGGCACCCGGGCCCGCTCGGTGATCAGCTGGAAGTTGTGCGGATTGCGGATGCCCAGGCCCGAACCGATGGGGGAGCCGAGCGGCATGACCGCCGCGCACCCCACGTCCTCCAGCTTCCGGGCCAGCACCGGGTCGTCATTGGTGTAAGGCAGCACGGTGAACCCGTCGTCCACCAGGATCTCCGCGGCGTCCAGCAGCTCGACCGGGTCGGGCAGCAGGGTGCGCTCGTCGGCCACCACCTCCAGCTTGACCCAGTCGGTGCCGAGCGCCTCGCGGGCCAGCCGGGCGGTGAGCACGGCCTCGCCCGCCGTGAAGCAGCCCGCGGTGTTCGGCAGGACGCGGATGGCGAGCTTCTCCAGCACCGAGAGCACGGAGCCCCGCACGGTCGGGTCGAGGCGGCGCATCGCGACGGTGGTCAGCTCGGTGCCGGAGGCGGTCAGCGCGCGCTCCAGCACATCGAGGCTGGGCGCCCCGCCCGTCCCCATGATCAGCCGGGAGCCGAAAACGGTGTCCCCGAGAGTGAGGAGGTCGTCGGACACGGTCAGCCTCCCTGGACCGCGGTCAGGACCTCGACCCGGTCGCCGTCCGTGAGCGCGGAGGCTGACCACTGGCCGCGTGGCACGACGGTCTCGTTCAGCGCGGCCGCGACCCCCGAGGGCGCTTCGGTCAGGGCCGCGACGAGGGTGTCCAGAGTGGTGCCCGCGGCGACGGTGGCGGCCACGCCGTTCACGGACAGGGAGAGGACGGGCACGGAGGCGGGGGTGGGCGCGGTCATGCGGGCTGCTCCTGTCGTACGGGGGCGGCGGCCGGGAAGCGGCCGGGGGAGAAGGGGCGGGCCACCTCGGGCAGCTCGCCGTCGGCCAGCAGCTGCGCCATGGCGTCACCGGTGACCGGGGTGAGGAGCACCCCGTTGCGGTGGTGGCCGGTGGCGAGGTGGAGGCCGGGCAGCGCGGTGCGGCCGAGCAGCGGGGCGTTGTCGGGGGAGGCGGGGCGCAGACCGGCCCGGGTCTCGGTGAGCGGCAGCTCGGTGATGCCGGGTACCAGCTCGTGGGCGTCGCGCAGCAACTCGTACCCCCCGCCCGCCGTGACGGTGGTGTCCCAGCCCATCTCCTCGCTGGTGGCGCC
>CBRG010000364.1 GCA_000470535.1 Streptomyces sp. AW19M42
TTCGTACAAGACCATCGGCGGGCGCCCGGCCTACGGTCGGACCATGACTCCACGACTCGACGCGATCAGCATCACCACCGCGGACCTGCCCGCATCACTCGCCTTCTACCGCCGGCTCGGCCTCGGCATCCCGGCCGACGCGGAATCCGCGCCCCATGTCGAAGTGACGCTCCCGGGCGGACAGCGCCTGCTGTGGGACACAGAAGACGTCGTCCGCTCCTTCGACCCCGAGTGGTCCGGGACGAAGGGCGGTGAGCGCCTCGGTCTCGCCTTCCTCTGCGACAGCCCGGCGGAGGTCGACGCGGTCTACGAGGAGCTGACCGCCGCCGGCCACCCTGGGCACCTGAAGCCGTGGGACGCGGTGTGGGGGCAGCGGTACGCCGTCGTCCTCGACCCGGACGGCTGTGCGGTGTCGCTGTTCGCCACCGCCTCCTAGGAGGAGGCGAGGTACCCGGTGAGAGTGGTGCCGGCCAGTTCGCGCATCTCCCGGGCGAGGTGCGCCTGGTCGGCGCAGCCCGCCGCGAGCGCCGCGTCGGCGTACGGCGTTTTGGACCGTACGAGGGCCAGCGCGCGCTGGAGCCGCAGGACCCGGGCGAGCGTCTTGGGGCCGTATCCGAAGGCCGCCAGGGAGCGGCGGTGCAGCTGGCGTGCGCCGAGACCGGCCGCCCGTGCCGTGTCCGCGACGGACCGGCCGCCGTCCAGTTGCGCGGCGACGTACGTCATCACCGGGTCCGGGGGCGCGGTGCCGGCCGCCCTGCGCAGGGCGATCTCCTCCAGGGCGGCGGCCGGGTCCGCGGCCTCCGCGACCCGCTCGGTGAGCTCGCGGACCTCCGCGTCCGGCCACAGTCCGGCCAGCGCGACCCGGCGGTCGCGCAGTTCGTGCGCAGGTACGCCGAGCAGGGCGGGTGCCGTGCCGGGGGCGAAGCGGATGCCCGCGGCGCCGCCCCCGTCGCTCACGGAGGCGGGTTCGGCACGCGTGTCCGGGCCCGCGACGAGCAGCCTGCCGCCGATCCAGAGCAGGTCCATGCAGCCGTCCGGCAGCACCGGGTGGGCCGCGCCCGGCGGCACGGTCAGCGTCCACACCTTCGCGCCGTCGAGTCTCGACGCGCGCTCTTCGTACCGGTCGCCCATGCCACTAGTCTCGTCGAAGGACGGGCGCACGGAAAACGGGCGGAATCGGCATCCCGGGGGCGGTCATGGCGGCACTGATGGAATTCACCACCGACAGCGGCGCGACGGTGACGGTCGAGGTCGACCGGCACGCTCCGGGCGCGCAGCTGGTCGCGCGGGACGGCAACGCCCTGGCCCGCTCCGGGCACACCTTCGACCATGCGCTCCAGGGGATCCGGGCGGCGGCCGAATCGGCGCTCGCGGTGTTCCGGGACGGCACGCTGAAGCCGGACGGGGTGGAGATCGAGTTCGGTGTGAAGATCACCACCGAGGCCGGGGCCGTGATCGCGAAGAGCGCGGTGGAGGGCCATCTGACGGTCAAGCTGTCGTGGTCGCCCGGTTCCACGCCGGCGCCGCAGCCCGTACTGCCGGCACAGGCCGGTCAGCCACCGCAGGCCCCGCCGGTGCCGCCCGGCGCTGCCGCCGGCTGACGGCCCCGCTCATTCGCCGGGCTGGTACGGCTTGTCCGGCTCCTTCTCGCGGCTCGGCTGAAGCCTGGACTTCACGTCGTCGGGCGGCAGGAACCGGGACCACCGCTCCGGGAACTCGGACGGCATGTAGGGGCTGTCGCCCTCGTCCCCGTACTCCCCGTCGTCCTCGTCCCAGCTCTCCGCCTGGGTGCGGGCCACGAACTCCGCCGCCTGGACCGCGCGCACCCGGTCGTTGGCCGCACGTGCCGCGGCCGTCGCGACCGAGGGCCACACCCGGTCGATGGCCGCGTTGACGGCGGCGCCCACCAGCACCGCGAACGCGGAGACGCCGATCCACAGCAGTACGGCGATCGGTGCGGCGAGCGATCCGTAGATCGTCGGCCCCTCGACCGTGCTCGTGAGGTAGATCCGCAGCAGGAAGCTGCCCAGGACCCAGATCGCGAGCGCCATCAGCGCGCCCGGGGTGTCCTCGATCCAGGGCGAGCGGACGGGGACGGACACGTGGTAGAGCGTCGTCAGGAAGGCGATGGACAGCAATATCACCAGGGGCCAGTACATGACGCTTATCAGCTCGGTGCCCCAGGGGATGTACTCCACGACCCGGTCGGGGCCGACCACCAGGAGCGGCAGCACGATCGCGCCGAGCAGCAGCGCCACCACGTACAGCAGGAAGGCGAGCATCCGGGTCCTGACGATGCCGCGCTGGCCGTCGAGCCCGTACATCACGGTGATGGTGTCGATGAAGACGTTGACCGCGCGGGAGCCGGACCAGAGCGCGATCGCGAAACCGATCGAGATGACGTCGGGCCGGGCCCCGGTGGTGACGTCCGCCAGGAGCGGTTTGGCGAAGTCGTTGACGCCCCGCTGGGAGAGCACGGTCTGCGCCGCGCTGAGGATGTTGTTCTCGATGGAGGCGACCGTGGTGGTGCTGGTCCACTCGTCGACGTACCCGAGCAGGCCGATCAGCCCCAGCAGCAGCGGCGGCAAGGAGAGCAGGGTGAAGAACGCCGCCTCGGCCGCGAGTCCCAGAATGCGGTACTCCATGCACGAGTTGACGGTGTCCTTGAGCAATTGCCAGGCCATCTGCCGCTTGGAGACGTTGCGGTAGAGGACTCGCGCCCGGTGGAGCCGGCCCGGTGGCCGCTCGGGTGTTTCATTTGCTGCCTGCACGTCCTTACCGTATCGGCATGGCAGCCACCACCCACACAGTGTCCAACCAGCCCCCTCCCCTGCTCGGCTACGACGTCTTCTCCGCGGACCTCGCGCTCACCGAGGCCGTGGACCGGCACCTCGCGCCGGAGCTGCTCGACGAGGCACGGGCCGGGCTGGTCCGGCTCGGCCAGTCAGCCGGTTCCGCGCAGGCGCAGCGGTGGGGTGCGCAGGCGAACGAGAACCCGCCCCGGCTGCGTACCCACGACCGGTACGGGAACCGCGTCGACGAGGTGGAGTTCCATCCGTCCTGGCACCGGCTGCTCGGGCACGCGGTCTCCGCGGGCCTGACCGACGCCTGGGACCGGCCGGGCGGCCATGTGCGCCGGGCGGCCGGCTTCCTGGTCTGGACGCAGGCCGAGGCCGGCCACGGCTGCCCGCTCTCGATGACGCACGCGGCGGTGCCCGCCCTGCGCGCCGATCCGGCGGCGGCCGCCGAGTGGGAGCCGCTGCTGACCTCGCACGTGTACGAGGAGGGGCTGCGGCCGGCCGGGGAGAAGGCCGGGGTGCTCCTCGGGATGGGCATGACGGAGAAGCAGGGCGGCACGGACGTCCGGTCGAACACGACGCGTGCCGAGCCGCTGTCCGCCGATGGCGAGTACCTGCTCACCGGGCACAAGTGGTTCTGCTCGGCGCCGATGTCCGACGGCTTTCTGGTCCTGGCGCAGGCGCCAGGCGGGCTGACACGCTTCCTGCTGCCCCGGGTGCTGCCGGACGGCACGCCCAACGCCTTCGCGATCCAGCGGCTCAAAAACAAGCTGGGCAACCGGTCCAACGCGTCGGCCGAGGTCGAGTTCGACGGTACGTGGGCCCGCCGGATCGGTGAGGAGGGGCGCGGGGTGCGCACGATCATCGAGATGGTGGCGGCGACCCGGCTGGACTGTGTGACCGGCTCTGCCGCGCTGATGCGGCAGGCGGTGGCGCAGGCGGTCCACCACGCCGCGTACCGGAGCGCGTTCGGCGGGACGCTCGTCGACAAGCCGCTGATGCGCAATGTGCTGGCCGATCTGGCGCTGGAGTCGGAGGCGGCGACGGTGCTGGCGATGCGGCTGGCCGCCGCGTACGACGCCGGGACGGAGAGCGAGGCGGCGTTCTTGCGGATCGCGGTGCCGACGGCCAAGTACTGGGTGACGAAGCGGTGCACGCCGATGGTGGGCGAGGCGCTCGAATGTCTGGGCGGCAACGGCTATGTGGAGGAGTCGGGCATGCCCCGGCTGCTGCGTGAGGCGCCGCTCAACTCGATCTGGGAGGGCTCGGGGAACGTGCAGGCGCTGGATGTGCTGCGGGCGCTGCGGCGCGAGCCGCTGGCGCTGAACGCCTTCCTCTCGGAGGTCGGCCTGGCGCGGGGCGCCGATCACCGGCTGGACCGGGCGATCAGGGACCTGCTGACCGAGCTGGCGGATCTGGCCGGGATCGAGGCGCGGGGCAGGCGGCTGGTGGAGCGGATGGCTCTGGTGTTGCAGGGCTCGCTGCTGGTGCGCTGGGCACCGCCGGAGGTCGCCGACGCGTTCTGCGCCTCACGGCTGGGCGGGGGCTGGGGCTCGGCGTTCGGGACGCTGCCGCACACCCTGGATCTGGCGTCGGTCGTGGAACGGGCGCGGCCCGTGGAGCGTTGAGAGGACGGAGCCGGCCCGCGGGACCGTGGCCGCGGGGCAGCAACGGGAGGTGGTGCTGCGCCGACACGGCACCACCCCCCATGCTGTACGCACCGGGCTTCGAGGCCGAGGCCGCGCCGTCCGGTGTACCGCCACTCTCGTACGGACCGGGGAGCGTCGCCAGAGTTGCAGAGGGTTGCAACCATTGTGTGGAGTTGCGGCATCGGGACCCCGGCGGCGGAAGGACGGGGCCCCGCGTCCTTGACACGGGTATCAAGAGGCTCCAGGGGGGGGTCCGGCATGGAGGCAGGTCCTGTCGATGTGATGCGGCTGGCGGTCCGGGAGTCGGACCGGGCCGCGCGCCTGATCCACCGGGCCCGCGAGGCGCGGCTGGCCGGTGACCGCATGCCGCTGGCGCCGCGGGCCGAGATCGGGGACTCGTGGAACCGGGTGCTGCGCAGCGGGGTCGATCCGGAGAAGTCGACCCACAGCGTCCTGCTGGAGCCGGACGAGATCGAGCACCGCCGCAGGAGCTCCACGCTGGGTGAGGTGATGCCGCTGCTCGGTGACGCCCTGACGGCCATCGCGGACGCCTCGCAACAGATCATGGTGGTCACCGATGTGGAGGGCCGGGTGCTGTGGCGCCAGGGCAACACGGGGGTGCTGCGCCGGGCCGACGACATCTGCCTGGCCGAGGGCGCCGCCTGGTCGGAGGAGAGCACCGGCACCAACGCGATCGGCACGGCGATCGCCGCGCGCGCCCCGGTGCAGGTCCACTCCGCGGAGCACTTCGTGCGCAGTCTGCACGGGTGGACGTGTGCGGCGGCCCCGGTGCGCGATCCGCGGGACGGCCGGCTGATGGGGATCGTCGACATCAGCGGCCCCGCGTCCACCTTCCATCCGACGACGCTCGCCCTGGTCGGTTCGGTGGCCCGGCTGGCGGAGAGCGAGATCAGGACCCGGCATCTGGAGTCCATCGACCGGCTGCGCTCGGTGGCGGCGCCGATGCTGTGCCGGCTGGGCGGCCGGGCGATGGCGGTGGACGGTCACGGCTGGCTGGCGGCGGTCACCGGGATGCCGCCGGTGGACCGGCTGCCGTTGCCGAAGTCCCTGCGGCCGGGGCGGGTGTGGCTGCCCTCGCTCGGGATGTGCCGGGTGGAGCCGCTGCCGGGGGGCTGGCTGGTGCAGGTGGCGGACGGCGCGATGGACAGCCCGCCGCGCCGGGTCGTGCTCGACCTGAGCCGGCCGCGCGGCCTCGCGGTGAACGTGGTGAGCCCGGTGGGCACCTGGACGCAGCGGCTCTCCCCGCGCCACGCCGAGCTGCTGTTCGCGCTGGCGCTGCACCGCGAGGGGCGTACCGCGTCCGAGCTGGCGCAGGACATCTTCGGTGATCCGACCAGGACGGTGACGGTTCGGGCCGAGATCTCCCGGCTGCGGCGCCATCTCGCGCAGGTGCTGGCGCACCGCCCGTACCGCTTCGGCGACGGGGTCGAGGTGGAGGTGATCCGCCCGGAGCACCCGGGCGATCTGCTGCCGCGCTCGAACGCCCCGGTGGTGACGGCGGCGCGCAGCGCCCGTTGAACGGGTGCTCGCGGCCCGGAGCGCCCGTTCGACGGTGTTCGCGCAGGTCGCGGGCGTCCGCCTGCCGGGACCGGCTTGGGCCGGGGCCCGGGGGCATGGTTTTCTGGCGGTCATGAGCAACCCCGAGCGCCCCGCAGAGCCGACCGCAGAGGTGACCATCTGGTCGCTGGAGCAGACCTCTCCCGATGATCTGCGGCCCTCCGCCGCCCCGGAGGGGGATGTCCGGATCGTCCGGGCCGGGATACCGTTGCCCGAGTTCAGCCGTTTCCTCTATACGGCGGTCGGCGGCGACGTCCAGTGGACGGACCGGCTGTCGATGACGTACGCGCAGTGGCAGGAGGCACTGGACCGGCCTGGCGCGGAGACGTGGGTGGCCTACGCGGACGGGACGCCGGCCGGCTACATCGAGCTGGACCCGCAGGACGACGGCGTGGTCGAGATCATGTACTTCGGTCTCATCCCGGCGTTCCGGGGGCGCCGGATCGGCGGCCATCTGCTCTCGTACGGAGTGGCCCGCGCCTGGGACCTGGCGGAGCGGTGGCCGCAGCGGCCGGCGACGAAGCGGGTCTGGCTGCACACCTGCTCCAAGGACGGTCCCCACGCCATGGACAACTATCTGCGCCGCGGCTTCCGGCTCTTCGGCACCAGGACCGAGACGGAGCCCGACGTCGCGACTCCGGGTCCGTGGCCGGGTTCCGGCCGGGAGCCGCGTCCGTAACCCGACGCTCGTGGGAATTGCACAGGGATGTCCGGTTATCCAGGCGGCCCGGCGCCCGCCACCCCAGTGACGGGCGCCACAACGTCTCACCTGACAGGACAGTCTCGTCCACATCATGGATAGTGGTGGACTGGTCCGAGATGCGCGTGACACGCTTCCGTCATGTCTGGAACTGGAATTGCCTTGGTGAGTCGACGCCACGTCGACCTCGGCCGCATGTCCAGCGCCATCTGTCCGGCGAGCTGAGAGTCTCCAGCACCGCCGAGCTCCCTTTCCTCTGCAACCCCTGCGCACCGCCGCGCCCCGACGCGAGTGTGCCGTTCAGAGCCGCCCTCCCGCAGTCCAGAAGGACGTACCGTCATGGCCGCTACCCCGGAACAGCCTGCGCCCGCCGCACCTCGCCGCAAGGCGGGACGCCACCGTGGCGAAGGTCAGTGGGCCCTGGGGCACTACACCCCCCTCAACGGCAATGAGCAGTTCAAGAAGGACGATGACAGTCTCAACGTGCGGACGCGCATTGAGACGATCTACGCCAAGCGCGGGTTCGACTCGATCGACCCGAACGACCTTCGTGGACGCATGCGCTGGTGGGGCCTGTACACGCAGCGCAAGCCCGGGATCGACGGCGGCAAGACCGCGGTCCTGGAGCCGGAGGAGCTGGACGACCGGTACTTCATGCTCCGGGTCCGCATCGACGGCGGCCGGCTGACCGCGGCGCAGCTGCGGGCGATCGGTGAGGTCTCGCAGGAGTACGCGCGGGGCACCGCCGACGTCACCGACCGGCAGAACATCCAGCTGCACTGGATCCGCATCGAGGACGTTCCGGCCATCTGGGAGAAGCTGGAGGCCGTCGGCCTGTCCACGACGGAGGCCTGCGGCGACTGCCCCCGCGTGATCATCGGCTCCCCGGTGGCGGGGATCGCCGCCGACGAGATCATCGACGGGACACCGGCGGTCGACGAGATCCACGACCGCTACATCGGCAGCAAGGAGTTCTCGAACCTGCCGCGCAAGTTCAAGACCGCGATCTCCGGCTCGCCCGTGCAGGACGTGGTCCACGAGATCAACGACATCGCCTTCGTCGGCGTCGTCCACCCCGAACACGGCCCCGGCTTCGACCTCTGGGTCGGCGGCGGCCTCTCGACCAACCCCCGGCTCGCCGAACGCCTGGGCGCCTGGGTGCCGTTGGCCGAGGTCTCCGACGTCTGGGCCGGAGTCGTCGGGATCTTCCGTGACTACGGGTACCGGCGGCTGCGCACCCGTGCCCGGCTGAAGTTCCTGATGGCCGACTGGGGGCCCGTCAAGTTCCGCCAGGTGCTGGAGGACGAGTACCTCAAGCGGCCGCTGCTCGACGGCCCCGCCCCCGAGCAGCCCAGCAGCCGCTGGCGCGACCACGTGGGCGTCCACGAGCAGCAGGACGGCCGCCTCTACGTCGGCTTCGCGCCCCGGGTCGGCCGGGTCGACGGTCCCACCCTCACAAAAATCGCGGATCTGGCCGCCGCGCACGGCTCTGACCGGCTGCGTACCACCGTCGAGCAGAAGATGCTGATCCTCGACGTGGAGCCGGACCAGGTCGACTCCCTGGTGGCCGGCCTCGAAGAGCTCGGCTTCCAGGTGAAGCCGTCCCCCTTCCGCCGCGGCACGATGGCCTGCACCGGCATCGAGTACTGCAAGCTGGCGATCGTCGAGACCAAGGCGCGCGGCGCCTCGCTCATCGACGAACTGGAGCGCCGCATGCCGGAGTTCGACGAGCCGCTCACCATCAACATCAACGGCTGCCCCAACGCCTGCGCCCGCATCCAGACCGCGGACATCGGGCTCAAGGGCCAGCTCATGCTGGACGGCGAGGGCAACCAGGTGGAGGGCTACCAGGTGCACCTGGGCGGCGCGCTGGGTCTGGAGGCGGGATTCGGCCGCAAGGTCCGCGGCCTGAAGGTCACCTCGGACGAACTGCCCGACTACGTCGAGCGGGTCCTCGGCAACTTCCAGAAGGAGCGCGAGGGCGACGAGCGCTTCGCGACCTGGGCCGCGCGGGCCAGTGCGGAGTCGCTGTCATGAGCGAGCGTGCCGCACCGTTCCACTGCCCCTACTGCGGTGACGAGGACCTGCGCCCGCACGAGACAGGGCACGGGGCCTGGGAATGCGCCTCCTGCAACCGAGCGTTCCAGCTGAAGTTCCTGGGCCTGCTGACCCGGGGACTGGTGCGCAACGACGTTGAAGGGGACCGGATATGACGGACACTCTGGAGATCGAGAAGCTCACGTCGGACGAGCTGAGGGAGCTGGCAGAGAAGGCCGGAGGTGAGCTGGAGGACGCCTCCGCGGCGGAGATCCTCACCTGGGCCACCCGGACCTTCGGGCCGCGTTTCTGCGTCACCTCCTCGATGGAGGACGCGGTCGTCGCCCACCTCGCCTCCCGGGCCCTGCCGGGCGTGGACGTGGTCTTCCTCGACACCGGCTACCACTTCCCCGAGACGATCGGCACCCGCGACGCGGTGGAGGCGGTGATGGACGTCAACGTCATCACCCTGACCCCGCGGCAGACCGTGGCCGAGCAGGACGCCGAGTACGGGCCGAAGCTGCACGACCGCGACCCCGACCTCTGCTGCAAGCTGCGCAAGGTCAAGCCCCTTGAGGAGGGCCTGACTTCGTACACGGCCTGGGCGACCGGGCTGCGCCGCGACGAGTCCCCCACCCGGGCGAACACGCCGGTGGTCGGCTGGGACGAGAAGCGGCAGAAGGTCAAGGTCTCACCGATCGCCCGCTGGACCCAGGACGACGTCGACGCGTACGTCGCGGAGCACGGGGTGCTCACCAACCCGCTGCTGATGGACGGTTACGCCTCCGTGGGCTGCGCGCCCTGCACCCGCCGGGTGCTGGAGGGCGAGGACGCACGCGCCGGCCGGTGGGCCGGCAGCGGCAAGACCGAGTGCGGGCTGCACGGTTGATGACGACTGATCAGGAGACTTCGATGAGCGTGACGGAGACGGGAGCCACCATCTGGCTGACCGGTCTGCCGAGCGCGGGCAAGACCACCATCGCCCGCGAACTCGCCGCGCGGCTGCGCGGCGAGGGCCACCGGGTGGAGGTGCTCGACGGCGACGAGATCCGGGAGTTCCTCTCCGCGGGCCTCGGCTTCTCCCGCGAGGACCGGCACACGAACGTCCAGCGGATCGGCTTCGTCGCCGGACTGCTGGCGGGCAACGGAGTGAAGGTGCTGGTCCCCGTCATCGCACCGTACGCGGACAGCCGGGAAGCGGTCCGCAAGCGGCACCAGGCCGCGGGCACCGCGTATCTGGAGGTGCATGTCGCCACTCCGGTCGAGGTGTGCTCGGTGCGCGACGTCAAGGGGCTTTACGCCAAGCAGGCGGCGGGCGAGATCAGCGGGCTGACCGGGGTGGACGACCCCTATGAGGCCCCCGAGTCGCCGGACCTGCGGATCGAGTCGCACCAGCAGACCGTGCAGGAGTCCGCGGCGGAGCTGTACGCGCTGCTGAGCGAGAGGGGTGCAGCGTGACGACCGTCGCGACTGTGTCGGAAGGCACCGCCAATCCGTACGCACTCAGCCACCTGGACTCCCTGGAGTCCGAGGCGGTGCACATCTTCCGTGAGGTGGCGGGAGAGTTCGAGCGGCCGGTGATCCTGTTCTCCGGCGGCAAGGACTCGATCCTGATGCTGCACCTGGCGCTCAAGGCGTTCGCGCCCGCGCCGGTGCCGTTCACGCTGCTGCACGTGGACACCGGGCACAACTTCCCCGAGGTCCTGGAGTACCGCGACCGCACGGTCGCGGAGCACGGGCTGCGGCTGCACGTCGCCTCCGTCCAGGAGTACATCGACGCCGGGAAGCTCCGCGAGCGCCCCGACGGGACCCGCAACCCGCTGCAGACCGTGCCGCTGACCGAGGCGATCCAGCACCACCGCTTCGACGCGGTGTTCGGCGGCGGCCGCCGCGACGAGGAGAAGGCGCGCGCCAAGGAGCGGGTCTTCTCGCTGCGCGACGAGTTCTCCCAGTGGGACCCGCGCCGCCAGCGCCCCGAGCTGTGGCAGCTGTACAACGGCCGGCACGCGCCCGGCGAGCATGTTCGGGTCTTCCCGATCTCCAACTGGACCGAGCTCGACGTGTGGCAGTACATCGAGCGCGAGGGCATCGAGCTCCCGCAGATCTACTTCGCCCATGAGCGCGAGGTCTTCAGCCGCTCCGGCATGTGGCTGACCGCGGGCGACTGGGGCGGTCCCAAGGAGCACGAGCGGACCGAGACCCGCCAGGTCCGCTACCGCACGGTCGGTGACATGTCCTGCACCGGTGCCGTCGACTCCGACGCCACCACGCTGGCCGCCGTGATCACCGAGATCGCCGCCTCCCGGCTCACCGAGCGGGGCGCGACCCGCGCCGACGACAAGATGTCCGAGGCCGCGATGGAAGACCGCAAGCGCGAGGGGTACTTCTAAAATGACCACACCCATCCAGCTGGCCGAGCAGCTGTCGACCACCACCCTGCTGCGGTTCGCCACCGCGGGGTCCGTGGACGACGGCAAGTCCACCCTCGTGGGACGGCTGCTGCACGACTCCAAGTCGGTCCTGACCGACCAGCTGGAGGCGGTCGAGGACGCGTCCCGCAAGCGCGGTCAGGAGGCTCCCGACCTGGCGCTGCTGACCGACGGGCTGCGGGCCGAGCGCGAGCAGGGCATCACCATCGATGTCGCCTACCGCTACTTCGCCACGCCCCGGCGCCGCTTCATCCTCGCCGACACCCCGGGCCACGTGCAGTACACCCGCAACATGGTCACGGGCGCCTCCACGGCGGAGCTGGCCGTGGTGCTGGTCGACGCCCGCAACGGGGTCGTCGAGCAGACCCGCCGGCACGCCGCCGTCGCGGCCCTGCTCCGCGTCCCGCACGTGGTGCTGGCCGTGAACAAGATGGACCTGGTCGACTACGCGGAGCCCGTGTTCGCCGCCATCGCGAAGGAGTTCACCGCCTACGCGGCATCGCTCGGCGTCCCGGAGATCACCACGATCCCGATCTCCGCGCTGGCCGGAGACAACGTCGTGGAGCCGTCCTCCAACATGGACTGGTACGGCGGACCGACCGTTCTGGAGCACCTGGAGACGGTCCCGGTCAGCCACGACCTCACCGGCTGCCACGCCCGCTTCCCGGTCCAGTACGTGATCCGGCCGCAGACCGCGGAGCACCCCGACTACCGGGGCTACGCGGGTCAGATCGCCGCCGGGGTGTTCCGGGTCGGTGAGCCCGTCACCGTACTGCCCTCGGGCCGTACGTCGACGATCGCCGGGATCGACCTGCTCGGCGACAGCGTGGACATCGCCTGGGCCCCGCAGTCGGTGACCGTCCGGCTCACCGACGACGTCGACGTCTCCCGCGGTGACCTGATCGCTCCGTCGGACGACGCCCCGGCCGTCACCCAGGACGTCGAGGCGACCGTCTGCCACGTCGCGGACCAGCCGCTCACCGTGGGCCAGCGGGTGCTGATCAAGCACACCACCCGCACGGTCAAGGCGATCGTTAAGGACATCCCGTCCCGCCTCACCCTGGACGACCTCTCCCAGCACCCGGCCCCGGGACAGCTCGTCGCCAACGACATCGGCCGGGTCGTGGTGCGCACCGCGGAGCCCCTCGCGCTCGACGCGTACGCCGACTCGCGCCGCACCGGTTCCTTCCTGCTGGTCGACCCGGCGGACGGCACCACCCTGTCGGCCGGCATGGCGGGCGCCTCGTTCGCCGCCGTGGCGCGGGCGGCGGCCCCGGCGGACGACGAAGCGGAGTGGGACTTCTGATGAGCAGGGACATCTTCTCGACCTTCGCGAAGGAGGGCGGCCGCGTCGGCAGCGGCGCCCTCGGCAGCGGCCAGGGCGGGGTTGCGCGATGTGCGCGATGACGTACGCGCACTGCCTGCGCGCCCGGCAGCCCCACCCGCACCGCCAGTTCAGACGAAGACCTGCCGACCGCCCGGCCGCGTTCCCCGCCTTGCCGGGGACGTGAGCACCGGGCCTCCGAGAGGAAACCCTCCCGTGTCTGCCCCACGTACCACGCTGCGCCGCAGCATCGCCGCCGCGGCCGCCCTCCCGCTGCTCGCCGTGGCGCTCACCGCCTGCGGCTACGGTTCCGACGCGAAGGACGACGACGCCAAGAAGTCGAACGTCTCCGCCGGCGGGAAGAAGCTCTCCGCGGACACCGTGAAGATCGGGTACTTCCCGAACCTCACGCACGCCACCGCCCTGGTCGGCATCCAGGAAGGCATCATCGCCAAGGAGCTCGGCTCCACCGAGGTCAAGCCCTCGACGTTCAACGCGGGCCCGTCCGAGATAGAGGCGCTCAACGCCGGTTCGATCGACATCGGCTTCATCGGCCCCTCGCCCGCCATCAACGGCTTCACCAAGTCCAAGGGCAAGAGCCTGCGCATCATCGGCGGTTCGGCCTCCGGCGGGGTGAAACTGGTCGTCAACCCGAAGAAGATCAAGACCCTGGACGACCTCAAGGGCAAGAAGATCGCCACCCCCCAGCTCGGCAACACCCAGGACGTGGCGTTCCTCAACTGGATCTCCGAGAAGGGCTGGAAGGTCGACGCCCAGAGCGGCAAGGGCGACGTCTCCGTGGTCCGCACCGACAACAAGGTGACCCCGGACGCCTACAAGTCCGGTTCCATCGACGGCGCCTGGGCGCCCGAGCCGACCGCCTCCAAGCTGGTCGAGCAGGGCGCGAAGGTGCTCCTGGACGAGTCGACGCTGTGGCCGGACAACAAGTTCGTGATCACGAACATCATCGTGTCGCAGAAGTTCCTCGACCAGCACCCGGACGTCGTCGAGGCGGTGCTGCGCGGTTCGGTCAACACCAACGCGTGGATCAACGCCAACCCGGACAAGGCCAAGGCGTCCGCCAACAGCGCGCTCAAGACGCTGTCCGGCAAGGAGCTGCCGAAGGACGTCATCGACCCGGCATGGAAGTCGATCCAGTTCATTGACGACCCGCTGGCGGCCACGCTCGACGCGGAGGCCAAGCACGCGGTGAAGGCCGGTCTGCTGGACGAGCCGGACCTGAACGGCATCTACGACCTGAAGCCGCTGAACAAGATCCTCAAGACCGCTGGCAAGCCCGAGGTCGCCGACGCCGGTCTCGGCGTCAAGTAAGCACCCGACCGTTCCAGGATCTCCCAGAAGGTGACGACCATGGCCACGACCACGCTCACCAAGGCCGAGGACCGCAAGGCCGTCGGGCACGCCGCCCGTCTCGACCACGTCTCGAAGTCCTTCGGCGGACCGCAGGGGCAGCAGCTCGTCCTGGACGACATCACACTCGATGTCGCTCCCGGCGAGTTCGTCACCCTTCTGGGAGCCTCCGGGTGCGGCAAGTCGACGCTGCTCAATCTGGTGGCGGGG
>CBRG010000365.1 GCA_000470535.1 Streptomyces sp. AW19M42
AGGGCTTGCCGGGAAACAAGTCGTGGCTTCCAGCTGTGGGGCTCGTTGGTCTGGTATGGGGAGACCGGAGGGGATCGAGGCCGTTCTGGCGGGGAAGTTCCAGGTGTTGTTGCCGCGTCTGGACGAGCGTCAGCGTCGGCTGGCCATAGGGGCGGAAGCACTGTCGCTGGGGCATGGCGGCATCAGGATCGTCGCCGCTGCAGCCGGGGTCCGGGAGGCCACGGTCTCGCGTGGGGCGGCTGAACTGGACTCCGGTCAGGCCCCGTTGGGGCGGGTGCACCATCCCGGCGGAGGGCGGAAGAAGGCGGCCGAGCTGGACTCTGGGCTGCGGCCGGCACTGCTGGCGCTGGTCGAGCCCGACGAGCGGGGCGACCCGATGTCGCCGCTGCGCTGGACGACGAAGTCGACCCGGCAGCTGGCGGCGGAGCTCACCCGCCAGGGGCACCGGGTCTCCGCCGACACCGTCGCCGGCCTGCTGCGGGAGGAGGGCTTCAGCCTGCAGGCCAACGCCAAGACCATCGAAGGAGCCCAGCACCCCGACAGGGACGCCCAGTTCCGCTACCTCAACGAGCAGGCACGAGACCACAGGGACGCCGGTGACCCGGTGATCAGCGTGGACAGCAAGAAGAAGGAACTGATCGGCGACTACAGGAACGCCGGGCACGAATGGCAGCCCGCAGGACAGCCCGTGAGGGTCAAGACCCACGACTTCCCCGGCCAGGCCGCCAAGGCGATTCCCTACGGAATCTACGACATGACGGCGAACACCGGCTGGGTCAGCATGGGCACCGATCACTACACGGCGGCGTTCGCCGTCGCCTCGATCCGCCGCTGGTGGCAGGCGGTCGGCCGACACGACTCCCCCAGCGCCCGCCGGCTGCTGATCACCGCTGACGGTGGCGGCTCCAACGGCTACCGCACCCGGGGCTGGAAGACCCAGCTCGCCGACCTCGCCGCCGAGACCGGCCTTGAGATCACGCTGTGCCACCTGCCGCCCGGCACCTCGAAGTGGAACAAGATCGAGCACCGGCTGTTCTCCCACATCACCATGAACTGGCGAGGCAGGCCCCTGACCAGCCACGAAGTCATGATCCAGACCATCGCCGCGACCACCAGCCGCACCGGCCTCACCGTCCAGGCCGAACTCGACAGCGGTGAGTACCCCACCGGCATCCGCATCAGCGACGACGAGATCGCCGCCCTGCCCATCACCCGCCACCGCTTCCACGGCGACTGGAACTACACCCTCCACCCCCAGCGCCCGACGGACACGGCGACCACCACCAGCACACAGGACGAGGCCCAGGCGGACGGACCGGCCCGCCTCACGCGGCGTTCGCTACAGGACCCGGAACTGACCGGGATAACCCGCCGGCAACTCAACGAACTCATCGACGTGCTGACTCCAGCGATGGAGATTCAACGCGAGCAAGTGCTCCGCACCCGCAGAGGCCACGAACGCCTGGTGGCCCCTGGCACAGGCGCCAAAGCCAAGCTCACCTCAGCCGACCGGGTCCTGGCCACCGTGCTCCACCTGCGAAAACTCGCGACCATGGACCTCCTGGGCCAGCTCTTCAACACCACCGCCATGACCATCAGCCGCGCAGCGAAAGACGTCCGCCCGCTCCTGGAAGCCCACGGAGTTCACATCCCTGCCTCGACCGCCCGCTTCCGCACACCGACTGACATCGCGAGATACCTCGACCTCGACAAAATCAAGATCAAACCGACGTGTTGATTCCCGGCAAGCCCTAAGGCACCGGGCCTGTGAACGCGGGTGCGTCGCCTGCCTGGCCGGGTGTGAGCACGAAGGCGAGCGAGCTCTGTTCCGTTGCCTCCCCGGGCAGGGAAGTCTGCCCCCGCGACCCTCGTACCCAGTGTCGGGGCCCTGGTAGACAGGGCTCTGATGCCCTGGAAATGGAGGAGCCAGCGTGCGGTCACACAGGAGCCGGGACACCGAGCGGGAATCCGCCGCCTCGCCGACCTCAGCCCCGCGGCGTGCCGAGCGAGGCGTGCCCCCGGCCGGGCTGCTCGGCCTGCAGCGGGCCGTCGGCAATGACGCCGTGGTGCATCTGCTGCGCAGGGCCGGGCATCCCGGGGCGCAGGAGGAGGACGAGGCCCCGGTGCAGCGGTCGGAGGTGCGCAGCGTGCTCAGCGGCAACGGCCGGCCGCTGGACGCCACGACCCGCTCCGACATGGAGGGCCGGCTCGGCGCCGACTTCGCCGACGTACGGCTGCACACCGGCAGCCAGGCACGCCGCTCGGCCGCCGAGATCGGTGCCCGCGCCTACACCTCCGGCACCCACGTCGTCCTCGGTGACGGAGGCGGCGACCGGCACACCCTCGCCCATGAGCTCACCCACGTCATCCAGCAGCGCAAGGGCCCCGTCGCGGGCACCGACAACGGCGCCGGTCTGTCCATCTCCGACCCCGGTGACCGCTTCGAACGGGAGGCCGAGGCCAATGCCCGGCGCGCGCTGCGCGGTCCGGCCCCGGCTCATGACGGCCACGCCGGACACGGCGCCCACGAGCACGGCGAGGCGTCCGGCGGCGACGGTGCAGCCGCCGTGCAGCGGGTGAAGCGCAACCGTGAAGAGAGTGCCGAGGGCGACATCTCCGATGCGGTCAACTACATCGCCGAGCCTTCCGGGTGGGGGCCGTACAAGGAAGAGGACGGCGGTGGGAGGGGCCTGGAGATTCCCAAGTCGGATGAGGGCATCGCCTGCTGGGAATGGGCCGTGCGGGCCGCCGAGCAGTCCGGGGGGCTCGACCGGGGCCAGTACTGGGACTACCTGATCGGCATGCGTGAGAGCGGGAACGTAGAGGAGATCGATCAACTGGAGCCCGCGGTCAGGAGCGACCTCGACGGACTGCGCGACAGAATCGCTGCCGCGGGCATGGCGTTCGATCTCACAGATATCGACAAGAAGCACGACCAGGCGACGGTCGATGGCTTCGTCGAAGAAGGGGTCCGGACGTTCGTCCAGGCCCATGGCCTGGAGATCACCGACGACGACCCGGCCGGGTGGATCATCTGCCAGTACACGACCGACGGCACCGTGGCCGTCCCGGAGCACTTCTGGATCGAACTGCCCGTCCCGAACAAGCCGGGTTCCCGCGTCCTTCTCCAGACGGTTCCCGGCAAGAAGCACATCGAGGCCGGCCCGCAGAACCTGCGCTGGCACGACGAGATGAGCATCCCGGAGCGAAGCTCCAACGCCGAGAACTACCGGAAGGTCGTCGTCCCGGTCGCCGCCCTCAAGGGCCGCCACACCCAGATCATCAACAGCATCATGGAGCGAGGCCGCCGCACCCGGCGCAAGTAGGCCGGGGCTATGGGCCGCCGGGGAGCCGTCACATCGCCCGGCTGCCCGCCAGGTGGGCGAAGACCACCACGCTGCCCTGAAAGCCGGTGGACTTGGGGTAGCCGCCCCCGCAGGTGATGACCCGGAGTAAGGAGAGCGCCGGCGCCCATCAGGACCCCGGCCGTGAGAGCGGTACGGCGTGTGCGTGCGTGCGGCATATACCGGTTATCGGCCTAAAGCGCCGCCACCTTAACCCGTTGGCCGTCGCATCGCATCGACGATCCCGGGGCGCACCCTGCCCGACGGGAAGCTGTACGCACGGTACGAAGGCTCCGGTCGCACCGCGTGTGTGCAGATCACCAAGTGCTGAGCTGAGTGGGCCATCGCCGGGGGAGCGGCACCGCGCGTTGCGAGGTGTTCGGAGCGCCTGCCCACCTCCGGTTTTCGGTGCTCGCAGGGAGGCCGGGCGTCTGGTCCGTTCTCGCGGCACGGCCGCAACTTCGGGTGATCACTGTCTGCTCGATGACTTCGCGTCGAAAGGGTCAGCTCAGAAGCGCAAGAAGCGGCGCGAGGTCCC
Organism: Streptomyces sp. AW19M42; assembly: GCA_000470535.1. Lineage (GTDB taxonomy): Bacteria > Actinomycetota > Actinomycetes > Streptomycetales > Streptomycetaceae > Streptomyces. Next base: position 3,883 of record CBRG010000365.1, read on the forward strand.
GGAGATCGGTGACCGCCATTGTGGGCTCGGTCCGCCGGAGTTGGAAGTGCGGTTCTTCCGGTGGCGACCGCCAAGACGGGAACACCGGCTTCCAGGCCGGCCGCGATGTCAGCCGGAGTGTCACCGATCAGCAAAACATCATCCGGGCTCAGCGGTGTCCTCCCCGCCCCCCCCAAGTCCGGGCTGTCCGTGTCATTGCCGTTCGGACGAGATCGGTCCGTTCATCGTGGTCCTCGCCGTAGCCGCCGTGGTCCGGGTGTCCCGGTTCCTCGGCCTGCAAGCCTTCGAACGCCTCGGCTTCGCAGCAGCGCGACGCCGCCGGTGGTAGTCGAGGGTGACGGCGGCAAGGAGTGGTCCCCAGGCGACCAGCGGCAGGTAAAGGATTCCGGCGATGGTGCTGCCGAGGGGGGTCATGTCCGGATGGGGGAAGGCCCACCAGAAGGCGAACTGGGTGAGGATCAGCGTCAGCGCTGCGGCGCCGAGGCTCGCCGTCACGGTCAGCGCACGCGGGTTCGGTCGGCGCCGACCGACGAGGGGGACCCACCGCGGCAGCACTTCACCCCACGGCCGGACCAGCCCGAGCGTGAGCAGCGCAAGCAGCTCTCCGCCCGTGGTGAGCCCGACCACGTACACCGCGCCCCAGCCGGTGAAGCCCATCTCCTCGTACCCGGCCTCGGTGTACCCAGCGGTGAAACCGGCCGCCAGAAGCAGGCGCCAGACCCCGGACGGCAGGGTGACCAATGCGGCGGCATGGGCGGCAAGGACGGCCCAACGGGGCGGGGACGAAGAGACCGTGTCGAGTTGCGTGGTCGTCATGTTCACTATCGTCTCGGCGTGCCAGCTCCCCTGCATCACCCCTGAGCACGGGCCTCGATGCCAGCCTCGGAAGGAGGCCCGTACTTTCATCTCCTCCGCGCGGGGGAGATCTGTCCGGCTCCGTCAGCCACAACCGCATCGATGAAGGCCTATCGGTCCGAGGTGTCCGGCTCTCCGGGAAATGGACGGGCGTAGACGGCTTCCTCGGGATGGGTGGTGGTGCGGAGCTTGACCCATGCGGCGTCGTGACTGATGCCCGTCATCCGGGAAAGCCTTCTGGCCTGCCACGAGGTGATGGGTGAATAGAGCCAGCGGCGTCTGGTGAGCTGATTCATGCCGCGATCCATACCCGTCCCACCAACCGCCCATCGCTGACCGATCAGGGCGATCTGTCCAGCCATAAACCGATACCCACCGCCCCTGGGGGGAGTGGGCCGTTTCTGTGTTCAGAGCAGGGGGCGGGACGCCTGAGTGCCCGTGCCGGTGTCCGTATCCGCGGTCGGCAGGGCCCGGTGTCCTTCGTCCCAGTGGTTCGACCAGGAGCACAGCCCGCACGCGTACCGTCCGTCGAGCCCGTGAACTTCGGCTTCGCAGCCGCGGCACCGGGTCGTGGTGATCTCGGGCGTGTACGTAGGGGCGGGGGCGATGGAGGACCAGCCGCACTGGTTGGTGCACGTCCAGGACCCGTCTGGGCCCTGCGCGGCTGCTGCGCCGCAGTTTCCGCACTGCATGGTGACCTTCCCTGAGGGGTCGCCTCGCCGGCGGGGGTGGCGGCGAGGCCGGTTCCAGTGTGGCAGGGGTCTGTGGGGGTGGGCAGGATCTCCGGTGTCACCGAACTTCGACCGGTGGTGTTCAGCCGCCCCGGAGGACCCTGCTGCGCAGACCGCGCAGCAGGGTCAAGGCGTCGGAGTCGTCGGCGTCGGTGAACGCGTGGACCGCCCCTTCCCGTAAGACCTCCGCGACGCCCAGCAAGCCCTCCACAAGGCGCATGCCGTGTGCGAGGAGTGCGCCCGCACCTCCTGTGGTCCGCTGAGCCACTGCCCGGATGGGAGACGGACAAGCAACTCCACAGCAGCTACCGCTCCTCGAAACCGGACAGTCTCGGGTATACGCCCGAGCAGGCCGGCCGGATTGCTGAGTACCGGGCCCGGGCGCTGGAGCTGTCCGCGATCGTGATGACGCACCCGAAGAGACTGTAAAACGTTCGGTATAACTCCCGATCATGGAAGATGCATCGATGACCAGCAACAACGTGACCAAGCCCGTCGAGCCGTCTGAGACGGCGCAGTCGAAATCTGTGGACGACCGGCTGATCGACGAGCTGGTGGGCCGGGCTCAGGCCGAGGGCCTGCAGCTGACCGGCGAGGGCGGGCTGCTCCAGCAGCTGACGAAGCGACTCCTGGAGTCCGCTCTCGAGGGTGAGATCACCGACCACCTCGGCTATGACAAGCACGATCCGGCGGGGAAGAACGGCGGCAACTCACGCAACGGCACCCGAGCCAAGACCGTACTGACCGATGTGGGCCCGGTGGAGATAACCGTGCCCCGCGACCGCGAGGGCTCCTTCGAGCCGAAGATCGTCAAGAAGCGCCAGAAGCGCCTTTCCGGCGTCGACGAGATGGTCATATCCCTCGCCGCGAAGGGCCTGACGAC
>CBRG010000366.1 GCA_000470535.1 Streptomyces sp. AW19M42
CGGGGTCCGGGGCAGAGCCCCGAAAACCACCATCGACGCCGCACGGCTCATCGCACCGCGACAAAAGCCTCCGCGTCCCGAACCCCCCGCGCCGGAGGCGACCCCGCCGCCCGCCCCACGGCAACCGCCCCCAGCGGGTCCCACGACGACGGCAGCGCCAGCACCTCCCGCACGACCTCGCGGCAGAACATCGTCGAGGACACCCACGCGGAGCCCAGCTGCTCACCCGCCAGCGCGACCAGGAAGTTCTGGATCCCGGCCCCCGCGGCGACCACGAACATCTCGCGCTCCGCCGTGTCCCGCCGCTCGTCCCCGTACGTGTGCGAGCCGTCCATCACCATGCACGGCACCACCAGATACGGCGCCCGGCGCAGCACCTCGCCGCGCCGCACCCGCTTGGCGACGGACTCCTCGCTCTTGCCGTCCCGACGGAGATCCGCGATCCACGCGTCCCGCATCGCGTCCAGCAGCCGGGTCCGCGACTCGGGCGACTCCAGCAGCACGAACCGCCACGGCGTCGTGTGATGCGGCGCGGGCGCCGTCACCGCCGCGGCCACGGCCCGCCGCACCGCGCCCGGGTCCACCGGCTCTTCGGTGAACTCGCGGACCGTGCGCCGCTGGGTCATCGCCTCCCGCACCGCCTCCGACGTGCCCAGCCGGAACATGTCGTCGGCCGCGACCCGCACCATCGCCCGCGCGTCCTCGGCGGCCGCCGGGTCCACGAGGTGGCCGAGCCCGCGCACCACCGCCACGGGCAGCCCATCCACCTTGCCCTTGACCAGGTCACCGGCAGAGGCCAGCTCGTCGGCGGTGGCGACGACGGTCGCGTTCAGCGGATTGCCGTGCGCGTCGCTCCCGCCTCGCAGATCGTCCAGCACCCGGATCCCGGCCGCGCCGATCGCGACATCGGTCAGCCCGTTGCGCCACGGACGCCCGAAGGTGTCCGTGACCAGGACGCCGACCTCGACGCCGAGCGTGTCCCGGAGCCCGTCCCGGATCGCCCGCGCCGACGCGTCGGCGTCCTCGGGCAGCAGCAGGACCGTTCCGGCAGGGGTGTTGGATGCGTCGACCCCGGCCGCGGCCATGACCAGGCCCTGCCGGTTCTCGACGATCCGCAGCGCGCCGCGCCGCGCCACCACCCGTACCGTCTCGGCGTCGATCGCCGCCTCCCGGTCGGTGGCCTCGACGATCCGGCCCTCCGCCTTGGAGACGATCTTCGAGGTGACGAGCAGTACGTCACCGTCGAGGAGACCGGGCCCGGTGGCGGCGATCAGCTTCGCGAGATCGTCACCGGCCCGCACCTCGGGCATCCCGGGCAGCGCCCACACCGTGAAGGAGGGGGCGGAGTCCGGGGCCGTGCTCATGCCCGTACCTCTTCCGCGAGAACGAGCGCCTGCCGGGCCATCTCGGCGGTGGCGGCGACATCGGTCATCATCAGCGGGAGGGAACGGCAGCGGATGCCCGCGGACTCCACCTCGTCCACCGTGCCCGCGTCCACGGTGTCGACGAGCCAGCCGTCGAGCAGCCCGGAGCCGTAGTGCTGGGCGACCGCCGCGGCCGTCGACTCGACGCCCACCGCGGCGAGCACCTTGTCGGCCATCCCGCGCACCGGTGCGTCACCGACGATGGGGGAGAGGCCGACGACCGGCACCCCGGCCTCTGCGATGGCCTCCCGGATACCGGGCACGGCGAGGATGGTCCCGATGGACACGACGGGGTTCGACGGCGGGAACAGGATGACGTCGGCCGAGGCGATCGCCTCCAGGACCCCGGGCGCCGGCTTGGACTGCTCGGCACCGACGGGCACGATCGCCCGCGCCGGGACGGAGGCGCGCAGCTTCACCCAGTACTCCTGGAAGTGAACGGCCTTGCTCTCGCCGTCGGCGTCGACCGCCACATGTGTCTCGATCCGGTCGTCGGACATCGGCAGCAGCCGGACCCCCGGCTTCCAGCGGGCGCAGAGCGCCTCCGTGACGGCGCTCAGCGGATAGCCCGCGCCGAGCATCTGGGTACGGACGATATGGGTCGCGAAGTCGCGGTCACCGAGGCCGAACCACTCAGGGCCCACGCCGTAGGCCGCGAGTTCCTCCTTGACATGGAAACTCTCGTCGGTACGGCCCCAGCCCTGGTCCTCGTTGATGCCACCGCCGAGGGTGTACATGACGGTGTCGAGGTCGGGGCAGACCTTGAGCCCGAACAGATGGATGTCGTCACCGGTGTTGCCGATCACCGTGATGTCCGCGTCGGGCGCGGCCTCCTTGAGGCCACGCAGAAAACGAGCACCACCGATACCGCCGGCCAGAACCACAATGCGCATGGAAACAGTCTGTCAGGCGAAGCCTGATCGTTGTGGGGGTGGTGGCGGGCGACGGGTGGGACTGTCAGGCGAAGCCTGATCGTTGTGGGGGTGGTGGCGGGCGACGGGCGGGGCTGTCAGACGGTGGCGGCGGCCGCGGCGCACTGCGCGGCGTGCATGGGCATGTCGGTCAGGCCCGGGTAGTAGATGTGCAGGCTGACGGCCGGTTCGAGGGAGTCGTTGACCACCTCATGGGCGTAGCCGGGGGCGAAGACGCGCTGGGCGCCGGAGCCCAGCGTCCGCTTCCCGCGGTCCGTACGTTCCGTCAGCTCGCCGTCCAGCACGGTCAGTACGCCGGAGGACGGGCCGTGGTCGTGCAGCCCGCTGCCCTGGCCCGGGATCCAGCTGAGCAGCCAGACGTCGTAGCCGGGGAGGCTGAGCAGCCGGTGGTACCAGCGGGTGGTGGCGTCGTACTGGACGAGCGGGGCCCAGCGGGAGCGGTCGTCGGCGATGGAGCGGGCGAGCCCGGCGAACTCCGCCACCGTGGCGGGGTGCTCACGGGCGGGGCGCAGGAGGTGCTGGACCTCAAGGAGGTCGCCGGCGATCTGGAGGTCGCTGTCGCTGTTCATGGGTGCGGTGGTTCCTCGGCAGGAGTGCACGGGAGTGCGGGTCCGGTGGGGGTGCAGGGGTGTCGCGAGGACCGCGGGGACCGGGTGGCCACGGGCCGTGAAGGCCGCAGCGGAGGGTCGGGGGGTCCGGGATGAGCTGTGTCCGGCTGGAGCGCGAGGGCTTCAACAGCTGAGACAGCTGGAACAGCAACAGCGAGCCTGGACAGCGCTACGGAACCCACGGATGTGGGTCACGCGCATCGCTGAGGTCACTGGCATGGCATCAAGGAGAGCCGGAGATCCTTCGGACTGTCAACCCAATGCCCGATTTGAGGTTAATGTTTCACCTCATCCGGTTACTCCGAGCGGAGAAAGGTTTGTGCAGCGCTCGCGGCGGAGACATGGCGCAGCAGAGGCGTCCGTAAACGTGGTTGCGGTCCCGTGACCCGACTGTGATCTTGATCGCTTCGGTGATCGAATCGCAACGTGCCCGCCTCCCGGAGAGCTCCTCTCTGTGGCGGGTGATTGCGCGATGGGCGTGCGAGAGGCCCATGGCATATGTCAGGTTTTTGGCTATTTGAACACTTACCGCATAGGCTTGGTGCCGCAGAGTGAATACCGGGCCCAATAGCAGATCTGCGCTTGACTGGCACGAAGCTACACACTTGTAATTTCACTCGTGTCGTTCGGCCGATTCGATAACGGCCGCATCACGGGGACGCAAGAGACAGACGAGGGGCGCACATGACCGAGCTGTTCCAGCAACTGCTGGTCGAGGACGCGGACGAGGAACTCGGCTGGCAGGAGCGCGCACTGTGCGCCCAGACCGACCCTGAGTCCTTTTTTCCTGAGAAGGGCGGATCCACCCGCGAGGCGAAGAAGGTCTGCCTCGCCTGTGAAGTCCGGTCCGAATGCCTTGAGTACGCACTCTCCAAGGACGAGCGGTTCGGTATCTGGGGCGGCCTTTCCGAGCGTGAGCGACGGCGTCTGAAGAAGGCCGCGATCTGACGCGTGCCGGCCGGGGCGCCCGAAGAAAGCCCCTCGGCCGAAGACGCCGGACTCCGGGGAGCGGACCGCCCCCCGGCCCCGCCCCCGCCCGGCCGCCCATGGCCCGCCGCCTGCACCCTGCCCGCAGGCGGCGGGCCATTGCCGTGCCCGGTGCACCGCCCCCGGCCGCTGCGCCGTCGCCCTCGTTCAACCGCTCCGCGCCACCCCGGTTATCCGTACCGTTAGTGTGGGGCCCCGTCCGAGACGCGCCAACGACCCGACAGGGCGCGCGTGTACACCGATGCAGCCCCCGGGGGTACGTTCCCCCGGACCCGGCCGGAGGGCCCGTACCTCGATGTCCGTGCACAGCCATTCGACGGCGCCGTACGCGGCCGCCGCCGCCCCAGAGTTCCCCAGGCATGTCGTCACCGCCGTGCTCGTCTCCCACGACGGCGCACGCTGGCTGCCCGACGCACTCGCCGGGCTGCTCGGGCAGGAACGCCCCGTACAGAGCGTCGTCGCCGCCGACACCGGCAGCGCCGACGACTCCGCGCGGCTGGTCACAGAGGCGCTCGGCGCCGACCGCGTCCTGCACCTCGCGCGACGTACGAGCTTCGGCACCGCAGTCGACGAGGCGAGCCGCACCGCCGGTGTACTCACCCCGGACGACCTGCCGTACCTGAAGCGCCCCAGCGGCTGGGACCCGGTCACCAGATCCTGGCGCGACGACGCCTACGACCTGCCCGAACTACCGCACGGCGAACCGGTGCAGTGGCTCTGGCTGCTCCACGACGACTGCGCACCCGAGCCCGACGCACTCACCGAGATGCTCCGCGTCGTCGACAACGACCCGCACGCCGCGATCATCGGCCCCAAGCTCCGCGGCTGGTACGACCGCAGGCAGCTCCTCGAAGTCGGCGTCTCCATCGCCAACAGCGGGCGCCGCTGGACCGGTCTCGACCGCCGTGAGCAGGACCAGGGCCAGCACGACCAGGTCCGTACCGTGCTGTCCGTCTCCAGCGCCGGCATGCTCATCCGCCGTGACGTGTGGGAGGAGCTCGGCGGCTTCGACCGCAGGCTCCCCCTGATGCGCGACGACGTCGACCTGTGCTGGCGCGCCCACATGGCCGGGCACCGGGTGCTGATCGCCCCCGACGCCGTCCTGCGGCACGCCGAGGCGTCCGCCCGCGAACGGCGCCCCATCGACTGCGCCGGACGGTCCGTCTCCAGCCCGCACCGCGTCGACAAGGCCGGCGCCGTCTACACGATGCTCGTCAACGCCCGCGGCAAGCTGCTGCTCTGGGCGCTGCTCCGGCTCGTGCTCGGCACCCTGCTGCGTACGCTCGCCTACCTCGTCGGCAAGGTCCCCGGACAGGCGCTCGACGAGGTCGCCGGACTCCTCGGCACCCTGCTGCGGCCCGGCCGGATCCTCGCGGCCCGCCGCCAACGCGGCAAGGGGGTCATCGACCCGGCAGAACTGCGCGGGCTCTTCCCCGCGCCCGGCGCCACCGTCCGCGCCACCGTGGAACAGGTCGCCGGTAACTTCGGCGGCTCCACGGAGGCCGAGTCCGGCGGCTCGCGGCACGGCGCCGTCGAGTCCGGACCGGGCGGCGACGACGCCGACTTCCTGGAGATCGACCAGTTCGCCAAGTTGAAGCGGGTCGGCCGCAAGCCGGGACCGGTGCTCTTCGCCGTCCTGCTCCTGGTCTCGCTCGTCGCCTGTCGCAGCCTCATCGGCGGCGGCGCGCTGGCCGGCGGCGCCCTGCTGCCCGCACCCGGCGACGTCTCCGAGCTGTGGGGCCGGTACGCGGACGGCTGGCACACCGTCGGTACCGGCGGCACCCAGACCGCACCGCCCTACCTGGGCATGATCTCCGCGCTGTCCGCGCTGTTCCTCGGCTCCACCGGATTCGCGCTCACCCTGCTACTGGTCTGCTCGGTCCCGCTCGCCGGACTCACCGCCTACTTCGTCTCCCGCCCGCTGATCCCCTCGCGGCTGCTGCGGGCCTGGGCGAGCGTCGCGTACGCCTTCCTGCCCGCCGCGACCGGAGCCCTGGCGACCGGCAGGCTCGGCACCGCCGTCCTGCTCGTCCTGCTGCCCCTGATCGCCCGCGCGGCCGTCTCCGCGCACGGGATGCGCGGCAGCGGTGACAGCCGAGGAAGCTGGCGCGCCACCTGGGCGTACACCCTGCTCCTCACCCTCACGATGGCGTTCACCCCCATCGTGTGGCCGCTCGCCGTGGTTCTCGGTATCGGTGTCCTCGCGCTGCGCCGCAACGACCTCACGGCCTACGGGCTCCGCTTCCTCGGCGCCGTCGGCACGCCGCTGCTCATCCTGGCGCCCTGGTCGCTCTCCCTCCTGACCAGCCCCTCGTCCTTCCTGAAGGAAGCGGGCCTGGAGGCCGGTACGGGATCGGCCTCCGCCCTCGACCTCCTCGGCATCAGCCCCGGTGGCCCCAAGGCGGCGGGCGGCGTCCTGCTTCTCGGCATCGTGCTCGCGGCGCTGGCCGCGCTGCTGCGCGGGGAGCGGCAGTTCGCGGTCCGGACCGCCTGGGCCGTGGCCCTGGTCGGCCTGGCCTTCGCCGGGCTCGCCAACGGCTCCGGCTGGGCGGGACCCGCCACCCTCGTCTACGGCGCCGCGCTCATCACCGCCGCGCTGGTCGGCGCGGACGGTGCGCGCATCCGCGTCGCGGAACTCAGCTTCGGCTGGCGCCAGCCGGTCGCCGTCCTGATCGCGCTCGCCGCGGGGATCGCCCCCGTGCTGGCCGCCGCCGGCTGGATGATCGGAGGCGCCGCGGGCCCACTGGAGCGGCGCGACCCGGTGCAGGTGCCCGCGTTCGTCGCGGAGGAGAGCGGCACCCGCGACCAGCCGCGCACCCTGGTGCTCGACGGCACGTCGCCCTCCTCCGTCGCGTACACCCTGGTCCGCGGCTCCGGCGCCCGACTCGGTGACGGCGAACTCGCCGCGGCGGGGGGGGGCAACAGCCACCTCGACAAGGTCGTCGCCAACCTGGTCGCGGGCTCCGGCGCCGACCAGGGCAGCCAGCTCAGCGGCTTCGCGATCCGTTACGTCCTCGTGCGGGACGGGGCGCCGAAGCAGATGAGCCGGGTGCTCGACGCGACGCCCGGTCTCAGCCGGCTCAGCCAGCTGGACGGCAGCGCGCTCTGGCGCGTCGACCGGCAGGTCGCCCGGATCATGATCGTCCCACCCGCCGCCGACGCCGAGCCGCTGCCGGTCGGCTCCAACCCGGTCGAGGCGCACACCGAGATTCCGCCGGGCGGCGCGGGCCGGGTGCTGCGGATCGCCGATGCCGCCGACCCCGGCTGGCAGGCCACGCTCGACGGGCGGCCGCTGACCCGCAAGACCGTCGACGGCTGGGCCCAGGGCTTCGAGCTCCCCACCGGGGGCGGCTCGCTGAACCTCACGTACGAGACGTCCATCACGCACTCCGCGTGGATCTGGGTCCAGGCCGCGCTCTGCGTGGTCCTGCTGGTCCTGGCCCTTCCTGGCCGCCGCCGGGAGATCGACGACGATCTGCCGGAGGAGACCGTGCCGGTCCCCGCGGAGCCGGTCGCGGGCGAGGGCCGCCGGGCACGCAGGCTGCGCGCGGCCGCCCTGGCGGAGGGCGAGGACGGCGACGAGGACGGCAACGCGGGGGAGCGGGCGGAGCACGCCCCGCCCCAGCAGCCGGCCGCCGAACCGCAACCGCACGCCGACGCCGGCCAGGACGTCTTCGTACCGCAGCAGGCGGACGGCGACACCGGTGAGTACGCGGCCGTGCCGCAGCAGGCGGACGGCGACACGGGCCAGTACCCGGCGGTGCCGCAGCAGCAGTACGGGGAATGGGACGCCCAGCAGTACCAGGGCGCCGACTACTCGCAGTACCAGGAGGGTCAGTACCAGGAGGGTCAGTACCAGGACGGCCAGTACCAGGACGGTCAGTACGGAGCCGGGCAGCAGCAGAACGCCCCCGGCGCGTACGACCAGTACGGCTATCCGCAGCAGCAGAGCGACTACCCGTCGTACGGCCAGGGGCAGTACGGCAACGCCCCGTACGACCCGGCCAACCCGCAGTACGACGCCAACGCCCAGTACGACACGGGCGACCAGTACGGCAACGTCCCGTACGACCCCAACGCCCAGTACGACCCGAACGCCCAGTACGACGCGAGCCAGTACGGCGACCAGCAGCCGTACGACCCGCAGGACGAGAACCAGAACCGGGATCAGAACCAGAATCCCGACGAGAACCCCGCCCCGGGCCAGAACCCGTGGCCGACCGGTAACGCATCGCGAGGCGAGTCCGAGTGAAGTCCACCAGCCTGTCCCTCATCGCGGGGGCCGTCGCCCTCGCCGCAGTCACCGGATTCGCCGCGCTCACCGTGCCCGGGGACGACGGTGCGACGGAGGCCGGGGCGTCCTCCCGACTGCCCGTGGAGCGGTCCAGCCTGCTCTGCCCGGCGCCCGGTCTCTCGGACCTCGCGGAGACGACGTACACGTCCTTCACCCCGCCCGCGAACGGCGAAGGCGAAGCCGGTGCGGCCGAACTGAAGTCACCCACGGCCGACAAGAAGAAGGACGACAAGGAAGAGTCCAAGGAGAAGGACAAGTCCAAGTCCGACGACAAGGACAAGAGCAAGGACAAGGCGGCTGATTCGGACAAGCCTGTCGTTGCCCTGAAGGAGCCCGGCAAGCCGGTCACCGCCGACGTGTCCGGTTCGGACGCCCCCGCTCTCGTCGGCACCGCCACCGGCCGGCTCGCACCCGGCTGGAGCGCCCAGCAGACCACCACCGTCGAGGCCGGCGACGGCCGAGGCGTGCTCGGGGTCGGCTGCACGGCACCCGACACCGACTTCTGGTTCCCGGCCGCGAGCACCGCGAAGACGCGTGAGGACTACGTCAACCTCACCAACCCGGACGACACCGCCGCGGTGGCCGACATCGAGCTGTACGGCCCGGACGGCACGCTCAAGTCCGATGTCGGCGAGGGCATCACGGTCCCCGCCGGATCCGGCGTCCGGGTCCTGATCTCGACGCTCACCAGCAAGGCGGCCGACGATGTGACCGTTCACGTCACCACCCGCACCGGGCGGGTCGGCGCGGTCGTCAGGACCGCGGACAGCAAGACCGGCAGCGACTGGCTCACCGCCTCCGCCGCCCCGGCCGGCACTCTGGTGCTGCCCGGCATCCCGGCGGACGCGACCTCGGTCCGGCTGGTGGCCTTCGCCCCCGGCGAGGACGACGCGGACCTGACGGTGCGGCTGCTCGGCAAGACCGGGCCGTTCGCCCCGGTGGGCAACGAGGATCTCCACGTCAAGTCGCGGATGACGGCAGGGGTCGACCTGAAGAACCTCACCCGGGGCGAGGCGGGGTCCCTGCTGCTGACCCCCTCCCAGAAGGACAGGGCCACCCCCGTGGTGGCTGCTCTACGGGTGGTCCGGGGCAAGGGCGACAAGCAGGAGGTCGGTTACATCCCGGCGACCGGACCGGTGGGCGCGCAGGCGACCGCGGCCGACAACCGGTCGAAGGGCTCGACCCTCTCGCTCACCGCACCGGGCGCCGCCGGCACCGTGAAGGTCACGGCGTCCGCGGGCAGCAAGGCCGGCGCCCCGGTCAGCAAGACGTACAAGGTCGCCGCGGGCACGACGCTCGCGGTCACCCCGCCGGTCCCGTCCGGCCTCAAGGGCACGTACGCGCTGACGGTCCAGACACAGTCGGGCGGCCCGGTCCACGCGGCGCGCACGCTGGCACTGCCGCAGGACGGCATCCCGATGTTCACGGTGCAGACCCTGTCGGACGACGGCGGAACGGTCGAGGTACCGGTGGCCGAACAGGACCTGTCGGTCCTGGACGACTGAACGCGGAGGTCGCCGGAGTCCGGGGGGCGCGCCCCCCGGGCCCGGGCCCCGGGGCAGAGATCTAACCCGTCCTCCGGCCCCCGTCCCCGTCCTCCGGCCCCGCCCCGCTACTCCTGCCCGTAGCGCGGGTCGACCGACTCCGGGGCGAGTCCGAGCAGTTCCGCGACCTGCTCCACCACGACCTCGTGCACCAGCAGCGCGCGTTCGTCGCGGTTCTTGGTGCGGATCTCGACGGGACGCCGGTAGATGACGATCTGCGCCGGCCGCCCCTTCTCGGCGGACAGCGCGTTCCCCAGCGGAACGGTCTCCTCCCCGGTGCTCGGCACATCGAGGACCACGAAGTCGACCTCGGCCAGCTGTGGCCAGCGTCGCTCCAGCCGCTCCACGGAGTCCTGAACGAGATCACGGAAGCTGTCCGCCCGGCTGGCCGAGAGCGGCACCTGGGGCGGCGCGACGGGCCCGCGCATGCCTCGGCCGTGTCGGTCTCGGCGTCGCGGTCGCGGCTCGGACGGGTGGGGCGGTACGGGACTGTCCATCACCGACGCAGCGTAACGCTCCGCGCGACGAGTGGACGGCGGCTGCGCGGGGACGAAACCGGCCTGTCCGCTCTTGAACAATCCGGCCACGGGGGCGCCTGATTCCGGCCCTGCTCGTGACCGTCCTCCTCTTGTCCTATGACCGCTTTTGCGGTGAGCGGTGATCGGAACCGTTGCCGTCCTGACCTGCGCCCTTCCGTTGCCGCGCAGGCCAGGGGAATTGTCCCGGAGGCGACCGTACCCGGGGTCACAGGGCGACACGGTGGGGTGAGCTGAAGGAGAGTCGTCGCAGCCCGCTCAAGAGTGCGGTAGCGTCCCACATCGTGAGCCCTGTACGTCGCTGTTCGCGCACCGCGTGCGGCCGCCCTGCCGTCGCGACACTGACGTACGTCTATGCCGACTCGACTGCGGTCCTCGGCCCGCTCGCCACCTACGCCGAGCCCCACTGTTACGACCTCTGTGCCGAGCACAGCGAGCGGCTGACCGCGCCACGCGGCTGGGAGGTCGTCCGGCTCTCCGACCCCTCCGCGCCCGTGCGCCCCAGTGGTGACGACCTGGAAGCGCTCGCCAACGCCGTGCGGGAAGCGGCGCGTCCGCAGGACCGAGGCGACGGGCCCAGGGGCGCCGGCGGCCGTCGCACCGCGGATCCGGCGGAGGTCGCCCGCCGGGGCCACCTCCGGGTGCTGCGCTCGCCCGAGTCCTGAGCGGGCGCCGGTACGCCCGGCGCGCGGGGGGTCTACGGCCGCCGGGTAGTTTGGCGGTCCGAAGAAACCCTCAGGAGGACCGTCCCGTGACTGCAGACCTGTCGCAGCTCGTGAAGGCGTACGACGTGCGCGGAGTCGTGCCCGACCAGTGGGACGAGGCCCTGGCCGAGTGGTTCGGAGCGGCGTTCGTCGAGGTGACCGCCGCGGCCGCGATCGTGATCGGCCACGACATGCGCCCCACGTCACCGGCCCTCTCCGGTGCCTTCGCCCGCGGTGCGACCGCCCGGGGCGCGGACGTCACGATGATCGGCCTGTGCTCGACGGACCAGCTGTACTACGCGTCGGGGGCACTGGAGCTGCCGGGCGCGATGTTCACGGCCTCGCACAACCCGGCTCAGTACAACGGCATCAAGATGTGCCGTGCGGGCGCCGTGCCGGTCGGCCAGGACACCGGCCTGGCCGAGATCCGCACCCTGGTCGAGCAGTGGTCCGCGACCGGCGCGCCGCAACCGGCCGCCGCCCCCGGCACGGTCACCGAACGGGACACGCTCACCGACTACGCCGCGTACCTGCTGTCGCTGGTGGACCTGTCCGGGGTCCGTCCGCTGAAGGTGGTCGTGGACGCGGGCAACGGCATGGGCGGCCACACGGTCCCCACGGTCTTCGCGGCCCTGCCCGTCGACCTCGTCCCGATGTACTTCGAGCTGGACGGCACGTTCCCGAACCACGAGGCCAACCCCCTGGACCCCAAGAACATCGTCGACCTCCAGGCCCGCGTGGTGGCCGAGGGCGCCGATCTGGGCCTGGCCTTCGACGGCGACGCGGACCGCTGCTTCGTCGTGGACGAGCGGGGCGGGGGAGTCTCCCCGTCGGCGATCACCGCCCTGGTCGCCGCCCGAGAGCTGGCGCGCAACGGCGGCAGCGGCACGGTCATCCACAACCTGATCACCTCCCACTCGGTCCCGGAGGTCGTACGGGAGAACGGCGGCACCCCGGTCCGTACCAGGGTCGGCCACTCCTTCATCAAGGCGGAGATGGCCGCACACGGGGCGATCTTCGGCGGTGAGCACTCGGCGCACTACTACTTCCGCGACTTCTGGAACGCGGATACGGGCATGCTCGCCGCCCTCCACGTCCTGGCCGCCCTGGGCGGCCAGGAGGGGCCCCTCTCGGCCCTGCTGGCCCAGTACGACCGCTACACCGGCTCCGGCGAGATCAACTCCACGGTCGACGACCAGCCGGCCCGCACGGCGGACGTCCGGGCCGCGTTCGCGGACCGCGAGGGCGTGAGCACCGACGAGCTGGACGGCCTGACCGTCACGGCTCCGGACTGGTGGTTCAACCTCCGGGCCTCCAACACCGAACCGCTGCTGCGGCTGAACGTCGAGGCCCGGGACGAGAAGACGATGACGGCGGTACGCGACGAGGCCCTTTCCGTGATCCGCAGGCCTTGATCCGCACGCCCTGATCCACTGCCCCGACGCAAGCCTGCCCACTCCAGCTCTCCAACCCAGCCTCGCCGGCACCCATCCATCCTCGCCAGCTCTCCAACCCAGCTTTGCCGGCACCAGATCCAGCTTCGTCAGCACCGAACCCAGCTTTGCCGGCACCAGATCCAGCTTCGCCAGTACCAAGCCATCCTCGCCAGCCCCAACCCCAGCCTCGCCGGCGTTTGAGGCGCGGGG
>CBRG010000367.1 GCA_000470535.1 Streptomyces sp. AW19M42
CCCCCCCGCGACCGCCAGCAGCCCGATGTCCGCCCCCGCGCGCACCGGCGCGGGCAGTGCGGCGGCGCGGGTGGAGCGGCGTCCACTGGCGCTCGCGGCGAGCGCCGGCGCCACCACGGCGAGCGCGCAGGCCAGCGCGGTCACGGCGGCCACCAGCCAGACGGTGCCGGTGGGGGCCCCGCCGAGCCGCAGCCCGATCCGGGACAGCTCACCCCGGTCGGCCAGCAGCCGGGTCAGCGGATCGCTGAGCAGCGGGGCGACGACGGCGGCGGGCAGCGCGAGCAACAGCGCCTCGATCGCGGCGAACGAGGTGATCCGGGCACGCGATCCGCCACGCGCACGCAGCAGTTCCGTCTCGCCGCCGCGCTCACTGCTCAGCAGCCGGGCCACCAGCAGCAGCGTGTATCCGGCCAGCAGCACCAGCTGCACGGCCACGATCATCAGCGTCGAGCGGGAGACGAGCAGCCCCCGGTCGATCTCGTCGAGAACGGTGGGCAGCTGGGTCCGGGCGCTCGCCCCGCTCTTGAACTCGGGTGCGGCGAGCAGCTGCCCCGGGCCCTCGGTCGCCGCGTGGCGCAGCGCGGCCATCCGCTCCGTGGTCAGGGTAGTGAAGTCGGCCGACGCCAGATAGGAGACCTCGCCGGAACTGGTCCGGCCGGAGCCGAGCACCGCGGGGTCGGTGAGCAGCGGTCCGTACGTCGTGAAGACGACCCGTCGGACGCCGCGCCCCCCGGCCGGGTCCAGCTGCCAGTACGGATCGGCCTGGTCGGCGGCCTCGTAGAGACCGGTGATGAGGATCTGCTGCCGCTTCCCGCCGATCCGGTCGGTGAGCGTGAGCCGGGCGCCCGGCTTCAGCGCGAGGGCCTCTGCGGCGGTGCCCGGCAGCGCGACTTGGACCGGGTCGCCGGGCTTCCCCGCCCCGGCCGTGGGCATCCGGCCCCCGGTGAGCCGGACGCGGCTGAGGTCGAGCGAGGCGAAGTGGGTGAGGTCGGGGTCGCCTCTGCGGGCGGCCGGGGTCTGCAGAGCGCGCGGCAGGGCGTACGGGCCCGACGCCTCCAGCTTCCGTACGGTCACCGGAAGGCCGTCGAACGTGGTGCGGGCGGCCCTGCGCGCCGAGGCGTCGGCGGCGTTCCGCTGCTCGGGCGCGACCTGCGCCGATATGAGGAGGGACGCGTCGGCGGCCGACCGGTGGGTGAGGGTGTGGCGCAGCGCGGCGTCGCCGATGGAGCCGGAGAAGGCGGTCAGCGCGGCCAGGACGGAGGTGGTGAGCAGCACGGCCAGCACGGCCGCGGCGAGGAGGAGCCGATGCGCCCTCACCCGCAGAAGAACGAACCCCGTCACCCTGCCCCACCCTCATCGCATGAACGCGCCCCCCGGCGTTGCATGGATGCTTTCAGAGCGGACCTGTCGCGGTATACCGCCCATGGCCACACCTTGATGGGATCGTGATCGTTATCCGGCGGCGGAGCACCGGATTCCGCACATGTCCCGGTGCGTCCCGGCCCGGGACTCAGCCCTCGGTGTTCACCATCGAGGCCGCCGCGTAGGTGAGGTAGTCCCACAGCTGCCGCTCGTGCTCCGGGGCCAGTCCGAGCTCGTCGAGCGCCACCCGCATATGACTCAGCCAGGCGTCGTGCGCGGCCCGGTCCACCCGGAACGGTACGTGCCGCATCCGCAGCCGGGGGTGTCCGCGCTGGTCACTGTAGGTGCGCGGGCCGCCCCAGTACTGGATCAGGAACAGCGTGAACCGCTCCTCGGCCGGGCCCAGGTCCTCCTCCGGGTACATCGGCCGCAGCAGCGGGTCCCCGGCCACGCCCTGGTAGAAGCGGTGGACCAGCCGCCGGAAGGTCTCCTCGCCGCCGACCAGCTCGTAGAAGGTCAGCTCCTGCACCGTGTCGCGCGGGTTCTCAGTCACCTGTCCATCGTCGCAGACGCCGCGGCGGGGGACAGGGGTCCGGGTGAATCCCGATGATCACGGCGGCCGGCGAGGGTGTCCCCCACCGGCCGTGCGCCGTGCCCGGGACGTCAGCCCCGGCGGATCGTGATCGTCGTCCACGCCCCGACGTGCACCTGGTCGCCGTCCTGGAGCGGAACGGGGACGTAGGGCTGGATCGGGTCCTCGGCGCCGTTGAGCGTGGTGCCGTTGGTGGAGTTCTGGTCGACCACGGCCCAACTGCTGTCCGGCTGCTGCACCAGCACCGCGTGCTGGTGCGAGACGCCCGGGTCCTCCGGGGGCACGGACAGGTCGATGTCGGGGGACTCGCCCGTGCTGTGCCGGCGGCGGCCGATGGTGATCTGGCTGCCGGTCAGCGGAAGGTGCTGCTCCGGGGAGTACGCGGGCAGGTTGAGCCCGGTGGCCTCGGGGCCGCTGCGCTGCATCATCGCCAGGAAGTAGTCACGGTCCGGAGCGACGACAGCCGCCCAGCTCGTGGACGTCTGGCCCGGCCCCTGCTCCTGGCCCATGCCGGGGCCCTGGTTCTGCCCGGGGTAGGGCTGCTGCTGCATCGGCGGCTGCGGGCCCTGGGGCTGCGCGGGCGGCGGCAGCATCCAGTCGTCGTTGCCGGGCCGCTCGGCCTGCGGCTGCGGTGGAGCGGGAGGCTCGAAGACCGGGGGAGCCGCCTGCTGGAACGCGGGCGCGGCACTCTGCTGCTGGAAGGACGGCGGCGGGGGCGAGCCCTGCGACGAACCCTGCTGCTGGGCGTGCTGCTGTCCCTGCGGGAACCCCTGCTCCCCCTGGGGGAAACCCTGCTGTCCCGGCGGGAACCCCTGCTGTGCCTGCGGGAAGACCTGCTGACTCTGCTGTCCCTGCGGACCGGGCTGGCCCTGCGGTCCCTGACCGGGGTCCTGCTGGAACGGTGGCGGTGGCGGAGGCGGCGGGCCCTGCTGTCCGTGCTGTCCCGGGAACGGGGGCCGGCCGAGGCCGGGTTGACCTGGGCCGGACTGCTGACCCGGGCCCGAGGAGAGCGGCTCGGCAGGCCGGTTCACCTGCGAGGGGCGCGAACCCTGGTACTCGAACGGATCGCGGGGCTGCGGCGGTCCGGGCGGCTGCTGACCCGGGAAGCCCGGAGGCGGGTTGATGCCGGGGCCGGGGCCGCCGTGGCCGCCGGGACCGGGCGGTCCGCCGTGCTGCGGGGCCAGCGGGGTGTACGAGGTCGCGGTGTTCGTGAGGAAGTTCCAGCGGCACTCCTCGCAGAACGGCGCCATCGCCTCCCTCGGGGTGCGGCACTGCGGGCAGATGTCGGCCTGGGCGGTCGCGTCCGGGCCGGGGAGCGGCGGGTATCCGTAGCCGGGCGCGGCGGCGGGGGAGGCGGCGGGGGAACAGCGGCCCCGGCCACGCGATGGCCGCAGACCTCGCACCAGTCCTCGGAACCCGACTGGTGTCCGTTCGGGCAGGTCGGCATGTCGGCGCTTCCCCCTCTCCTCATCCGGCCCCGGGGGCCGTCATTTTTCTTGCTTCGCCGCCCGGCGGACGGATCCGGCCGGGCGGCTCATCAGTGCGGGTATGTGGTTACTTCTTGACGCGGACGGTCTTCGTGGAGCGCGTTTCGAGTGTCATCTCGTCCGCATCCGCGACCTTCGCCTTCAGTCGCACAGTACCTGTCGCCGCGTCGACGACGTCTACCACCTTCGAAAGCAGTTTCGCGGTGTCCGCGTTCCCGGACACCGACGCCAACTGGACCGCGCGGCCGAGTTTGGCCGTCGCGCCGTCGAAGTCTCCCGACTTGCGGGCATCGAGCCCCTGCTGGATGACTTGTGCCAGTTCCGCCTGACCTGTGTAGTGCGCGACCTGCGGGTTGATCGACGTCGAGGCCACCATGTCGTCCGTCCACACCGCCCGCACCAGCCCCTGCGAAAGGGTCTGGGGCGCGCCGCCCGACGGGTCGGGGAGGATCAGCGAGACCCGGGCCGCCAGCATCTCCTGCCCGATACCGGCCTCCGGTACCTGCACGCACACGTGGTAGTCGCGGGACTCGTCGCCCCAGGAGCCGGTGGGGTAGTCGCCGGCGCGCGGGCCCGCCTCCGTGCGGCGGTCGGTCAGCTCGGCGACCGTCGGCGCGACCTGCTTGACGAACTTGATCTCCACACCGACCGGGGTCCAGAGCCGCAGCGCGACGTCCGCGACCTCCTTGCCCATCGCGTTCTCCATCATCTGTGTGAAGTCCGTGGCCAGCCCCGCCGGATCGGCGACGATGTCGGCGGTGCCGAGCAGCGCGGAGGCGATCGCTGTGACCTCTTTCACCTCCCAGTCGGTGCCCACCCCGCGGGCGTCACAGGTGAACCGGCCCGCACACGCGTCGAGCGCGGCCCGCAGATCCTCCGGTGCCTCGTGCTCGTTGCGTCCGTCGGTCAGCAGGATGCCGTGCCGGATGTTCACCTCCGCGGCGCCCAGCAACCGGTCGGCCAGCCGCAGCCACGTCCCGATCGCCGTACCGCCGCCCGCGCTGAGCCGGCGCAGCGCCTCCTTCGCCTGGGCCCTGGTCTGCGGACCGGCCGTGGCGAGCCGCCCGCCGCCCGGGTAGACCTCCTTGGCGACGTGCGTACCGCCGATCACGGCGAACGAGGTGCCGTCGCGCAGGGTGTCGATGGCCGCGGCCGTCGCGTCGCGGGCGTTGCGCATCTTCGTGGGCGGGTAGTCCATCGAACCCGAGCAGTCCACCATGATCACCGCGGCGGCGCTCGGCGCCTGTCCCGGCAGATGCGAGGACGCGGGGGCGGCGCTCGTCAGCGGAACCCCGCCCGTGGTGCCACCGCCGGTCGAGGTGACGGTGATGATGCCGTTGACCTCGCGGCCGCCCTCGGGCAGGAATTCGTTCTGGTACACCTCGACGGAGAACTGCGGCACGTTCGACTTGGAGAAGTTGGCCATCTGATCGGCTCCTTGAGGCTCCACGTGTCAGATGAAGACAGATTTGCGGACAAAGACATAGGAGGGGCAAGGGGCGGACGGAACAGGATTCAACCGTCGCTCCGGGCGGATCCTGCCCCCTGCGCCGGTACGGCGAACGGCAGCAGTGCCACTGTTACGTTGTCGTGGCCCCCGCCGTCGAGCGCGTGACCCACCAGCACCTGGGCGCCGTGCAGCGGCCGTTCGTACGCGTCCGCGGGCACCGCGGCGGACATCTCGGCCGCGGACTCCGCGTAGTTCCACAGGCCGTCCGTGCAGATCACCGCGACGCCCGGCCGGTCCGGCTTGAACGAGGCGGTGTGCGGCTCCAGTTCGTAGGAGTCGGCGCCCAGCCAGCCGGTGATGGCGTGGGCCCGCTCGTCCGCGTACGCCTCCGCCTCGTTCATCAGGCCCGCCGCGACCATCTGCGCGGCCCAGGAATCGTCCTCGGTGAGCCGGGCCGGCGGACTGCTCCGGTCCTCCGGCACCCAGTACACCCGGCTGTCGCCGACCCAGCCGACGATCAGCAGCCCGTTGGCCATGATCGCGCCGACCAGAGTGCACGCCGGGGCGTTCTGATGGCGGTGCGGATCGCGCTCCGCGGCCCGGTCGGGCTCCTGGGCCAGCCGGTTGACCGACTCGGCGGCCGCCACGATCGCCTCGTGCATCGCCTGCTGCGGATGCGTTCCGCGCGGCAGCGACTCCAGCAGCGACTCGTTGGCGGCGGTCGTCGCGGCGGCGGACGCCTCGTCGGGCCGGCTGGCGGAGGACACCCCGTCGCAGACGATCGCCACCACGGCCGGGTTGCCGTCGGGCAGCGCGGTCGTCGAGATGGCGAACGAGTCCTCGTTGCGGTGGTGGCGCAGCCCGCGATCGGTGACCGCGGCGACCGAGCCGAGCTCCTGCTCCATGTGATCGCGCTCGCGGGGCTGGGCATGGCCGCAGTTCTCGCAGTAGCCGTCGAGGTCGACACGGCCCGCCCGGCAGGCCACGCACACCTTGGCGCCGGCCGGTGGCGCCGGGACGGGCTCCGCGACGGCACGGGGATCGGGCGCCGCACCCCCGGTGCCTGCCGCCGGCGCCGCCAGCTCGAAATCGCCGGACGCGGCCGGCGCGGCGACCGGACCAGGCTCAGCGGGGGCGGCCACCGCGGTGCCTATGGCGATCGTCGGGTGGTCCTGCGGCGGCTCGGGGACGGCCGACAGGTCGTACCCGCACGCACCGCAGAACAGATCCCCCGGCTCCAGCGGCTCCTGGCAGCCGGGACACCTCGACAAGGCAGTCTCCTGGTCGTTCTGCGACATCTTCACACCCACGTTCGGGGGCGGAAACGGTTGGCCCGCTCCACCAGTTCGATCCTCTCGGCACCGGGCTCCGCAAGCCGGGCGAGCATCCGGTACGAACGTTCGAGCCCGAACCGCAGGCCGCGCTCGTTCAACTCACTGCCGAGCAGCGTCCCGGGCCCCTGCGCCCCGCCGCTCGCGGGCGGCTGTGGGGCCGGAGGGCGGGCCGCGGGACTCCCGGAGAGTACCCAGTCGAGCGCCGTCCCCAGCACCTCGGTCGACAACTGTTCGCGGCGCACCGCGTCCAGACCGAGACCGGCCAGCCCCGAGACCTGGGAGGAGGCCGCCACCAGATCCGTGATCAGCGGCTCTTCCGGGGCCCGGTCGCGCAGCCGGGCCCGTACCGCAGCGACCCGGGCCGCCGTGTAGTGGATCGACGCCTCCGGTACGGACTCCAGCGATCCGACGGCCCCGCCCCGGTCCCCGGCGGCGATCTGCACCCGCGCCAGGCCGAACGCGGCGCTCACGAAGCTCGGGTCGGTGGCCCACACCAGCCGGTAGTACTCGGCGGCGTTGTCCAGCTGGCCCAGGACTTCCGCGCAGACGCCCAGGGCCAGCTTCGGCGCCGGCTCCCCGGGAAACGCGTCGTAGACCGCGTCGAAGGACAGCGCCGCGTTCTCGTTGTCACCGGTCACCAGGGAAGTGATGCCTTGGTACCAGACCACCCGCCAGTCGTCCGGGTGCTTCAGCTCAAGGGTGGCCAGCGTCTCCTGCGCGGCACCCAGGTCGTTCATCTCCAGCATGGCGCGCAGCTCGCGCAGCCGGGTCTCCAGCGACGCGGCCGGTACGGCCTGCAGCGCGGCGATCAGCTCGGCGGGCGCCGACGCCATCACCCCGGCCAGGAAACCCGCGTTGGGGTCGTTCGCGTCGACCCGGGGGACCGGCAGCGCGAGCGACGTGCCCCGCACGTCGAGCCCGGCCAGCCGCGGTCCGCCCGTGGCGTACGGGCCGAGCGCCCCGGGCCCGGCGCCAGTGCCCTCGGCCGGGGACCGGGGGGCCGGAACGGCGGCC
>CBRG010000368.1 GCA_000470535.1 Streptomyces sp. AW19M42
CCGGTAGGCGGCCACCTCGTCCAGCGTCTCGTGCTCCAGCAGCGCCCCGGCCAGCGAGTCCAGCCGGTCCCGGTTGTTCCCGAGGAGCCGGCACGCCTCCTCGTAGCACTCGTCGACGATGCGGCGCATCTCACCGTCCACCGCGTCCAGCGTCGCGGGTGCGGCGCTCAGGCCGTACGCCTGCTGGGCATCGGCCGGGATCGCCGTCAGCCGGCCCACCCTGTGGCTCATGCCCCAGCGGCCCACCATGCCCCGGGCCAGACCGGTGACCTGCTCCAGATCGCTCTCCGCGCCCGTGGTGACGACACCGAACACCACCTGCTCGGCCGCCATCCCGCCGAGCGCGCCGGTGATCCGGCCGCGCAGGTACTCCTCGGTGTACGCGTACCTGTCGGCGTCCGGCGTGGAGAGCGTGACCCCGAGTGCCCGGCCGCGCGGCACGATGGTGACCTTGCGGACCGGGTCGGCGCCGGGCTGGAGCATCCCCAGCAGCGCGTGTCCGCTCTCGTGGAAGGCGGTTCTGCGGCGCTCCTCGTCCGACATGACGAGCGAGCGCTCCGCCCCGAGCTGGACCTTCTCCAGGGCGTCCGAGAGATCGGCGCCGCTGACCTCCCGCTGGCCCCGCTTGACGGCGAGCAGCGCGGCCTCGTTGGCGAGGTTGGCCAGATCGGCGCCGGTCATCCCCGGGGTCGTACGGGCCACCTGGCCCAGGTCCACGTCCTGCGACATCGGGATCTGCCGGGTGTGGATCTCCAGGATCGCCTCCCGGCCGGTACTGTCCGGCGGGCTGACCTGGACGATCCGGTCGAAGCGGCCGGGCCGGGTGAGCGCCGGGTCGAGGACGTCGGCGCGGTTGGTGGCCGCGAGCACGATCACGCCCTCGGAGCCGGAGAAGCCGTCCATCTCGGTGAGGATCTGGTTGAGCGTCTGTTCGCGCTCGTCGTGCCCGCCCATGCCGGAACCGCCGCCCCGGACCCGTCCGATGGTGTCGATCTCGTCGATGAAGACGATGGCGGGGGCGACCTTGCGCGCCTCCGCGAAGAGCTCCCGGACCCGGCCGGCCCCGACGCCGACGATCATCTCGATGAACTCGGAGGCCGAGGCCGAGAAGAACGGCACCCCCGCCTCCCCCGCGACGGCCCGCGCGAGCAGCGTCTTGCCGGTGCCGGGAGGACCGGCGAGGAGGACGCCCCCGGGCATCCTGGCGCCCATCCTGCGGTAGGCGTCCGGGTTCTTCAGGAAGTCCACGACGTCGTCGAGCTCGCCCTCGACCTCGTCGATGCCGGCCACGTCGTCGAAGGTGGTGCGCCGGCCGCCCTCCAGCTCGACCGGCTTGGGCGGGGCCTTCCGGCCGAAGCCGCCCATCCCGCCGCCCATGCCGCCCCGCGACATGCGCCGGGCGATGAACACCCAGAGCACGACGAGCAGCAGCATCGGCGCCAGCGAGATCAGCAGGTTGGCCAGGAAGCTGCGCTCCTTGACGACCGGTTCTGCCGTGACCGTGACATCGTCCTTCATCAGTTCGGCCCAGAGGTCGTCGTCGGCGAAGGCGGGCCGCTGGGTGACGAACTCGGTGTACTTGTCGTCCTTCTTGCCCGGGACCTTCGCCTCCTTCTTGAGCTGTCCCTCGATCGCATCACCCTTGGAGTAGATCTTGGAGACATTGCCGGAGGTGACCTGCTTGCTGAACTCCGTGTACGCGACCGTCCGCTCCTCCTCGCCGTTGAAGAAGGAGAGCAGCAGGTTGGCGATCAGATAGACGGCCAGCGCGGTCAGCAGCAGTGCGCCCCAGCCGCCGGGCATCTTCCGGCGGGGCGGCGGGGGCGGTGGTGCGCCCTCGGAGCGCCAGGGCTGGTCGGTGCGGTCGCGGGGAGGTACCGGACTGGTCACGCGCGCTCCTCTGCCGACAGCCGTTGAGCCGACATTAAGGGAGAAAAGCGGATGAAGCCCTTGGAGCGGCAGTCCGCTGGGCCCATGAGGCGGACGCCGCTCCCCCGCACACACCGGAGGGGGCGCCCGCCGTGAGGCGGGCGCCCCCTCCGGGACATGACACGGGCTTGGTCAGCCCATGAACTTCTTGAACTCGTCCGGGAGCTCGAAGTTCTTGTCGTCCTGACCGGCCGGCAGACCGAGCGCGCCGCCCTGCGCCGCCTGCTCGCGGCGGGCGGCCTCGGCCTGCTCGTCGGCCTTGCGCTTCATCGGGTTGCCGCTCTTGCGCTTACCCTTGGCCTGCTTCACCTGCTTCTTCTGCCGGCCGGGGCCACCACCCATGCCCGGCATCCCGGGCATGCCCGGCATGCCGCCGCCCTGCGCCATCTTCGACATCATCTTGCGGGCCTCGAAGAACCGTTCGACCAGGCTCTTCACTGCGCTGACCTCGACACCGGAGCCCTTGGCGATACGGGCGCGGCGGGAGCCGTTGATGATCGTCGGCTCGGCGCGCTCCTTCGGGGTCATCGACTTGATGATCGCGGCGGTGCGGTCGACGTCGCGCTCGTCGATGTTGTTGATCTGGTCCTTGATCTGCCCCATGCCGGGCAGCATCCCGAGCAGCTTGGAGATGGAGCCCATCTTCCGAACCTGCTCCATCTGGGCGAGGAAGTCGTCGAGCGTGAAGTCCTTGCCCTTGCTGGACGCCAGCTTGGAGGCCATCTTGGCGGCCTCGTCCTGGCTGAAGGTCTTCTCCGCCTGCTCGATCAGGGTGAGCAGGTCACCCATGTCGAGGATGCGCGAGGCCATCCGGTCCGGGTGGAAGGCGTCGAAGTCTTCGAGCTTCTCGCCGTTCGACGCGAAGATGATCTGCTTGCCCGTGACGTGGGCGATCGACAGGGCCGCACCACCGCGGGCGTCACCGTCGAGCTTGGAGAGCACCACGCCGTCGAAGCCGACTCCGTCGCGGAAGGCCTCCGCGGTGTTGACCGCGTCCTGGCCGATCATCGCGTCGACCACGAAGAGGATCTCGTCAGGGCTGACGGCGTCGCGGATGTCCGCGGCCTGCCGCATCAGCTCCTGGTCGATGCCGAGGCGGCCGGCGGTGTCGACGACCACGACGTCGTACTGCTTGGCTCGGGCGTACTCGATCGAGTCCTTGGCGACCTGGACCGGGTCGCCGACGCCGTTGCCCGGCTGGGGCGCGTACACCGCGACACCGGCACGGTCCGCGACGACGCTCAGCTGGTTGACGGCGTTGGGGCGCTGGAGGTCACAGGCGACGAGCAGCGGGGAGTGGCCCTGGCTCTTCAGCCAGAGGCCGAGCTTTCCGGCGAGGGTCGTCTTACCGGCGCCCTGGAGACCGGCGAGCATGATCACGGTCGGCGCGGTCTTGGCGAACCGCAGCCGCCGGGTCTCGCCACCGAGGATGGAGACGAGCTCCTCGTTGACGATCTTGATCATCTGCTGCGCGGGGTTCAGCGCCTGGGAGACCTCGACGCCGCGCGCCCGCTCCTTGACGTTGGCGATGAAGGACCGGACGACGGGCAGGGCGACATCGGCCTCAAGCAGGGCGATACGGATCTCGCGAGCCGTGGCGTCGATGTCCGCCTCGGACAAGCGGCCCTTGCCCCGGAGGTTCTTGAAAGTCGCGGCAAGGCGGTCGGAGAGAGTATCGAACACGGCGCTCGTCGGTCCTCAGGGTCGGGGGCGGGTGGTGTTGCTCTCTAGACTATCCGGCCCGGGCAAACGCCAGCCCTCGCCGGTCGAATACGACGTGCAGGGGCTGAGATCCCCGCAGCGGCGAGGAACAGGTATCCACGCTCGGCGCGAACGCCGTGGACGCGGGAACATCCCCTGGGCCGGGGGAACGAACTCACTGGTCCAACGAGGTCGGCCACCACTCGCCGCGCCTCACTTCAGCGCTTCCTCCAGCGTCCTCGCCAGTGCGGCCGCCTCTGCCGCGGGCAGGGGTGTGCCGTCCTGGTTCGTGACGTAGACCGTGTCCACCGCGTTGGCCCCGAGCGTCGACACGTGCGCGCTGCGGACCCGTACCGCGCTCTGCTCCAGCGCCCGGCCGATCCGGTGCAGCAGACCCGGGGCGTCCTGGGCACGTACCTCGATCACCGTGGCCAGCTGCGAACCGGCCGCCGCGACCGTCACCCGCGGCGGCGGGGCCTTCACCCCGCGCCGGCGCGGGTAGGCCGCCTCGCGCTCGGCCAGCCGGGACCGGATGTCCAGCGAGCCGTCCAGGGCGCGTACGAGATCGGCGCGCAGCCGGGCGGCCTGGGGCAGGGATCCGTACTCGGCGGCGACCCGCCAGCTGAGCAGCAGGACGTCGGCGCTCTCGCCCAGCTCGGTGGGCAGCTCGACGGCCCGCAGGTCCGCGGCGCGGACGGTGAGGCGGTGCAGGGCCAGCACCCCGGCGGCGGCGGGGAGGACCCCGGGCCGGTCCGGGAGGGCGATGAGGAGTTCGACGCCGACGGGTTCGGGGGCGTCCTCCTCGTGCGGGGACTCGGTCTGGGCGTGCAGGGCGAGGACCGGCTCGCCGGTGCGCAGGGCCTCCATGGCCAGGCGTTCCTGTTCGGCGTTCGGGGCCGCGGGCTCGGGCTCCTGCGGTGTCTCGCCGGCGAGGACCGCCGCGACGCGTTTGACCAGATCCGTGACGAGGGAGGCGCGCCAGGTGGACCAGGCGGCGGGCCCGGTGGCGAGCGCGTCGGCCTCGGTGAGCGCGTGCAGCAGCTCCAGGGTGGAGGCGGTGCCGACGGCGGTGGCGACGGAGCGGACGGTCGCCGGGTCGTCGAGGTCGCGGCGGGTGGCGGTCTCGATGAGCAGCAGATGGTGGCGTACGAGGGTGGCGATGACGCCCACGTCGTGCGGCTCGAAGCCGATCCGGGCGGCCATGTCGCGGGCGATGACCTCGCCCGCGACGGAGTGGTCGCCGGGCCAGCCCTTGCCGATGTCGTGCAGCAGGGCGGCGACGAGCAGCAGGTCGGGACGGCCGACGCGACGGGTGAGGGAGGAGGCGCGGACGGCCGCCTCGACGAGGTGGCGGTCGACGGTCCAGGTGTGGACGGGGTTGCGCTGGGGGCGGCAGTGGACCCGTTCCCAGTCGGGCAGCAGCCGGGTGATCAGCCCCTCCGCTTCGAGGGCCTCCCAGACGGGCACGGTGGCCTCGCCCGCGCCGAGCAGGGTGACGAGCTCCTCCCGGGCCTCGGCCGGCCACGGCACCGGCAGCGGCTTGGCGGCACCGGCCAGGTGGCGTACGACGTGGCGGGAGAGCGGGAGTTCGGACTGGGCGGCGGCCGCTGCGGCGCGCAGGACGAGCACCGGGTCGCGTTCGGGCCGGGCGGTGCGGGCGAGCACGACCTCGCCGTCCGCCTCGACGACGCCGTCCGCGAGCGGGCTGCGGTCGACGGCCGGGGCCCTGCCGCCGCCCAGCATGGCGCGCAGCCTGGGGCGGACCGAGCGGGCGCGCAGCACCCGGTTGACCTCGCGCCAGGTGACGTCGGTGGCGTACGAGACGGTGCGGGCGGCCTCGTACACCTGGCGCAGCAGGGCGTCCGCGTCGAGGAGGCCGAGGGCGCCGGCGACCTGGTCCTGTTCCTGGAGGGCGAGGCGGTCGGTGGCGCGGCCGGTCGTCAGGTGCAGGGCGTCGCGGGCGTCCAGCAGGACACGGCGGGCTTCGGCGAGGCCCTCGCGGGGTGCGTCGGCGACCCAGGAGGCGGCGACGGCGCGCAGGGCGGTGGCGTCGCGCAGGCCGCCGCGGGCCTCCTTGAGGTCGGGTTCCAGGAGGAACTGGAGCTCGCCCTGGCGTTCGGCCCGTTCGCGGCAGAGCTCGTCGAGCGCGGGCAGCCGCTTGGGAGCCTGGTTGCGCCAGTCGGCGAGGATCGCGGTGCGCAGCGAGGCGACGAGGCCGAGGTCGCCGGCGACGGGCCGGGCGTCGAGCAGCCCGAGCTGCACCTTGAGGTCCTCGCCCGCCGTCTTGCGGGCCTCTGCGGGGGTGCGTACGGAGTGGTCGAGGGCGAGGCCGAGGTCCCAGACGGGATACCAGATGCGGTCGGCCAGGGTGGCGACGGCTCCGGCGTCGGCGCTGCCGTCGTGCAGGAGCAGCAGGTCGAGGTCGCTGCGCGGGGAGAGTTCGCCGCGGCCGTAGCCGCCGACGGCGACGAGGGCGGCGCCTCGGACACCGGCGTGTGCGGCGGCGGAGGCGAAGAGGGCGCTCAGCCAGTCGTCGGTGAGCGAGGCGAGGGCCGCACGGCGCGGCGGCCCGGACCGCGCCTCTCCCTGGAGGAGGCGCAGCCGGGCCGCCGCATAGCCGCTGGGTCCCGAGTCCTCGGATTCGGTGGTCACTTCGGTACTCGTCACCCAGCTGCCTTTCCGTTCACGGAATCGTCGGTCAGAGTGCGTCGGGGCCGCGTTCGCCGGTCCGGACCCGGACGGCGGTCTCGACGGGCACGCTCCACACCTTGCCGTCACCGATCTTGCCGGTCCGGGCCGCCTTGACGACGACCTCGATGAGCTGTTCGGCGTCCTCGTCCTCGACGAGCACCTCGATGCGGATCTTCGGGACGAGGTCGACGGTGTACTCGGCGCCCCGGTAGACCTCGGTGTGGCCGCGCTGGCGCCCGTAGCCGCTGGCTTCCGTGACCGTGAGGCCCTGGACGCCGAAGGCCTGGAGGGCCTCCTTGATCTCGTCAAGCCGGTGTGGCTTCACGACTGCGGTGATGAGCTTCATGCGTCCACCTTCTTGTTCGTCGGGGCTGCCGTGGTGCCGGGGGCGGGAGGCGTGGGCCGGGAGGACAGACCGCCGCCGGCGCCGCTGAAGTCGTACGCGGTCTCGGCGTGCTCGACCTGGTCGATGCCGGAGACCTCGTCGTCCTCCTCGACCCGCATCCCGATCGTCCGGTCGAGGATGAGGGCGAGAACCGCGGAGACGACCAGAGAGTACGCGAGGACGGCGAAGACACCGACGGCCTGCTTGCCGAGCTGGTCGAGCCCGCCGCCGTAGAAGAGGCCCTTGGCGTCGGACTGGACACCGCCGGTGGCGAAGAAGCCGATGAGCAGGGAGCCCGCGATACCGCCGACGAGGTGGACGCCGACGACGTCCAGGGAGTCGTCGTAGCCGAACCTGTACTTCAGGCCGACCGCCATGGCGCACAGCACACCGGCGATGGCACCGACCGCGATGGCGCCGAGCGGGCTGACCGCGCCGCCCGCCGGAGTGATGGCGACGAGTCCGGCGACGGCGCCGGAGGCGGCGCCCAGGGTGGTGAAGGAGCCGTGGCGGAGCTTCTCGTAGCCGAGCCAGGCGAGCATCGCGGCGGCGGTGGCGACCTGCGTGTTGACGAACATGACCGCGCCGACGCCGTCGTCGTTGCCGAGCCACGAGCCGGCGTTGAAGCCGAACCAGCCGAACCAGAGCAGTCCGGCGCCGAGCATCACGAGCGGCAGGCTGTGCGGCCGCATCGGGTCCTTCTTGAAGCCGACCCGCTTGCCGATGACGAGGATCACGCCGAGGGCCGCGGCACCGGCGTTGATGTGCACGGCGGTACCGCCGGCGAAGTCGATGACGCCGAGCTCGTACAGCCAGCCGCCCGCGCCCCAGACCCAGTGCGCGACCGGGAAGTAGACGACGGTGACCCAGAGGGTGATGAAGAGCGCCCAGGAGGTGAACTTGACCCGGTCCGCGAGGGCACCGCTTATCAGGGCCGGGGTGAGGACGGCGAACATCAGCTGGAACACGGCGAAGACGTAGACCGGGATGGTGTAGCCGTCCCAGAGTTCCGTGACTCCGATCCCGCTGAGGCCGGCGAAGTCGGAGCTCCAGCCGATGAAGGACCCGATGTCGGAGCCGAAGGCGAGGCTGAATCCGTACAGCACCCACAGGATCGTGACGATCCCGAGGCTGATGAAGCTCATCATCAGCATGTTGAGGGTGCTCTTGACGCGGACCATGCCTCCGTAGAAGAAGGCCAGGGCGGGGGTCATGACCATCACGAGGGCGGAGCAGATGAGCATGAATCCGGTATTGGCGGCAGACAGCGTCGGGGCGTCTGCTGCGAACGTCGTGATGCCTGGGGGCATCGGCGTCTCCTCGTCGTCGGTGCGGCCGCGTGCGGGCGATGGGGGCACAACCACGTGCGGAACCACGGGGGAAAGGGGCCGTCCTTATGCGCCATGAGATTCGCTCAGCGCCGTTTCCGTGGATGCCGCGTGGTGTTTCGCCGCAGTGACGAAGGCGAGCGACGTGTTACGTCCCCATGAACCGCCCGCGCTGTTCCCGCGCTCGCACCTACTCTGCGGCCGGGGCCGCATACGGTGCGGTTACGACGCTCCGGTACGGGAACAACGACACGAACCGGCCACGGCGACCACCCACTGACCTGGCAATCGGGGGAGCCGAAGTCGGTCTGTGCGGGGCGGCCGTCGTGGCCGGGGACTGGGTGCCTTCAGACCGCTTCGGCGGTCTCGGGCAGCTGTTCGGTGAGGAGATCGGTGAGCCGGGCGACCTCGGGGATGTCCCCGAAGTCCCTGGCCGCGGTGTCGACCGTCTTGCGCAGCCGGGTGTTGACGCGCTCGGAGCGGACCTTCCTGGCGACGCGCAGCGCCTTCTCGGCCAGCACGGTGGACTCCTCGGGCTCGCGCTTGAGGAGGTGGACCGTGGCGAGACCGATCAGGTTGAGGGCGTAGGAGCGCTGGTGCTCGTCGTCCTCCCCGAAGAGCCGGACCGCCTTCTGCATGACGGGTTCGGCCAGCGAGGCGTACGTGGGGCTGCGGCCGGCCACGTAGGCGAGGTCGCGGTAGGAGTGGGAGTTCTCGCCGTTCAGCTCGGCGTCGGAGAAGAACCGGATCCAGTCGGGCTCCGGCTCGTCGTCGATTCCCGCGTCGAGGAAGGTGTCCTCGGCCATCCGGACGGCTCGTTTGCACTTGCTGGGCTGGCCCATGTTGGCGTACGCGCGGGCCTCCATCGCATACAGCATGGCCTGGGTCCGCGCGGTGGCGCAGTCCCGGCTGCCGTACTGGGCGAGATGGATCAGTTCGAGGGCGTCGTCGGGCCGGCCTAGGTGGATCATCTGGCGGCTCATGCTGGACAGGACGTACGAGCCGAGCGGCTTGTCAGCGGCCTCCTTGGAGGCGTGCAGGGCGAGGACGAAGTACTTCTGGGCGGTCGGCTGGAGGCCCACGTCGTAGCTCATCCAGCCCGCGAGCTCGGCCAGTTCGGCGGCGCAGCGGAACAGCCGTTTGGCGGTGGCGGCCGGCTGCGGCTCCTGGAGCAGGTCGGTGACCTCGTGGAGCTGGCCGACGACGGCCTTGCGGCGCAGTCCGCCGCCGCACTGCGCGTCCCACTGGCGGAACATCGCGGTGGTGGACTCCAGCAGGTCGAGCTCGGGGCCGGAGAGCCGGGAGGGGCGGCGGGCGACGGCGTCCGGATCCGGCTCTGCGGCCGCGGCGGCGGTGACGGGCACCAGCCAGCGCTGCATGGGTTCGATGAGGGCGGGACCGGCGGCGAGGGCGAGGGAGCTGCCGAGGAAGCCGCGGCGGGCGAGCATCAGGTCACTGCGGGAGAACTCGCTGAGCAGGGCGACGGTCTGGGGTCCGGCCCAGGGCAGGTCGACACCGGCGACAGACGGGGACTGGTGCGCGGCGCGTAACCCCAGGTCCTCGACGGCGACGACACTGCCGAAACGCTCCGAGAACAGCTCGGACAGGATGCGCGGGATCGGTTCGCGCGGCTGCTCGCCGTCCAGCCAGCGCCGCACCCGTGAGGTGTCGGTGCTGATGTGGTGGGCGCCCAGTTGGCGTGCCCTGCGGTTCACCTGCCGGGCCAGCTCGCCCTTCGACCAGCCGCTGCGCACGAACCATGATCCCAATTGCCCGTTGGGGCGCTTACCGGCATTCGAATCGCCTGCGCCGCTGCCACTCACTGGAACGCCCCCATCCCGCCGAAATACCGCCCGCCGCGAACCACTCTCAGAATGCCGTGAACCGATCGTGTCCGTACGGAGGTTGCACACCATCGAACAGGAAATCGGATTGCCTCCGGCATACCCATGGGCGCACATACTTCCATGGTTCGTGTACCGACGGTAATCCTACGATCACCCCCTCAGGGAGGGTGATTGCGGAAACGCCACCCTTCGCCACCCCTTCGGATGAACGTCACCGCAGCCGAGCGCGATTCACTTGACAGGTAAAAATCAGTGGTAGGCGCAAAGGTGCATTCAGGGGCGTGCGAACGAGCTCGGACACTACGGTGCACGCCCCGCGCCCGGCCGGATCAGCAGGGACGGCGGAGTGTCACGATTGAACCGCGTTCCGTAACCACCGCGAGTCGGACCCGTTGGAGGGGGCATGGGCTTCACGATCGGCGGCATCCGCGAATTGCGATCCGGTGCACGGCGCCGCGGCCGTGCGACCGAGGGCACCGCCGTGGCCGAGTACACAGGGTTATGGGGCTGGGCCGTCGCACCGGGCGCGCGGGCCTCGGGCGGCAACTGCTCGTGCGGGGCGGCCGACTGCCCGTCCCCCGGCGCGCATCCGCTGGACCTGGCGCGGGAGGTGCCCGCCGGGGCGACGCTCGACACCGCGGCGCGGGCATGGGCCGATGTGCCCGGCGCCTCGATGCTGCTTCCGGTGGGCCGCACCTTCGACGTCCTCGAAGTCGCCGAACAGTCCGGGCGCCGGGCGCTGGTACGGATGGAGCGGATGGGCCTGCCACTGGGCCCGGTGGCCGTGACCCCGGCCGGACGGGCGCAGTTCTTCGTGGCACCGGGCGCGGCCGCCGGGCTCCCCCAGTTGCTGTACCGGATGGGCTGGGACGACGCGGAGCTGGACCTGCGGGCGCTCGGCCTCGGTTCCCACGTCACCGCACCGCCGTCCGACGAGGGCGGCCTCGGCCCGGTCCGCTGGCTCCGCCCACCCGCCCTGGACACCGCGGCGGCCCCGCCGGAAGCGCGGCTGCTGCTGGGCACGCTGGCGTACATCTGTCACCGCTGGGCCCTCTGCGGCTGAGCCGCCCGGCGGCTCCGCGCAGCGAAGAGCCCGGCCGCACAGGTGTCCATGCGGCCGGGCTGTGTCCTGTCCGGGCGGTCTCAGTCCCCGATCAGGGCGTCCACGAACGCCTCCGGGTCGAAGGGGGCCAGGTCGTCCGGCCCCTCACCGAGCCCGATCAGCTTCACCGGTACGCCCAGCTCGCGCTGGACGGCGATGACGATGCCGCCCTTGGCGGTGCCGTCCAGCTTGGTGAGGACGATGCCGGTGATGTCGACGACCTCCGCGAAGACCCGGGCCTGCACCAGGCCGTTCTGCCCGGTGGTGGCGTCCAGGACGAGCAGGATCTCGTCGAGCGGTCCGTGCTTCTCGACCACCCGCTTGACCTTGCCGAGCTCGTCCATCAGACCGGTCTTGGTGTGCAGGCGGCCCGCCGTGTCGATCAGTACGACGTCGGCGCCCTCCCCGATGCCCTCCTTCACCGCGTCGAAGGCGATCGAGGCCGGGTCTCCGCCCTCGGGTCCGCGCACGGTGCGGGCGCCGACGCGCTCGCCCCAGGTCTGGAGCTGATCGGCGGCGGCGGCCCGGAAGGTGTCGGCCGCGCCGAGTACGACGCTGCGGCCGTCGGCCACGAGCACCCGGGCGAGCTTTCCGGTGGTGGTGGTCTTACCGGTGCCGTTGACACCGACGACCATCACGACGCCGGGGGTGTCGACGCCGCTCTCCGTCTTGACGGCGCGGTCGAAGTCGGTGCCGAGCAGGGTGAGGAGCTCCTCGCGCAGGAGCGAGCGCAGACCTTCGGGGGTACGGGTGCCGAGGACCCGGACGCGCTCCCGGAGCCGTTCCACCAGCTCCTGGGTGGGGGCGACGCCGACATCGGCGGTGAGGAGGGTGTCCTCGATCTCCTCCCAGGTGTCCTCGTCGAGGTTGTCCCGGGACAGGAGCGTGAGCAGCCCCTTGCCCAGGGAGTTCTGCGAGCGGGCGAGCCGGGTACGCAGCCGTACGAGACGGCCGGCCGTGGGCTCGGGAACGTCGAGCGCGGGGGGCGCGACGGCCTCCGGGGCCTGCTCCTCCTCGGCCTCGGTGGGCGGGAGCCCGACCTCCTCGATGGTGCGGCGCGATTCGTCGCGCGGCGTTTCGGCCTCATCGCCGACATGGGGCTCGGCGGGAGGAGTGATGGTCGGCGTGCTCGACGGTGCCGGGGGCAGCTGCTTCTTCTTGCGGCTGCTGACCACGAGCCCGCTGATCACGCCGACCGCGACCAGGGCGATGACTACAGCAAGGATGACGAATTCCATAACCCACCCAGTATCGGTCACCCGCGGGGACAATCGGGGAATGGCCGTTCCGCAGGGGGCCGGCTGCACGATATTCCCTGTACGCCGACCGCTCCCCGCAGCGGCCCGCTCGCCACCACCTGGGCCGGGCACAACGGGCCGGCCGGGTCGTCACCGTCCTCGCCTCCGGCGGCCCGCACGCGGCACTGCTGTACCACGGCGTACGGCGGCACGACACGCCCCTACACTTCTGACGCTGCGTCAGCTACTGTCCGGCCTCGCCCAGCCCGCCCGGCGAAGGGGACAGCGTCATGGCCTTCACAGTCGTCCGGTTCAACCTCGTCGATCCAGCCGCCACGCCCGACTCGCTCTCGGCCCGCTACCGCGCGGCCCTGGACATGGCGGCGTACGCCGACGAGCACGGCGTCGACACCGTACAGACCGAGGAACACCACGGGGCCGCCAACTCCTGGCTGCCCTCCCCCTTCGTCCTGGCCGGGGCCGTCTTCGGCGCGACCGGCCGGATCGCGGTCACGGTGTCCGCGGTGATCGGCCCCCTGCACGACCCGCTGCGGCTGGCGGAGGACATCGCGGTGCTCGACCTGCTGAGCGCCGGCCGGCTGGTCACGGTCGCGGGGATCGGCTACCGGCCCGAGGAGTACGAGCGGGCGGGCGTCGAATGGGGCAGGCGCGGCCGGATCCAGGACGAGCTGCTGGAGACGCTGCTGCTGGCGTGGACCGGCGAACCGTTCGAGTTCCGCGGCCGCACGGTCACGGTGACCCCCCGGCCGTTCACCCGGCCGCACCCGCTGCTGCTGGTCGGCGGCAGCTCCCGGGCGGCGGCGCGGCGGGCGGCGCGGCTGGGGCTGCCGCTGTTCCCGAGCGCGCATCTGCCGGAGCTGGAGGCGTACTACCACGAGCAGCGCGCGGAGCACGGCACCGAGGGGTTCTGCATGATGCCCGCGGCCGAGACGCCCCTGCTGCACGTGTCGCAGGACCCTGACCGGACATGGGCCGAGTACGGGGAGCACTTCCTGCACGAGGCCCGTACGTACGCCTCCTGGCAGTCCAAGGACATCCGCTCGGCCGTCCGTTCGGCGGCCACGACGGTGTCGGAGCTGCGCGAAGAGGGCGTCTACCGGATCGTCACCCCTCAGGCGTGCGCGGACCTGGGCCGGGAGCTGGACAGCCTGGTGCTGCATCCGCTGTGCGGCGGGATGCCGATCGAGGAGGGGTGGCGCGGTCTGCGGCTGTTCTGCGAGGCGACCGGCGGCTGACGGAGTGAGCCGCGCGGGGCACGGAGTGAGCCGTGAGCCACGCGGCGCGGACCGCGGGGGTCAGCCCATCTCCTCCAGCGCCTTGCCCTTGGTCTCCTTGACGAACTTGAGGACGAAGGGGATCGAGAGCGTCGCGAAGCAGGCGTAGATGATGTAGGTGCCCGACAGGTTCCAGTCCGCGAGGCTCGGGAAGCTCGCGGTGATCGCCCAGTTGGCGATCCACTGCGCGGAGGCGGCGACGCCGAGCGCCGCGGCGCGGATCCGGTTCGGGAACATCTCGCCGAGGAAGACCCAGACGATGACACCCCACGACAGGGCGAAGAACAGCACGAACACATGGGCGGCGACCAGCGCGACGACACCCTGGGTGTTGGGGAGCTTGCCGCCGACCAGGTCGGCCGAGAAGGCCCATGCCTCGAAGGCGAGCGCGACGGCCATGCCGCAGGAGCCGACGAGAGCCAGCGGGCGGCGGCCCACCCGGTCCACCAGCACCATCGCGATCACCGTACCGATGATGTTGATGATCGAGGTGGTGAACGAGTAGAAGAACGAGTCGGTCGGGTCGATGCCGACGGACTGCCACAGCGTCGCCGAGTAGTAGAACGCCACGTTGATGCCGACGAGTTGCTGGAAGACCGACAGGCCGATACCGACCCAGACGATGGGCAGGAAGCCCATGCGGCTGCCCAGCAGATCCTTGAAGGTCGACTTGTGCTCGCGGTGCATCGCGGTCTCGATCTCGGTCACCCGGGCGTCGAGATCGACCCCCTCGCCCTCGACCTCCGACAGGATCTGACGG
This sequence comes from Streptomyces sp. AW19M42, assembly GCA_000470535.1. Lineage (GTDB taxonomy): Bacteria > Actinomycetota > Actinomycetes > Streptomycetales > Streptomycetaceae > Streptomyces. The sequence goes on from CBRG010000368.1 coordinate 14,277, forward strand.
GCCCGTTCCTTCTTGCCGACCGAGATCAGGAACCGCGGCGACTCGGGGATCGCGAAGGACAGCAGGCCGTACAGAACCGCGGGCACGACCATCACACCGAGCATCCACTGCCAGGCTTCCAGGCCGCCGATCTTGCCGCGCTGGTCGCCGTCGGCGATCTGCAGGATGCCGTAGTTGACCAGCTGGGAGATGGCGATGCCGATGACGATCGCCGCCTGCTGGAAGGAACCGAGGCGGCCGCGGTAGGCGGGCGGCGAGACCTCCGCGATGTACGCCGGGCCGATCACCGAGGCCATGCCGATGGCGAAGCCGCCGATGACGCGCCAGATCGCCAGGTCCCAGAGCGCGAACGGGAGCGCGGATCCGACAGCGCTGATGGTGAAGAGGACCGAGGCGATCTGCATACAGCGGATGCGGCCGATCCGGTCAGCGATGCGGCCCGCGGTGGCCGCACCGATCGCACAGCCGATGAGGGCGATGGCGATGACCTGGGCGAGTGTGCCGGAGCCGATGTCGTACCGGCTGCGGATCGCCTCGACAGCCCCGTTGATCACGGAGCTGTCGTAACCGAAGAGGAAGCCGCCCATCGCAGCGGCTGCCGTGATGAAGATGACATGGCCGAGGTGGTCCGGGTGGGCCGCTCTGGCTCCGGACTCTGGTCCCTGCGATGTGCTGGTCACGTGAACTCCTGGTGCCTGGCCGCAGACGCAGGCGTGGGGGGCGAGCTGTACCCAGTGGCGCATACGATCACCTGCGCCACCACTTGGAGATGAAACGTCGGCACAGGGACCAGATGTTCGGTTCCCGAAGCCTGAGGGCGGCTCAGCGCAGGCGCTGGCTGATCACCTTGGAGACCCCGTCGCCCTGCATCGAGACGCCGTAGAGGGCGTCGGCGACCTCCATCGTCCGCTTCTGGTGCGTGATCACGATGAGCTGGGAGCTCTCCTGGAGTTCGACCATGATCCGGATCAGCCGCTGGAGGTTGGTGTCGTCGAGCGCCGCCTCGACCTCGTCCATCACGTAGAACGGGCTCGGCCTGGCCTTGAAGATCGAGACGAGCAACGCCACTGCCGTCAGCGACCGTTCACCGCCGGACAGCAGGGAAAGCCGCTTCACCTTCTTGCCCGGCGGGCGGGCCTCGACGTCCACACCGGTGGTGAGCATGTTGCCCGGGTCCGTCAGGATGAGCCGCCCCTCACCGCCCGGGAAAAGGCGCGAGAAGACCCCCTCGAACTCGCGGGCGGTGTCCCGGTACGCCTCGGTGAAGACCTGCTCGACGCGCTCGTCGACCTCCCTGATGACCTGCATCAGATCGGCCCTGGTCTTCTTCAGGTCCTCAAGCTGCTCGGAGAGGAACTTGTGCCGTTCCTCCAGCGCGGAGAACTCTTCGAGAGCGAGCGGATTCACCTTCCCGAGTTGCTGGTACGCCCGTTCGGCCGACTTCAGCCGCTTCTCCTGCTCGGCCCTGATGAACGGCTTCGGCTGGTTGCGCGGATGCTCCGGATCCTCCGGCAGCTCCTCGCCCTCCGCGGCAGGGGACGGCGGCACGAGCTGGTCGGGCCCGTACTCGGCGGCCAGGCCGGCGGGCTCCACGCCCAGCTCCTCCAGGGCCTTCGCCTCCAGCTGCTCTATCCGCAGCCGCTTCTCGGCACCGAGCACCTCGCCCCGGTGGACCGAGTCGGTCAGCTTGTCCAGCTCGTCCTTGAGCGCACGACCCTGCAGACGCTCCGCCGCCAGCTCCCCTTCCCGCTCCGCCTTCGAGGCCTCCGCGGCGACCCGCTCCTGCTCGGCCCGTACGACGGACACCTCGACGTGGGCCAGCAGCTGACGGGCTCCGGACGCCACGGCGGAGGCCACCGCGGCCTCATGGCGCAGCCGCGCCCTGCGCTGCTCGACGCGGGCCCGCGCCTCCCGCTCCGCGCGGGCACCTCGGTCCAGGGAGTCGGCGCGGCCGGCCAGCGCCTTGACCCGTTCCTCGTGGGTACGGACCTGGAGTCGGGCCTCCATCTCGGTCTGGCGGGCGTTGGCACCGTCGGCGGCGAGCCGGTCGCGGACAGCGCTGTCCGGCTCCTCGTCGGCGCCGTCCTGCGAGGCCTCCTCG
>CBRG010000369.1 GCA_000470535.1 Streptomyces sp. AW19M42
CCCGCCGAGCCGTTCGCCGCGGTGACCGCGGAACCGCCCGACACGCCGCTCTTCGCCTCCACGGACGAGCTCGCGCGGCCGTTGACCGCGTCGGAGACCTCGGAGACCTCCTTTCGCAGGTCGAAGCTCTCGCGGATCTCCTTCAGCCCCAGATCGTCGTTGCCGTCCATGAGCTGCTTGCGGACGAACGTCTTGGGGTTGAGGTCCTCGAACTCGAAGTCCTTGAACTCCGGGCCGAGCTCCGTACGGATGTCCTCCTTGGCGCTCTCCGAGAACTCACGGATCTTGCGGATGAAGCGCGAGACGTCCTGGATGACCTTGGGCAGCTTCTCCGGACCGAAGACGAGAACGCCGATGATCGCGAGCGCCACCAGCTCCAGCGGGCCTATGTCATTGAACACCTTGCGGCTCCTCGTGTTCTCCGCGACCAGGTCGGATGAGGTCCGGACCCGGACCACGGTACCCGGCGAAGCCATCCACGCGGTAGCTTCCCGTGGCCGTCACGTGCCTGTTGCCGAGCCGAGCGTCAAACTCATGGTCAGGTCTTTACCACCGCGGGTCAGCTTGAGGTCCAGCCGGTCACCCGGCCGGTGCGAGCGGATCTTCACGATCAGCTCCTCGCCACTGTGCACCCGCCCGCCGTTCACCTCGGTGATGACGTCACCGGGCCGGATCCCGGCCTTGGCGCCCGGACCGCCCCGCGTGACGGAGGACTTGCCGTCCGCGCCCTGCTGCCCGACCTTGGCCCCGTCACCGGTGTACTTCATGTCGAGCGTGACGCCGATCACCGGGTGGGTGGCCTTCCCGGTGTTGATCAGCTCCTCGGCGACGCGCTTGCCCTGGTTGATCGGGATGGCGAAGCCGAGGCCTATGGAACCGGCCTGGCCGCCCTCGCTGGTCGAGCCGCTGTCCGCGGCGCGGATGGCGCTGTTGATCCCGATGACATGCGCGTCGGTGTCGACCAGCGGTCCGCCGGAGTTGCCCGGGTTGATCGGGGCGTCGGTCTGCAGGGCGTCGACATAGCTGATGTCGCTGCCGTCGCCCTTCTCGCCGCCTGCCGTGATCGGCCGGTCCTTGGCGCTGATGATGCCGGAGGTGACCGTGTTGGACAGGTCGAACGGTGCCCCGATGGCCACCACCGGATCGCCCACCTGCACGTTGTCGGAGTTGCCGAGCGGCAGCGGCTTGAGTCCCGAGACGCCGCTGACCTTGACCACGGCCAGGTCGTAGCCGCTGTCCTTGCCGACCACCTCGGCGTTGGCCGTCTCGCCGCCGCTGAACGTGACGGTGATCTCGCCGGACGAACCGGCCGGTGCGACGACGTGGTTGTTGGTGAGGATGTGGCCCTTGTTGTCGAGGACGAAGCCGGTGCCGGTGCCGGATTCGGTGCTTCCGCTGACGTGCAGGGTGACCACGCTGGGCAGCGCGCTGGCCGCGATACCGGCGACGCTGTCGGGGGCGCGGCCGCCTCCGTTGCGTTCGTCCTGGCCCAGTTCGATCTGGGTGAGACCGCCGTTGCGCTCTATGTACGCGCCTATCCCGCCGCCGATTCCGCCCGCCACCAGGGCCAGGAGCAGCGCGCCGACGAGGACGGACCCGCGCCGGTTCTTCCGCTTGCCGCCGTCGGCGGCGAGCGGGGGGCCGGGGTTGGTGATCAGGGGCTGCCGGGGCGCGCCCCAGGGGTCGTACTGGAGCCATTGCGGCGACGGAGGGTGATGCGGCTGGGGCTGCTGGTGGGGCTGCGGCTGCTGGTGGGGCTGGGGCTGCTGGTGGGGCTGCGGCAGCGGGGTCGGGGGCGGGAAGGCGGCCGGTGGGGCGGGGGCAGTCGCGATGCCCGCGCCGTTCGTCCCCGAGTAGGGCGGCGGTACGGGGGTGCCGTGCGCCGGTGTCTGGACCGGGTGTTGCACGGGGGGTGCGGGTGCCCACGGGCCGGGGCCGCCGTAGGGCGGGGTGCTGTACTGGTCGGGCTCGTGGAGCGGCTGCGCGGCCTGCGGCTCGGGCTCCGCCGTCATGGACGCCGTCGGCTCCGCGTCGGCTTCCGTCGCGCCGCTCACCCCGGTCGGGTCCGACGGGGGCACCGCGTCCTCAACGGGCGACGGCTCCTGAGGCGCTGCGCTCGTCCCGCGCCCCGGCGCGGGCCGGCTCCACCACTTCGCCTTCGGCTCGGTGGGCTTCCCGTCGTCCATGCTCTCCCCGCAACTGCCTCAACTGGCCTCTGCACGCCCCGCAGGGGGCGTCCCTCCCGGAAATCCTGCCGGAATTCAACCAGGTTTGTGCATGCCCTGCGCCGGGCCGTGTCAGCGACGGGGGAGGAGCGGCAGTCCGTGGTTGGCGGGAACCGGCAGTCCGGCGGCCGAAGTGGGTGTCCTGGACGGCTCCGGGGAGGCCGTGGAGAGTCCACTGCCGAGTGCCTGCGCGAACAGCGGGCTGGTGCCGTTGGGACGTATCAGCGAAGGCGCGGACACATGGGGGCGGCCGGGAAGCGCGTACCGGCTCCCGGTGCCGAGCAGGGAGGGTGCCGAGGAGAACGCCAGCGGCGCGGCGTTCATCGCGAGGGACACCGGGCGGTCGGCGATGCCGGCCGCCGCGAGCGTGCCGTGGCCGCCGCCGCGGCGGCTGACGCTGGTGCCGCGCTCGGCGCGTGCGTCGGCGTCCAGCGGTGCGACGCTGCTGCCCGGACCCTCGGCCCGGGTCGGGGCATCGGGCCCCGCGTCCGTCGGGAGAGCGCCGCCCAGGGCGATGGCGGCCAGCGAGACGGCGCTGGCGGCGGCGAACGCGAACCTGCGGCCCCGCCACGGCGAGCGGTCGGCCTCGCGGCTGACCTCGTGAATACGGAACGTGGGCCGGTCCGGACCGGCCGGCAGGACCGCGGCGGAACCGTGCGCGGTCGGGAGGTAGCCGAAGCCGTCCAGCGGGGAGCCGCCGGAGGACGAATCCGCCCGGCCGCCGGAAGGACGCGTCACGGGGAAGACCCCGTCACCGAAACGGCCTGAGCCGCCCATTGGTCTTCCCCGGCTTTCGCCGTCACCCCCCGGTCCACCGGGAAGGCCCTGCAACCGGGCAAGGAAGCCCTCGGAGGGACAGGGCGGGGCCGACTCGGCGAAGACACTCTTCAGGCGCCGCTGAGCGGCAGCCTCGGCCTTGCACTTGGCGCAGGTCGCGAGGTGGGCGAGCACCCGGTCTCGGGCGTCGTGTTTGAGCTCGCCGTCGACGAGCGCGGCGAGCCTGTCCCCCAGGTGTTGTTCCGCGGAGGTCGGACCTGTGCCACTCACGCCGCTCCGCCCTCCCCTGCCGCGAGGACCCCGGTGAGCGAGCGCTGCTCCGCACGCGCCTCCGGCGAACGGTGCTTCAGCGCCTTGCGCAGGTGGGAGCGCCCGCGGTGGATGCGGCTGCGCACGGTGCCGAGCTTCACGCCGAGTGTCGCGGCGATCTCCTCGTACGAGAGTCCCTCGATGTCACAGAGCACGACCGCGGCCCGGAACTCGGGCGCGAGGGTGTCCAGCGCCTGCTGGACATCGGCGTCGAAGTGGGTGTCGTTGAAGACCTGCTGCGGCGAGGGCTCGCGGCTCGGCAGCCGCTCGGCCGCGTCGTCACCGAGGGAGTCGAAGCGGATCCGCTGCTTGCGGCGCACCATGTCCAGGAACAGGTTGGTCGTGATGCGGTGCAGCCAGCCCTCGAAGGTGCCGGGCGTATAGGTCGACAGCGAACGGAACACCCGGACGAAGACCTCCTGAGTGAGGTCCTCCGCGTCGTGCTGGTTTCCCGTCAGTCGATAGGCAAGGCGGTAGACACGACCGCTGTGCGTGCTGACGATCTCTTCCCATGAGGGCGGCGTCCACGCCTGGGAGGCATCAGAGGCGAAGGTCGCGGTCGTTGCGGAGTCGCTGGAAGAACGGTCAGCAATGTTGGTCACGGATTTCGGCTCACCCGCCGACCTGAGGAAGCGCCACAGCACTCCTCCCCGATCCACAGGCGCAGCCGCACCTCCCCTATCGGCTCTGGTGGTGTCCAGTGGAGCCCCTACCATAGCCACCTCGCCCGTTAGCTCCGGATAAGCCTTTTTCCTGCTGGGGCCGGGGACAACCCCGGAAACCGCCTGCCCGTGATCCCCGGCCCCGATCCGCGGGTCCGATCCACGGGCTTTCCCCTGTCCTTTCATAACGCCCGGTCCCATCTGCGGGTTCCCGGGTGCAGCGGATACAGTCACCGTTGCGCCAACTACGGGGACAGGAGAGGGCCATCACAGCCAACCGGCAGACGAGCTGGGCGTTCGCCGACGCCTTTGTCGCCGAGGGCGAAGCACTGCGCTGGGCCCGGGACCGGGCCCGGGACGCGGGGCTCCGCTCGGTGTCACCCGGCACCGGCGCAGCGCTGCGTCTGCTCGCTGCCACGACGGACGCCAAGGCGGTCGCCGAAATCGGCACCGGTACGGGCGTGTCCGGCATCTATCTGCTGCACGGCATGAGGCCCGACGGGGTGCTGACCACGGTCGATCCGGAACCCGAGCGCCAGCAGTTCGCCCGTGAGGCCTTCCGGGCGGCGGGCTTCGCCGCCAACCGGGCCCGCTTCATCCCCGGCCGCGCCCTGGACGTACTCCCCCGGCTGGCGGACGGCGGATACGACCTCGTCTTCTGCGACGGCGACCGGATGGAGAGCCTGGACTGCCTCGCTGAATCGTTGCGCCTGCTGCGACCTGGTGGCCTGGTCTGCTTCGAGGGCGTCTTCGCGGACGGCCGTACGGTCGACTCCGCACCCCAGCCCGCGGAGGTGCTGCGCCTGCGCGAGCTGCTGCGCGCGGTCCGCGAGAGCCAGGAGCTGATGGCGACGCTGCTGCCGGTGGGCGACGGTCTGCTCTGCGCGGTACGACGCGGTTAGGGGCTGTCCCGCGATCCCTGCCGGGCGCACGACGACGCTTCGTCACATGTCACCTGGATCACATCCGGATCACCCGGCACCGGACGCACTACTGCCCCGGCACGGAATCCGTGCCGGGGCAGTAGTGAAGTGTGGGCTCCTCTGCGTCAGCCGACGACCTTCTTGAGGGCATCGCCCAGCGCATCGGCCTCGTCCGGAGTCAGCTCCACGACAAGCCGACCGCCGCCTTCGAGCGGAACGCGCATGACGATGCCCCGCCCCTCCTTTGTCACCTCGAGCGGGCCGTCGCCCGTTCGCGGCTTCATGGCCGCCATGCTCGTTCCCCTTCCTGAAACCAGCTCATCGCAACCGGCGGCCCCATGACAGGCGCTGCCTCACCGGCATCGAACACATTGCTTCCAGGCCATTATCCCGCATCACAGACCCCGATGACCAACATCGCTCTGCATCGCTTGCGCAACGCGCTCGCTCAAAACCACCCAATTCGGCGAAGGGACTGCGATACTCCGTCTCCCTCGCCCCTCCATCGGGGCGGAATTGTTAGACGCAGGTCACATGTTCGCCTCCGCCGAAGTCGGCCATGCTTGCCTCGACAGACTTTGGACGAGGCGCAAAAGGGGACCCCACATGGCCGACGCCGTGCTCTGCGAAGTGAGCGACGGGCTCGCGACGATCACGATCAACCGTCCCGACGCGATGAACGCGATGAACACCGCGACCAAGGTGGCGCTGCGTGACGCGCTGACGTCCGTCGCCGCCGATACCGCTGTGCGGGCGGTACTGCTCACCGCCGCGGGCGAGCGTGCCTTCTGCGTCGGCCAGGACCTCAAGGAGCACGTCGCCAAGCTGGCGGAGGCCCGTGAGTCGGCCGGCGGCAACGCTCTCAGCACCGTGCGGGAGCACTACAACCCCATCGTGCGGGCCATCACCGAGATGCCGAAGCCCGTCGTCGCCGGGGTCAACGGGGTCGCGGCCGGTGCCGGTTTCGGTTTCGCGCTCGCCTGCGACTACCGGGTGGTCGCGGACACCGCGTCGTTCAACACCTCGTTCGCCGGTGTCGCGCTCACCGCGGACTCGGGCGTCTCCTGGACGCTGCCCCGGTTGATCGGTCGGAGCCGCGCCGCCGATCTGCTGCTCTTCCCGCGCTCGATCTCCGCGAAGGACGCCCATGACCTGGGCATCGTGAACAAACTGGTACCCGGCGCCGAGCTCGCCGCCGAGGCCGCCGCGGTGGCCCGGGCGCTGGCGGACGGCCCGACAGTGGCCTACGCGGCGCTCAAGGAGTCACTCGCGTACGGGGCGGGTCACACCCTGGGCGAGGCGCTGGAGAAGGAGGACGAACTCCAGACGCGGGCGGGCGCGTCGCAGGACCACGCGATCGCGGTACAGGCCTTCCTCGACAAGGAGCGGCCCAAGTACCTGGGGCAGTAGCCGCCCCCCGGACCGGGCCCGGCCTACGCCCCGGTGCCGCGTGCCACGCAGTCGACGAGATGGTCGTCGACCAGCCCGCACGCCTGCATCAGGGCGTAGGCGGTGGTGGGGCCGATGAAGCGGAGCCCACGTTTCTTGAGGTCCTTGGAGAGCGCCGTGGACTCCGCCGTGACCGCCGGGACGTCGCCGAGCAGGCGCGGGGCGGGCCGGGTGGCCGGGTCCGGGGCGTACGACCAGATCAGCTCGTCCAGCTCACCACCCTGCCAGTCGGCCAGCACCTTGGCGTTGGCCATCGTGGCGTCGATCTTCGCGCGGTTGCGGATGATTCCCGCGTCGGCCAGCAGCCGCTCCCGGTCGGCGTCGGTGAACAGCGCCACGGCGGGGATGCTGAACCCGGCGAACGCGGTGCGGAAGCCCTCCCGGCGGCGCAGGATCGTCAGCCAGGACAGCCCGGACTGGAACGCCTCCAGGCACAGCCGCTCGAAGAGCGCGTCGTCTCCGTGGACCGGGCGGCCCCATTCCGTGTCGTGATAGGCGAGGTAGTCCTCGGTGGACAGGCCCCACGGGCAGCGCAGTCCGCCGTCCGCCGCGGCTTCGGCTCCGCTGCTCATCGCCCGTCCTCCCCGTCCGGCCGCGGAGCGGCGCCACCGGCCCCGGGGCTCCCCGGCGGCTGCTCCTGCTGCGGCTGCCAAGGTGCCTGCCAGGGCGCCTGAGGCAGCTCCTGGGGCTCCTTGAGGAGATCCGGGCGGCCCGCCCTGGTGGCCTGCGCACCGGCGAGAGCCGACTCCAGCTCCGCGATCCGCGCGTCCCGCTCGGCGAGCTCGGCGCCGAGCCGGCCCAGCGCCTCGTCGACATCCGTCATCCGGTAACCGCGGGCGGCGACCGGCAGTCTGAGCGCCTCGACATCCGCGCGGCCGACCGGGCGCGTCGCGGGCAGCGGATCCGTCAGCTGCTCGGGCGCCACGTCCTGAAGGATGGCGCTCTTCCCTCCGCCGACCACCGCGAGGGTGACCGCGGCGACCACAACCACCATCGCGAGCAGCAAGAACCAGAACACGCGCATCTCCCCGGGAGCGGAATTTCGTCCGGCTCCGATCGTGCCATGCGGCACTGACAGCCAGTGCCTCGCCCGGTGCGGCTTGCCCCGTCGCGCCGCCCGGCACGCACGCTCCTTACGGGCAAGCCGCACCGGGCGAGGCACTAGGGTCGCAGTCGGTCCCGGCGGGCGATCTGCCGGGGGATTCACAGGGAGAGACACGGGATGCGAAGCGGTGCGCTCAGGCTGGGGCGGCGCGAGTTCGGTGCGCACGATCCGGTGATCATGGCGATCGTGAACCGCACCCCGGACTCCTTCTACGACCAGGGCGCGACCTTCCAGGACGAGCCGGCACTCTCCCGCGTCGAGCGGGCGGTGGCGGACGGTGCCGCGATCATCGACATCGGCGGAGTGAAGGCGGGGCCCGGCGAAGAGGTCACCGCCCAGGAGGAAGCCCGCCGGACCGTCGGGTTCGTCGCCGAGGTGCGGCGGCGTCACCCGGATGTGGTGATCAGTGTCGACACCTGGCGCCATGACGTCGGTGAGGCGGTCTGCGAGGCGGGCGCCGACCTGCTGAACGACGCGTGGGGCGGTGTGGATCCGAAGCTCGCGGAGGTCGCCGCCCGGTACGGGGCTGGGCTGGTGTGCACGCACGCGGGCGGCGCCGAGCCGCGGACCCGGCCGCACCGGATCGGGTACGAGGACGTGATGGCCGACATCCTGCGGGTGACCCTGGGGCTGGCCGAGCGAGCCGTCGAGCTGGGGGTCCGGCCGGACGGCATCATGATCGACCCGGGGCACGACTTCGGGAAGAACACCCGCCACTCGCTGGAGGCGACGCGCCGTCTCGGCGAGATGACCGAGACGGGCTGGCCGGTGCTGGTCTCGCTGTCCAACAAGGACTTCGTGGGCGAGACGCTCGACCGCCCGGTCAAGGAGCGCCTGACCGGCACGTTGGCGACGACGGCGGTGTCCGCGTGGCTGGGGGCGCGGGTGTACCGGGTGCACGAGGTGGCGGAGACCCGTGACGTCCTGGACATGGTGGCGACCATCGCCGGGCACCGGGCACCGGCCGTGGCGCGGCGCGGGCTGGCCTAGGGCGTG
>CBRG010000370.1 GCA_000470535.1 Streptomyces sp. AW19M42
CCGCCCCGCCGGCCCCGCCCGCCGCACCTCCGGCGCCCCCGGCCACGGGCCGGATCAACCTGGACAAGGGCCGGGTGAACCTGCAGAAGAACCAGACGGTTTCGCTGGTCAAGGGCGGCCGGCCGCTGCTCTCCCAGGTCAAGATGGGCCTCGGCTGGGAGCCCGCGTTCCGGGGCAAGGACATCGACCTGGACGCGTCGGTCATCGCCTACGGGCCGGACCGCAACCACCTGGACAGCTGCTACTTCGGCAAACTCTCCATCCTGAACGGCGCCATCAAGCACTCGGGCGACAACCTCACTGGCGAGGGCGCAGGGGACGACGAGGTGATCGTCGTCGATCTGGGCCGGATCCCGGCGGAGGCGACCGGGCTGGTCTTCACGGTCAACTCGTTCACCGGCCAGAAGTTCACCGAGGTGGCCAAGGCTTACTGCCGGCTGATCGACGCGGCCACCGGAGACGAGCTGGTCCGCTTCGACCTGACGGGCGCGGAGCCGCAGACCGGCGTGATCATGGCCAAGCTGATCAAGCAGTTCTCCGGCGAGTGGGAGATGACCGCGGTGGGCGACTTCGTGAAGTCGCGCACCGTCCGGGGCATGGTCAAGCCCGCCGCCCAGTCGCTCTAGCGCGGGTGGAACGGCTTCAGGGGCACCCGGCTGGCGCGGGTGCCCCTGAAGGCCGTCGGCAAGAGAAACGCGGAGGAGAACGGCGGACGCGGCGCGTGCTCGTCGCTTCTCTCAGAGCTTGGTCAGCTTGGAGTACGGGCTCAGGATCCTCCCCTGTCGCCCCGAGAAGTCGATAAGCACTGCGTCGTTGTCGCCCTCGACAGCAAGGACTCGGCCGAGTCCGAACTGGTCGTGCGACACCCTGTCGCCCACATCGAACAATTCGACCGGTGGGGCCGCCTGGGCCGGGCGGTTGAAGGGACTGGAAGGCAGGTGACGCCGGGATCCGGCTGACTGTTTCATTACATTGAGTATGCGCCCTGGAAACGCCGGACGCCATGCCCGACCGCTCCTGGGGCCCCACTGATGCCGGATTCGTAATGAGCGATTCCGCGCCCGGCCGGCCTCCTGTCCCGCTCCTGGCAAGGGCACCACGCCGAAGCGCGTACCCCGCACAGCCCCCAGGGATGTGGCGCTTATCCCTTTCCGACATGGGTGCCGACGCAGGTCCACCGGCCGCGAGGTCTCGACGCACCCGGCGGCCCCGCCGGGCCGACGCCACGCCGCGATGTCCCTCTCCCGGAGGACACCGGCACGTCCCGGCCCGGCGGATCGGTCGGACATGGTGAGAAGGCTTCAAGAATCCCGAAGTCACGTCACAGGGCCACCGCGCAACCGAAGGAGGAAGAACCCACTGGCCACGGGGCCAGGGACTCAGCGAGGCTGGGGAACTCACGGGATGTCGCACATTACCGCTGCTCTCGCGGCTGACGCTTCCACGGGCCGGTGACGGCCACCATGATCCCGGGCGTCTGGATGTTGGCGAACAGCGTCTTCCCGTCGGGCGAGAAGGTGACGCCGGTGAACTCGCTGTACTCCGGGTCCTCCTCGGTCCCGGCGTTCAGCTCGTTGCGCGCGATGGGGTAGGTGCGGCCGCTCTCGGTGGCGCCGAACAGGTGCTGCACGCCCTCGCCGTCCTCGGCGATCACCAGGCCGCCGTACGGCGAGACGGTGATGTTGTCCGGGCCGTCGAAGGCGCCGTCCTTCGAGGGGTCGGCGTTGACGCCGAGCAGCACCTTCAGCGTCAGTGTCCGGCGCTTCGGGTCGTAGAACCAGACCTGGCCGTCGTGCTGGACCGGGCTCTCGTCACGGGCGAAGGAGGAGACGATGTAGGTGCCGCCGTCCCCCCACCACATGCCTTCGAGCTTGCGGGCCCGGGTGACGGCCTTGTCGCCGAACTGCTTGCGCACCGAGACGGTCCTGGCGTCACGGTCGGGGACGTCGACCCAGTCCACGCCGTACACCGTGCCGATCTTCGTGGCGCGCGAGAGGTCGTCGACGAACCTGCCGCTTCGGTCGAAGCACCTGGTGGCCTGGAGGACGCCGGCGTCGGCGGCGAGCGTGCGCAGCTTGCCCCGGCCGTGCCTGAAGCCGTGCGGCGGGACCCAGCGGTAGAGCAGTCCGTTGGGGCCGGACGCGTCCTCGGTCAGGTAGGCGTGGCCCTGCTTGGGGTCGATGACGACGGCCTCGTGGGCGTACCGTCCGAACGCCTTGATGGGGCGGGGGTCGCGGTTGGCGCGCTTGTCGTACGGATCGACCTCGAAGACGTAGCCGTGGTCCTTGAGCAGGCCGTTCGTGCCGGCCTTGTCCTCGGTCTCCTCGCAGGTGAGCCAGGTGCCCCACGGGGTGGCGCCACCGGCGCAGTTGGTGGAGGTGCCGGCGATGCCGACCCACTCGGCGGTGCGGCCGTCGCGGCGGGTCTCCACGACGGTGCAGCCGCCGCCCGCGACCGCGTCGTAGACGAGACCGTCGGTGAGCGGGACCGGGTGCTCCCAGTCGGTGCGGACGCCGGCCAGCTCGTGGTTGTTCACCAGCAGGGTAACGCCGCGCGCGCCCTCGAAGGCGGCCGTGCCGTCGTGGTTGGAGGGGGTGTACTCGCCGGTCTCCAGCTTGGTGACGCCGCTGTGGGTGATGACCTTGTACGAGAATCCGGCGGGCAGCGCGAGTATGCCCTTCGGGTCGGGGAGCAGCGCCCCGTAACCGGGCTCGTGGCCGTGGCCGTGGTCGTGACCGTGGCCGTCGTGGTCGTGACCGTGGTCGTCGTGGCCGTGCTTCGAGTCCCCGGCGGCGAGGGCGCCGGGCGCGGTGGCCAGCGCGGCTACGGTTCCGGTGAGGGCGATGCCGGCACCGGTGAGGGCGGACTGTCTGGTGAATTCCCTGCGCGTGAAGGCCATCACGTACTCCTGGTGCAGCTGGGGCGGTAGTTGGCGGGATCACCGTCCCGCGCCGTCGCCAACACCAGTTGAACTGCGGACGGCTTCCAGGGAATGCGTTGGGTGAACTTCCCCGTGGCGGGGCCGCGCGCCCCGCCACCCACCGTCTCCCGCTCAGTTGCCGGAGCCACCCCGGGACCGCGCCTTGAAGGCGGCCTTGCGGGCGTCCTTCGCCAGCTTCTTGTCGCTGTGCAGCCGGCCCATCGCCTCAAGGACGTCGGCCGTGGCCGGGTGGTCCACCCGCCACACCTCGTCGAAGAA
>CBRG010000371.1 GCA_000470535.1 Streptomyces sp. AW19M42
GACCGGCCGACTGCCCGTCGGCCGGTCCCGTGCGTGCCCGGTTCAGCTGAAGAGCTTGGCCACGAACGCCGCGAGGTTGGCCGAGGTGCGGGCGATCTGCTCCTCCACCGTCAGCGACTCCTTGAACCGGGCGCCGGAGGGCACGGCCTTCTTCCCCCGGACGTAGAGGGAGCAGGCCAGGTCGGTGCACATGTACAGGCCGACCGAATTGCCCTCGCGCCCCGCCTGCCCGGTCTTGCGGGCGGTCATCAGGGAGACCCCGCTGCCGGGGTGCGTGGTCAGACAGAGCGAGCACATGCTCCGGTGCAGGAAGCCGCGCTGCTGGGAGGGGAAGCGGAGCGTGATGCCCGCCGGCCGGCCTTCGTGCTCGGTGACGATGTAGCTGCGCCCGGGAGCGGACAGGTCACGCCAGCCGAGGAAGTCCAGATCCTCCCACGGCAGCTCCTCGAGATCGCGGGGGAGCGGCAGACGCTTGGCTTCCCCCTTGGAGCAATTGACGAACGATGTGCGGATGTCCTGCTCGGTCACGGCCTTCATGTCATCGACGCTAACTCTGCCTACGACCCCTAGGCAAATAAATAAATGATTTAGGGGTTCGCCTGTGCACCCTCGGGCAGTACGGCCAGCCGGTGGGCGGGCGGGTGCTCGATGCCGAGATCGGGGCGCCAGGCCGCGAGGATCTGCGCCGAGGGGTCGAACAACGGCGTCGGCAGGGCCTCGGGCGGAGTCCACTGCCAGGCGCTGATGAGATGGGGCTCGGTCACCTGCGGGCTGCCCGACTCCACCGTGACCAGGGCGGCCATCGTCACCCGGTTGATGCCGCCGGCCACGTCGTGCAGCATCGCGAAGACGCCCATGTCGCGCTCGGGTACCTCCAGCCCGGTCTCCTCGCGCAGCTCCCGCACCGCGGCCGCCGCGATGGACTCGTGCGTCGGATCGACCTTCCCGCCGGGCAGCTCCCAGCTGCCGCTGTGATGCCGGCCGAGCAGGATGCGCCCCCGGGTGTCCTGCACGATCACGCCCACCCCGAGCGCGGCCTGGGCCTGTGGCGGCCGGGAGTTGCGGTTTGGGATCCGCGCCGTTCCGCTGTCCATGCCTGCTCCTCCAGCTGATAGGCGGCCGGTGGCCGCCACGAGGCGTCGAGCCTACGGGCGGACGACGCGGGCGCCTGCGGTCAGCCGGCCAGCCGCAGCGACGTGGGCGCGATGCCGAGCCGCACCGTCTGCCCCCACGTCAGCTCCAGCGCGTCCGCCTCCATGCCGTCACCGAAGACCACCACCCGGTCGGACTCCACGGTCAGCCGCAGCCCCTGCCCGCGTCCCAGCTCGCCGGCGACCAGTGAGGTGCCGGTGACGGGCGACGGCCAGGCCTCCCGGACGAACCAGAGCAGCCGGGGGTCGGTGGGCGCCGGCAGCGCGAGCGGGCTGCGGCGTTCCTGCCACAGCGAGCGCAGCCAGCCGGTGGCGCCGGTGCCGGTGCCGACCAGGACGCCGGAGGACGCCTGCGGTTCCGCGGGGGAGTCCGCCGCGTCGGGGCCGAGCCGGTAGCGAGCCGTCTGGTGCCCCGGCGGACCGAGATAGATCTCGTTGAGCGCCAGCAGCCGCTGGGTGTCGTCGGCCACCGCCTCGACCATCGTCAGCTCGTCCGCCGTGCCGCCCGGCGTCACGGCCGCCCGCAGCAGCGCCGCCGCGTCGGCGGGCCGGTGGCGGACCAGGACCCCGGGGTTGCGTCCCGGATCGGTGTCGATGCCGACGACCGGCTGTCCGGAGAGGTATTTGGCGGCGTTGGCGACCAGCCCGTCCTGGCCGACCACGACCACCACGTCCTCGGGCGCGAACAGGAACCGGTCCAGATCCTGCCGCTCCACCCGGGACTGCCGCCACTGCAGCGGAACGGCCGCCGCCACGTCGCTGAGCGCCTGCCGGGTCCGCTCGTGCCGCCGGGCGACCTCCTCGATGGACCGGCCCCGGCTCGTCAGGAAGAACGCCGCCTGACCGTGGGTGCCGTGCCGGGCGAGCAACTCCTCGTACTCGGTGGTGCGGTGGACCAGTACCGCTCTCGGCGCCAGGCTCATGCCCGGCTCTCGGGAGCGGGCCGGCCGAGCTTGGTGAGCAGGCCGGTGAGGACGTCGGGCGAGAGGGTGAGGCTGTCGATGCGCGGCAGGTTCTCCGCGAGCCGGGTGGCGGCCAGCGCGTGCAGGGTCGCGGCCTCGACGTCTCCGTGCACCCGTAGCCAGGCGGCCTGGGACTCGGCACGGGCCGCCCCGACCTCCCGTGCCGATTCGGCCTCGGCGCGGGCGAGGCGCACCTTGCGCGCCGCCTCTGCCTCCGCGCGCACACCGTCGGCCGCGGCGTTCTCCTCCGCCTCGCGCCGGGTGTTGGTGCCGCGCTGCTCGACCAGCTGCTCCTCGCGGCGGGCCAGCTCGATCTGGCTGGCCAGCTCGTTCTCCGCGATGGTCCGCTCGCGCTCGACGGCCACGGCACGCCGTTCGTACGTCGCGCGGTCGGCCTCCTGCTGGATCTGCTCCCGGGCGGGGGTGCGCAGGGCCCGCTCCACCTCGGCCTCGGGCCGGATGGCGACGACGCGCACGGCCACCACCTCGATCCCGGTGGCCGGCAGCCGGGGCTCATCGGCCAGCCCTGCGGCGACCCGGTCACGCACGGCGGCGACGCCGTCGACCAGCGCACCGGCCAGCGGGGTGCGGGCCAGTACGTCCAGGGTGTGCTGCTGGGCCGTCTCGGTGAGCAGCGTCGCGATCTGCTCCAGCGGTGCGCCGCGCCAGACGCCGGAGTCCGGGTCGACGGAGAAGTCCAGGCGCGCGGCGGCCTCGGCCGGATCGCTGATCCGGTACGTCACGGTGGCCTGCACGGTGACGTCCTGGAAGTCGGCGGTGCGGGCGTGGAAGGCCATGGCCAGTTCGCGGTCGTTGACCGGCACCTCGGAGAGTGCGGCGCTGAGTGACCGGTACCAGAAGCTCAGCCCCGCCCCGTCGTGGGCGAGCCGGCCGCGCTTGTGGTGGCGGATGTGGGCCGTGGGCGCGGAGCGCAGATGGCGCCAGCCGAAGCGCCTGGTGATGTCGGCCATGAGAGGACCCCCTTATTTTCGTCATTGCGACGATAATGGGTGTCACCTTATATCGTCAAGAGGACGAGAAGGGGGCGTCGGTGATGCGGGCCGCGATGGGGGCGGCGTACGAGAGCGGG
>CBRG010000372.1 GCA_000470535.1 Streptomyces sp. AW19M42
CGGCCGGCGGCGCCGTCGCCGCGGTCCGCTCCGACGACGCGCGGGTCCCGGCGGCGGACAGCGGCGCGGCCGTGCCGTTCCACGGTGCGCACCAGGCCGGGATCGCCTCCGCCGTCCAGGACCGGCTGCACTTCGCCGCGTTCGACGTGACCACGAAGGACCGGGCCGAACTCGTCGCGCTGCTCAAGGAGTGGACCCGGGCCGCCGAGCGGATGACGGCCGGCCACGCGGTCGGTGACGGGGCGTACGGGGGCCTGGCCGAGGCCCCGCCGGACGACACGGGCGAGGCGCTGGGCCTCAAGCCGTCCCGGCTGACGCTGACCATCGGTTTCGGTCCCTCGCTGTTCGCCAAGGGGCGGTTCGGCCTGGAGGACAGGCGGCCCGACGCGCTCGTCGACCTGCCCAAGTTCCCCGGCGACAACCTGGACGCGGCCCGCAGCGGCGGCGACCTGTGCGTCCAGGCCTGCGCGGACGACCCTCAGGTGGCGGTGCACGCCATCCGCAACCTGGCCAGGATCGGCATGGGCCGCACCGCGATCCGCTGGTCCCAGCTGGGCTTCGGCAAGACGTCCTCGACGACGCCAGGCGCCCAGACCCCGCGCAACATGATGGGCTTCAAGGACGGCACCCGGAACATCTCCGGCAGCGACACCGCGGCCCTGGACGAGCACGTCTGGGTCGGCGGGAAGGACCGGGCGGGCTGGATGACCGGGGGCTCCTACCTGGTGGCCCGGCGCATCCGGATGCACATCGAGACCTGGGACCGCGCCCCGCTCCAGGAACAGGAGGACGTCTTCGGCCGCGACAAGGGCGAGGGCGCCCCGGTCGGCAAGGCCAAGGAGCGCGACGAGCCGTTCCTGAAGGCGATGCTGCCGACCGCCCACGTACGGCTCGCGCACCCGGACAGCAACGACGGCGCGACGATCCTGCGGCGCGGCTACTCCTTCACCGACGGGACGGACGGCCTGGGCCGGCTGGACGCCGGGCTGTTCTTCCTCGCCTACCAGCGCGACACACGGAGGGCGTTCGTGCCGCTCCAGCGGCGCCTGGCGGCGCACGACGCGCTCAACGAGTACATCCAGCACGTGGGTTCGGCGCACTTCGCCGTTCCGCCGGGCGTCCGCGACAAGGACGACTGGTGGGGCCGGACGCTGTTCTCGTAGCCGTTCTCAAGTACCCCGAAGCGGAAAGGGATCCGAATCGTGTTCAGTAACTTCCTGATCGGCCTTCGCGAGGGCCTTGAGGCCAGCCTGGTCGTCTGCATTCTCATCGCGTACCTGGTGAAGACGGGCAACCGGAACAGGCTGCTGCCCATCTGGGTCGGTGTCGGGATCGCGGTCGTCGTCAGCCTGGCGTTCGGCGCGGGGCTCGAATTCGGCTCCCAGGAGATGACGTTCAAGGCGCAGGAGGCGCTCGGCGGCACGCTGTCGATCCTCTCCGTCGGCCTGGTCACCTGGATGGTCTTCTGGATGCGGCGCACCGCCCGGCACCTGAAGGCGGAACTGCACGGCAAGCTCGACGCGGCGCTCGCGATGGGCACCGGCGCGCTCGTCGCCACGGCGCTGCTCGCGGTGGGCCGGGAGGGGCTGGAGACCTCGCTGTTCGTATGGCGCGCGGTACACGCGGCGGACGACGGCTGGCATCCGATGATCGGTGCGGTGCTGGGCATCGCCGCCGCGGTGGTGCTGGGCTGGCTGTTCTACCGGGGTGCGCTGAAGATCAACCTGGCGAAGTTTTTCACCTGGACCGGCGGCATGCTGGTGGTCGTCGCGGCGGGCGTGCTCGCGTACGGGGTGCACGACCTCCAGGAGGCCGAGTTCCTCGGGGGCCTGCAGAACCGGGCGTTCGACATCAGCGCCACGATTCCGCCGGACAGCTGGTACGGCACGCTGCTGAAGGGCACCTTCAACTTCCAGCCCGATCCGACGGTTCTCCAGATCACGGTGTGGGCGCTGTATCTGATCCCCACGCTCGCGCTCTTCCTCGCCCCGGTAGGGTTCGCACGGTCAGTGGGGGCGACGGATCAGAAGGCGCAGAAAGCAACGGATGAGAAGTCTGAGGCCGGTTCGGCTGGCGACGGGGCTCGCGGCGGCGACGGTGCTGAGCATAACGGCGAGCGGATGCGTGACGGTGCACGGCGAGCTGGAAGTCGTGCCGGCGGCAACGAAGTCTGAGGCCGCGCAGGCCCTGAAGACGTTCACCGCCGCGTACAACGCGGCGGACAAGGCCTACGATCCGGCGCTGGACGCGGACGAGATCGGCGGCTCGCTCGGGGCGATCAACCAGGCGGGCCTGAAGGCCCGGCACAAGAACAACCCGAACGGCAACGCGAACCACCAGCCGCTGGAGCTGGCCGACGCGAACTACGTCATCCCCGAGAAGGCGGGCTGGCCGAGGTGGTTCGTCGCGGACACCGACTCCAACCGGGACCAGGACAGCGGCAAGCTGGACACCCGCTGGCTCGTCGTCTTCGTCAGGTCCGGACCCGACGCGGGGTGGAAGGCCGTCTATCTGTCGGTCGTCACCCCGTCGCGGCTGCCCGGCTTCGCGAAGGACGACGACGGCCGGGCCAAGCCGGTCCCGGCGGACAGCACCGGACTGACGGTGGCCCCCCAGGAGTTGAGCAAGCAGTACACGGACTACCTGCAGAAGGGCACGCCCGACGTCTTCGCCCCGGGCGCCTCCACCTCGCTCTGGCGCACCACGCGCCAGAACACCCGGCGGGCGGGTTTCTCGTACCAGTACATCGACCAGCCGCTGGGCAGCGGCGCGTTCGGACCGCTCGGACTGGAGACGGAGGACGGCGGGGCGCTGGTCTTCTTCAGCAGCAAACACTTCGAACGCCAGACCGCGGCGAAGGGGCTGCGCCCGACGGTCACCCCGGATGTCCAGGCGCTGCTGTCCGGCGAGGTGAAGAGCACCCTCACGAAGGAACGGGTCTCCAGCCAGCTGGTGTACGTCCCGAAGAAGGGCGCCGGCACGGGCAAGGTGACCGTACTGAACCGCCTCCCGGGCCTGACCTCGGCCAAGGGCTCCTGAACCAAGCCCGCCCGGCGATTGAGGGCATCGTTTCCAGCCCGCCCGGCGATTGACGGCAGACCGCCACCGGGCGGCCCCGGCACCCACCCCCGCGCGGCCGCCGCCTACCGGCTCATCGGCCAGGCCACCGACTCGTGATCGACATCGCTCTGCTCCGCCGACCCCACGAACCGCGCACACGCGTCCGTCAGCGTCTCCAGCAGCGTCAGCGGATCCGGCAGCGGATTCTCCGGCCCCCGCACCCATCGCACGTCCAGCTCACCCGGCAGCCGCGCGGGCGGCAGCAGCACATAGCTGCCGCGGCAGTGCCACCGCAGCCCGGGGTGCTCGTCCATCGTCTCGGGGTGGCAGTCCAGCTCGCACGGCCACCACTCGTCCTCGTCCTCCGGCGTACCCCGCGTCGCCGTGAAGAAGAGCATCCGGTCGTCGCCGGACCGGGCCACCGGGCCCACCTCGATCTCGGCGGCGAGCAGCCGTTCCAGCGCCTGCTCGCCCGCCGACAGCGGGACGTCGAGAACGTCGTGGATCATGCCCGTCGCCGTGATGAAGTTCGCCTGCGGCTGGCTGCGGGCCCAGCGCTCGATCTGGGACCGGTCGGTGGTGGACTGCGTCTGCCAGGCGAACGAGATCGGATGCCTGGCGGGGGTCGGACAGCCCATGCGTTCGCAGGAACATCGGTAGCCCACCGGATGGGCAGCGGGCGCGATCGGCATTCCGGCCTCTGCGACAGCCAGGAGCAGTGCCTCCCGCGCGGTGTCGTCGACCTCGCTCTGCTGCGGTTTGGGTCGTCGGCGCAGCCAGTGAGAGAACTTGCTCTCTGAGCCGCGACTACGGCCGAAGTCGGCGCCCATCTATCCCCTTACCTCAGCGTTGCCCCTGTCCATCGTCCCACCATCCTGCGCCCCGGGTGGCCAGACTCCGGAAGCGGGGTGGGCGGATCGACGGCACGGGGTGGGAACTATCACATCCCTTGTCATGAAAAGCGCGGCGGTAGTGCTCGCCACGGCGGACGGAGCGGGGCAGGCTCCTCAGCAGCCGACCGACCCGGCGACGGCAGACGGCGGCACGCGGCGGCTGCGCACTCCGTGGGAACCACCCGATCGGTTCCACTGTGCGGCAGGCCGCGGACAGCGCACCATGGGCTCACGCACATACCCGTGCGCCGCACCGGCCGCGGCGGCCACCAATGCCGCCGCGACGATTCGTGAGGAGCCCTCGTTGCCTCGTGAAGTCACACCCACCCGTCGGGCCACACCCCGCCGCTACCTGATGTGCGCCCCGGCCCACTTCAGGGTGACGTACTCCATCAACCCGTGGATGGACCCCACCAAGCCGGTGGACCTCCCGCTGGCGCAGACCCAGTGGGAGGACCTGCGCGACCGGTACCGCGCCCTCGGTCACACCGTGGAGCTGCTCACCCCCCACCCGGACCTGCCCGACATGGTCTTCGCCGCCAACGGGGCCACCGTGGTCGACGGCCGGGTGCTGGGCGCCCGGTTCGCCTACCAGGAGCGGTTCGCCGAGGCGGCCGCCCACCGCGACTGGTTCCGCGAACACGGCTTCACGGAGATCCATGAGCCCGACCACGTCAACGAGGGCGAGGGCGACTTCGCGGTGACGTCCTCGTATCTGCTGGCCGGCCGAGGCTTCCGGTCGAGCCCGCTCTCGCACGACGAGGCCCAGGAGTTCTTCGGGCGGCCGGTGATCGGGCTGGATCTCGTCGATCCGCGCTACTACCACCTGGATACGGCGCTGAGCGTGCTCGACGAGGCGTCCGACGAGATCATGTACTACCCGGACGCCTTCTCCCCGGGCAGCCGCTCGGTGCTGGCCCGGCTCTTCCCCGACGCGCTGATCGCCGGGGAGGCGGACGCCGCCGCGCTCGGGCTGAACGCGGTGAGCGACGGCCGCAACGTGCTGCTGCCGCAGGCCGCCACCGGCCTGTTCGACCCCCTGCGGGAGCGCGGCTTCGAGCCGTTGCCG
>CBRG010000373.1 GCA_000470535.1 Streptomyces sp. AW19M42
CAGGTATCGGCGGGGCGGGGGGCCTGAGCTCTGGGGGCGCCCTCAACTTTGGCGGCAACGGCGGTAACGGGGGCAACGGCGGCGCCAGGTCGGGTGCCAGCGCCGACGGTGTCTGCGGTATCGGCGGCGCCGGCGGCAACGCCACCGGCGGCTTCCTCTTCCACGGCGGAATCGGAGGGGCGGGCGGGACCTTCGGCTTGGGAAGCCCCTGCTCGAACGGAGCCCACGGAACACCGTGACCCACCGCCACCGGCCCGCGCCATCCCTTGGCCGAGGACGCCGGGTGCGGCCCCGGTGTGAAGGCCGCACGCCGACCACCTCGCCACTGAGAGCCGGAGAGCCGACTCCCAGTGGCGAGGAGCACCCGGATCTGGCATGCGCACGATGCGGGTAACGCTGGTAAGTGACGGCGTACGCCCGGGCCACGGCTGCGTCCCTGCCGTGCCCGGCTCCCTGACGCCGTCTCTCGTAATCCGACCGGTTCTGCTGGTGTGTGTCCCTCATCGGCTCTGACACGCACTGTCGTGTTCCTGGGGCAAGTGCACCAGGGGTGTCAGGATGGTGGCCGCGTCCTTGAGCAGACCCACACAGGCCGCGGCATCGGGGGGAGCGGGATCGGCGGCAGCGGCCGGTGATGCGCTGAGCGGTCCACCGCCGACGACCAGGACCGAAGCGGCCAGGGACCACGCAGCTGTACGACGAAGCTTCATGGTCGAATCGCCCGAGGACAGGCCGTGCAGGTAGAGCAGTGGCAGGACCGCATCCCCGCGACGGGGATGCGGCCCTCCCGCATGTTCCGGCCCTGTGATCCCTCGTCGGCTCAGAAGAGGAACGTGTAGCTGTTCCAGCCGCTCGTGCCGACCTTCACCTTGGCCTGGTACGGGGCGGCGGCCTTGCCGGTGCCCTTGTACAGGTAGAGCTCGCCCTTGGCGTTGCGGGCGAGGAGGTCGGTGCGGCCGTCTCCGCTGATGTCACCGGTGGAGACCAGCCGGTTGTACTGGTTCCAGCCGCTGCCGATCTCGGTGCGCTTGGCGAACGGCGCCTTCTGGTTGCCGGTGCCCTTGTACAGCCACAGCACGCCGGCCTTGTCACGCGCGACGACGTCGTTCCTGCCGTCGCCGGTCAGGTCGCCGTTGCCGGCGATCTCGCTGTAGGTGTTCCAGCCGGTGGCCACCTTGATACGGGCCGTCACCTTGCCGGTGCCGTAGCCGAGGTAGACGTAGAGGTTGCCCTTGGTGTCGCGGGCGAGCAGGTCGCCGGCGGCGGCGCCGCCGATGTTGCCCGGGGAGACCAGCTTGTTGTTGTAGATGTTCCAGCCGTAGCCGGCCTTGACCGGCTTCTCGCCCTCGAACTTCAGGTAGCCGAGGTTCCCGT
This sequence comes from Streptomyces sp. AW19M42, assembly GCA_000470535.1. GTDB lineage: Bacteria > Actinomycetota > Actinomycetes > Streptomycetales > Streptomycetaceae > Streptomyces. Next base: position 1,375 of record CBRG010000373.1, read on the forward strand.
TGGTCTCACGGAACCAGAGGCCTTCGCTCAGGCCGTTGGCCTTGTTGTCGTTGTCGACCTGCAGTATGGCGCTGACGCCGGTCCAGCCCGACCCCTTGTTCGCGCGGGCGGTGAGCCCGCCCTTGCCGTTCCCGGTGTAGGCGTACAGGGTGCCCGCGGAGTTGGCGCCGTACAGGGCGAACCTGGGGGTGACAGCGGCTGCCGCCGCTGCCGCGGCGGGTGCCTGGGCGGGCTCGGCGGCCGCAGCCGACGGCTGCGGGGATTCGGTGGCCACGGCGGAGGTGCCGGTGGCGACGAGGCCGGCGGTGAGCGCCGCGGCTGCCGCGCGAGCGGCAGTGCGTCGGTGGATACGGCCAGCGGTTTCGGCCACGAAGTGCTCCATGGATCGTGATCGGTCGTGGCCCGCCGCGAGTTGACGGCGGGCCACGGATTCACCCGAATCGTGTCACGACTTGAGGTCTGAAACCGGCGTTTTTCGTCAGAAGAACAGGCGATAGGTGTTCCAGGCCGACGTCCCGATGATCACCTTGGGCTTGTACGGGGCGGCGGCCTTGCCGGTGCCCTGGTACAGGAAGAGCTCGCCCTTGGCGTTGCGGGCGACCAGGTCCGCGATGCCGTCCAGGTCGATGTCACCGGGGGCGAACACGGTGTTGTACTGGTTCCAGCCGCTGCCGATCCTGGTGCGCTTGGCGTACGGGGCGTGCTGGTTGCCGGTGCCCTTGTAGAGCCACAGGACGCCGGACTTGTCGCGGCCGACGACGTCGCTCCTGCCGTCGCCGGTCAGGTCGCCGTTGCCGGCGATGTCGCTGTAGATGTTCCAGCCGTAGCCGACCTTGAGGCGCTTGGTGACCGTGCCGTCGCCGTAACCGAGGTAGAGGTACAGGTCACCCTTGCCGTCGCGGGCCAGCAGGTCGCCGCCCTCGGCCCCGCCGAACTGGCCGGGGGACACCAGCTTGTTGTAGATGCCCCAGCCGTAACCGATCTTCTTCGCCGCGGAGTTGTCGTTGGCGTAGTAGTGGATGTCGCCGGTGGTGCCGATCTGCCAGCGGCCGTCCGCGAGGTTGTCGGCGTTGTTGTCGACCCGGCCGAGGAACTTGACGTTCTTCCAGCCGGTGTCGAGCTGCACGCGCTTCTCGATGCCGCCGTCGCCGGTCGGCGTGTAGTAGTACGACGTGCCGGCGCTGTCCAGACCGGCGAGGCCGAACATGGGCGCGTCACCCGGCTCGGCGGCGAAGGCGGCGGTGCCGGTGCCGACGAGGGCCGCGGCTATCGCGGCGGCGGCGAGACGGGCGGCAGCCCGTCCGGGCCGACGGCCAGAGGTGTTGGCCACGTGCTTCTCCATGGGTGGTGGGGACGAGGCGTGACGCGCCGCGGAATACGGGGACACGCCACGTGATGGAGGGTGATCCTTTCACGAGTCCTTCACGTGTCCAAGGGTTTGGCGAAATGACGCCACCCCGGCATCTTCGCCCGGATATGCGGGTGTTGCGGGGCCGGGCCCGGCCCGGCTACTTCCGGTGGGCCGCGATCAGCTGCCGGTACCAGCGGTAGCTGTCCTTCGGCGTGCGCTCCTGGGTGTCGTAGTCGACCCGGATGATCCCGAACCGCTTCGCGTACCCGAGCGCCCACTCGAAGTTGTCCAGCAGCGACCAGACGTAGTAGCCCCGGACCTCCACGCCCGCGTCCATCGCCGCCCGCAGCGCCGCCAGATGGGTCCGCAGGTACTCGACCCGGTCCGCGTCGCGCACCGAGCCGTCCGCGTCCACCGTGTCGAACTCCGCCGAACCGTTCTCCGTGATGTGCACCGGCGGCAGCGCGTCCCCGTAGGTCTCCTTCAGCGCGGTCAGCAGATCGGTGAAGGACTCCGGCACGACCGGCCAGCCCATCGCCGTCCGGCGGACGTCCGGGTACCGGCCCTCGCTGTAGCGGTTGTCGGTGGCGACCCGCAGCGCCGGGTCCGCCTCGCGGTGCGGGGCGGCGGCGACCACGATGGGGCGGTAGTAGTTGATGCCCAGGAAGTCCATCGGCTGGGAGATCAGCTCCAGATCGCCGTCCCGGCGGAAGTCCTGGCCGGCGATCAGTTCGCCCCAGGTCTCCTCCTCTGTGGCCGGGTACCGGCCCGCGAGGATCGGCTCGGTCCACACCAGGTTGTGCTGGGTGTCCGCGCGGACGACCGCGGCCAGGTCGGCGTCCGACTCGGTGGCCGGCACGTTGCGGTCGAGGTTGAGCGTGATGCCCGCCTCGCGGACCCCGGCCGCGCGCAGCTCCCTCATCGCCAGGCCGTGGCCGACCAGCAGGTGGTGCGCGGCGGCCAGCGCGCCGCGCCCCTCCTGCGCGCCGGGCGCGTGCCGGCCCACCGAGTAGCCGAGGAAGGCGCTGCACCAGGGCTCGTTGAGCGTGATCCAGCGCGGCACCCGGTCGCCCAGGTGCTCCGCCATGATCCCGGCGTACTCCCCGAAACGCTCCGCTGTCTCGCGCACCCGCCAGCCGCCGCGGTCCTCCAGCGTCTGGGGCAGGTCCCAGTGGTAGAGGGTGGCGGCCGGTTCGATGCCGGCTTCGAGGAGCGAGTCGACGAGCCGGGAGTAGAAGTCCAGCCCCTTGGGGTTTACCGTGCCGCCGCCGTCCGGCTGGACGCGCGACCAGGCGATGGAGAACCGGTACGAGTCCACGCCAAGTTCGCGCAGCAGCGCCACGTCCTCGGGGTGGCGGTGGTAGTGGTCGCAGGCGACGTCACCGGTGTCCCCGCCGTCGGTCTTCCCGGGCGTGTGGCTGTAGGTGTCCCAGATGGAGGGACCGCGGCCGTCCTCCCGCGCGGCACCCTCGATCTGGTACGAGGCCGTGGCCGCGCCGAAGACGAAGCCGGGCGGGAACACGGGGAACTCACTCATGGGTACGCAGTCCTTACTTGACCGAGCCGCCGGTGATCCCGGCGGCGATGTACTTCTGCGACAGGACGAGCAGGACCGCCGCCGGGATCGCCGACAGGACGGACGCCGCCATGACGGAGCCCCAGTCACCGACGTGGGCGCCGATGTACTGGTAGATGCCCAGCGTGATCGGCTTGACGTCGTCCGTGGTGTTGAGGGTCAGCGCGAACATGAAGTCGCTCCACGCGTACAGGAACGAGAACAGCCCGGCGGTGATCAGGGAGTTGCGGCTCATCGGCAGCACGATCCGTACGAAGGTGCGGAAGCGTCCCGCACCGTCCACCTCGGCCGCCTCGATGACCTCGCGCGGGATGGCCACCATGAACGAGCGCATCAGCACGATGGCGAACGGGATGCCGAGCGAGGCATCGGCCAGCATCAGCCCGGCGTAGGAGTTGACCAGGCCCATGTCCACGTACGCGCTGTACAGGGCGTTGGCGATGACGATGCCCGGCACCATCTGGGTGATCAGGGTGGAGAAGACGATCGTCCTGGTGCCGCGCAGCTTGAACTGGGCGAGCCCGTAGGCGGCGGGCGCCGAGACGGCCAGGCAGATGACGACCGCGCCGAGCGCGACGGCCAGCGAGGTCAGCAGGTTGCGGCCCTGGTCCGTGACGGCCGAGCGGAAGCCCGACAGGTCCAGGCTGTGCGGGAACGGGCTGATCTCCAGCAGCCCGGACTCGGGCTGGAGCGCGGTGTTCACCATCCAGTACAGCGGGAACAACATCACGCACAGCACCACGACGCCGAAGACCGTGGCGCCCCAGCGCCGCTTCGGCCGGCCGGTGAGACGTGCGGGGGCGGCGGGGGTACGCACAGTGCTCGCCATGCCGGTCACTTCCCCTCGTTGCGGTTGGCCCGCAGGTAGAACACCGCGAACACGGCGGAGATCAGGATCAGGATGTTGCCGACCACGGCGCCCGCTCCGAAGTCCAGCTGGACGAAGGAGTTCTGGTATGTGAGGGTGCCGAGCGTCTGCGTGGAGTCGGCGGGGCCGCCGTCGGTGAGCGCCAGGATCAGGTCGAGGACCTTCACCGTCGACATGAAGCCGAGCACCAGCACCACGGTGATGACCGGCCGCAGCATCGGCAGCGTGATCGAGCGGAAGGTCCGCCACGCGGAGGCGCCGTCGAGCGAGGCGGCCTCGTACAGCTCCTTGGGGACCTCCTGGAGTCCGCCGTAGAGGATCACCATGTTGAACGGGATGCCGATCCAGATGTTCACCAGGACCACCGAGATCAGCGCCATGCCCGTGCTGGTCAGCCACGGGGTGTGGCCGCCGAGCCCGACCGTGCCCAGGAACGAGTTGAGGACGCCGGTGTCCTGGTCGAGGATGCGCCGCCAGACGACACCGGAGACGACCATCGGGACCAGCCACGGCAGCAGGATCAGCGACCGCAGGATGCCGTTGAGCGGGAAGCGGCGGCTGAAGAACACCGCGAGGCCCAGACCGATGCAGAACTGCCCGAGCAGGGAGCCGATGGTGAACAGGACGGTGTGCCACAGGGCCTTGCCGAAGAGCTCGTCGTCGAAGACGTTGCTCCAGTTGTCCGTTCCGTTGAACGGCGACCTGCCCGTGAAGAACGTGGACGGTGAGTAGTCCTGGAAGCTCATCACGATGTTGCGGACGAGCGGGTAACCGAAGAAGAGCGCCATGAAGATCACGGCGGGCGCGATGAAGCCCCACTGGGCCAGGCGCCTGCGGAGGCGGGTGCGCGCGGGGTTCGGCGGCTTTGTGGCCTTCGTGGTCTTCGTGGCGGGGAGCGCCGGGCCGGCGGCCGTGGAGGTGGTGGTGGACATGGGTCACGTACCTCAGTTCCCGCTCGTGGCGCGCTGCTGGGCCCGCTTGAGAGCGGTCTCGCTCGACTCGCCGGTAAGGGCGGACTGGAAGGCGCTCTGGAGCGCGAGGGAGACGGACGACCAGCCCGCGCCGAGTTTCGCGGTGCGCGAGCGGGCGGTGGCGACCTGGCCGGAGAGGGCGGCAAGCTCCGGGACCTTCTCGCGCCACACGGCGGCGGCCTTCTCGTTGGCCGGGACCATCCAGCTGTTGAGCGCGTAGGTGATCTGCTCCTGTTCGCCCGACATGCAGCCGATGATCTTCGCCGACATCTTCTCCCGGGCGCTGTCACCGGTGTTGGGCACGGTCAGGATCCCGCCGCCCAGCGGACCGACCGAGTCGTCCCCGGCCTTCGGGACCGGGATCCGGGCCATGCCCCAGTGCAGCGCCTTCCTGGTGTTGAGGGTCTCCACCTGCCACGGGCCGTTGATCATCATGGCGGCGTTGCCGGCCATGAACTGGTCGTTCACGTCGGCCTGGGTCCAGTTGACCGTCGACTTGGACAGCGAACGGTCCTTCAGCAGGCCCTTCCAGTAGTCCAGCGCCCCGGCCACCTGCGGGCTGTCGAGCTTCGTCTCGTCGCCGCCGTTGGACCACATGAACGGGGTGAACTGGAAGACCCCGTCCTCCGCGCCGCCCGCGCTGAGCGCCAGTCCGTACCGCTTGCCCCGGGTGAGCCTCTTCGCGGTCGACCGCATCTCGGCCCAGGTGGTGGGCACCTTCAGACCGGCCTTGTCGAGGGTGTCCTTGTCGTAGAACAGCGCCAGCGTGTTCACGGTGCGTGCCGCGCCGTAGTACGTCCCCCCGTACGAGCCGAAGTCGACGATCCCCCGGGGGATGTCGGTGGTGGTCAGCCCGAGGTCCTTGAGCGGGATCAGGCCGCCGGCCTCGGCGAACGTCGGCATCTCCGAGGCGTCCAGCTGAAGGACGTCGGGCAGCGACTTCGAGGACGCCATCCGCAGGGCCTTGGTCATCACCTGGGCGGCCGGGACGCTCTGCTGCTCGATGGTGACCCCGAGCTGCTTGCCGCACCGGGCCAGCGTCTGGGCGTCCCAGCGGTGGTAGGACTCGTCGGTCGACGAGTTCATGACGGTGTACACGTCCGGGTCCCGCTGCTGCCCGCAGCCGGACAGGACCGCGCCGCCGACCAGCGCGGAGACGACGGTGAGCGGAACGACGACCCGCCGGTGGTGACGACGGCGCCGTTGGCGCAGGCCGTCCGGGGAAGGTGCTGTCACGAGGGTGCCCTTGGGTGGGAGGGGTGCGAAGGGGTGCCCGGCGGCGGTGGCCGGACACCCCGGGGGCGTCAGCTGACGCCGAGCAGGTGCTCCATGGCGAGCTGGTCGAGGGCCTCGAACGCCATCGAGCGCTCGGCCGCGCCCGTCACGTCGAAGTCCTCGTACGCGGAGCGGTCGGCCAGCAGCCCGGCCACGCCGTCGGCCGCGGTGGGCTGCGCCAGCTCGTCCAGCCGGGAGGCG
>CBRG010000374.1 GCA_000470535.1 Streptomyces sp. AW19M42
CCCCCCGCCACACCTCGTCGAAGAAGCCGCTGTGCTGGCCGGAGAGTCCCTCGACCAGGCCCTGGAGCTCGTCGAGATCGCCGTCCGCCTCCAGCTGCGCCGCGATCGTGTCGACGGCGAGCCAGAAGATCATCGACTCCGGCGGCGCGGGCACGTCGGCGGCGCCCAGCTCCGCGAGCCAGACCCGGGCGAGGCCGCCCAGCTCCCCGTCGTCGAGCACGGCGCGCACGGCGGGCTCCGCCTCCGCGCCGACCAGGGCCAGCGCCTGCTGGCAGTGCAGCCGGCGCAGCGGTGCCTGCTGGTCCTCGCCGCGTGCGGCCTCCAGGAGCTCGGCGGCGGCCCCGCCCGCGCCGCGCCGGACGAGCCAGAGCTGGACCTCGGCGCGGGCCGCGTCCTCCGGGTAGTACGCGATGCCGCCGAGGAGCGCGTCGGCGTCCTTGTCCACGAGATCCCCGATGGCCGGGGCCTCCACGCCCGCGTCCAGCATCCTGGCCCGGATGCCGTACAGGCCGAGGGGGGTCAGCTTCACCATCCCGTACCGGGTGACGTCGTCGTCGTCGGCGGGCGGGGTGGCGTCCTCGCCCTCCTCCGCCAGCAGTGCCTCGTCCACCGGCTGGTACTCGACGATGCCGATGGGCTCCAGGACCCGGAACTGGTCGTCGAGACGCATCATCGCGTCCGACACCTGCTCCAGGATGTCGTCGGTGGGCTCGCCCATGTCGTCGGGCACGATCATCGACGCGGCGAGCGCGGGCAGCGGTACCGGCTCGTCGCCCGCGGCGCTGCCGGAGACGGTGAGCAGGTAGAGGTTGCCGAGCACCCCGTCGAGGAATTCGGCCTCGGTCTCCGGGTCCCAGTCCAGGGCGTCGAAGTCGATCGACCCGTCCTCGCCGACGAGGTCCGCGAAGTCGTCGAAGAAGGGGGCGGTGGCATCGGCGTGGGCGGCCTCCAGGCCGTCGAGCCAGATCGCCAGGACGTCCTGCGGTGATCCGCCGGTCAGCAGCGCGAGGTTCTCGCCCGCGGTGACGGTGCCCTCCGCGTCGGAACCGTCCTCGTCCAAACCGTCCTCGCCGGAGCCGTCCTCCACCGCCGGGTCCGCACCGGGCTCCGTCTCCGGGTCCTCGACCTCGACGAGCCCGGTGTCGACCGCGAGCCGCCAGGCCTCACTGGCCTCCGCCGCACCGTCCTCGTCCGCGCTGAGGCCTAGGTGCTCGGCCGCCGCGGGCAGCTGCGCGTCGACGAGCTCGCCGCCGGCACCCACCCTGGTGCCGGGCCCGGCCCAGCGGGCGAGCCGGACGGCGCGGGCGAGCAGCGGCGCGGCAAGCGCGTCCCGTGCCAGCTCGGCCTCGGTGTGCAGCCGTACCGGCGGCAGGGTGGGGCGCTCTGCGGACATCAGGGGGGTCTCCTAGGAACGTTCGGGTCGTGCGCGCCGCCGGGCGTTGGCTCCGGGCGCGTACGGGGACAGGCGGCCCCAGCGTAGACGTATTTCGTCCCACGCCGCCCGGCACCCGGGCAGGTTCGCCGCAGCCCGCCCGCGGAGCCCCCGCAACCGGTGTGCGCGCCCGCGCGGTCACCGTGCCCGGACCGCCGGACGCAGACTGAGCGCGGGGGTGTAGCGGTGCACGCCGCCGCCGGTCACGCCGGGGTAGGCCTGCACCCGCTCCCACTGCGGTGTCCGCGACCCGACCCCGTTCCCGGACGCGGCCAGCGCGTCGATGTGGGCCTGTGCGCTCACCCATTCCGCGTAGTTGAGCACCCGGGTTCCGTCGGTGCTCACGTGGAAGTGTCCGGCGATCCCGCCGGGCGCGGGCATGGGGTCCGTCCCGAGCGCCTCGAACACACGGTCCACCCAGTCGCGTTGGCGGGCCCCGTCAGCTCCTTCGAACTCGACGTCGACGATCACGACGCAGCCCGGCTCCGGCGCGTAGGGATCGACGCCCGCAGAGGAGCGGTAGAGCTCGTACGTGTTGAGCGTGAGCCGTTCGATCCCCGGTACGGCCGCGTCGATGTCGGCGTTGCGCTCGTCCCGGCCGGACCGGAAGAAGGCGTGGTAGCTCTCCTCGTCCGCCCACTGCGAGTAGTGCAGGAGCGTCTTGCCGTCCTCGCCCGCGTGGACGGTGTACGAGAGCGGTCCGGGCCGCGGCCACTCCCGGCTGTTCCAGGCCTCCTGGACGGCCTCGACGGCCTGGTGCTGCCGCTCCGGTGTGCCGACGTCCCAGGTGCTCGCCTTGACGATCCCCGCGTCCGCTCGGGTGAAATCGGGCCGGGTCACGAATTCCACGCTCATGGCTGCTCCCCTCGCGGGCGCTCCCCTGCGGCTCGCCCGTGGCAGCAACCGTGTTACGTCAAGTGCGCTTGAGGTCAACTACGGCCCGCGCTGTCGTCGTTAAGCTGACGAATCGGACAGAACCGCACAACGAACGGAGTACCGCATGTCGCTGCGGGTCGAGAGCATCACGCGCGATCAGCATCTGGCGTTCGTCGCGGGCCGGGGTTCGGCGAGCCATATGCAGGTCCCGTCGTGGGGCGAGGTGAAGCCGGACTGGCGCGCGGAGAGCATCGGCTGGCTCGACGCCGGGGAGCTGGTCGGCGCCGCGCTGGTCCTGTACCGGCCGATCCCCCGGGTGAAGCGGTATCTGGCCTATCTGCCGGAGGGGCCGGTCATCCCGTGGCAGGAGGGCGATCTGCGCCCCTGGCTGGATCCGCTGGTGGCGCACGTCAAGGCGCGCGGCGCGTTCACGGTACGGATGGGCCCGCCGGTGATCACCCGCCGCTGGGAGGCGCAGACCGTCAAGGACGCCATCCCCGATCCGGCCGCGCGCAGGCTGCGCGACGTCGAGCCGGACGTGTGCGAGCAGGGTGCCACCGAGCTGGTGGAGCAGCTGCGCCGGCTGGGCTGGCAGCAGGGCGAGGACGGGGAATCGGACGGCTTCAGCGCCGGGCAGCCCCGGTACGTCTTCCAGGTGCCGTTCGCCGGGCGGTCGCTGGAGGAGATCCACGACGGGCTGAACCAGCAGTGGCGGCGCAACATCAAGAAGGCGGAGAAAGCGGGCGTCAAGGTGGTCGAGGGCGACCACGACGACCTTCCGGCCTTCTACGAGCTGTACCGTGAGACGGCCGAGCGCGACCGTTTCGTCCCCCGTCCGCTCGACTACTTCCAGCGCATGTGGACCGCACTGCGCGCCGAGGACCCGGAGCGGATGCGGCTGTACCTCGCGCACCACGACGGGGAGGTCCTCTCGGCGGCGACGATGCTGACGGTCGGGACGCACGTCTGGTACTCGTACGGCGCCTCAACCGGCCGCCGGCGCGAGGTGCAGCCGAACAACGCGATCCAGTGGCGGATGATGAGCGACGCGCACGCGCGGGGCGCGACCGTCTACGACCTGCGCGGCATCACCGACACCCTCGACGAGAGCAACCACCTGATGGGCCTGTTGCGCTTCAAGGCGGGCACCGGCGGCCGGGCGGCCGAGTACGTCGGTGAGTGGGACTACCCGGTCAACAGAGTGCTGCACAAGGCGTTCGGCCTGTACATGGCCAGGCGCTGATGTTCGGACGGGACCTGGTGGAGCGGACCGTCGAGCGGGCCCGGCTGCGGGGCTGCGCGCTGGTCCAGCTGACCAGTGGCAAGCACCGGACGGATGCGCACCGGTTCTACGCCTCACTGGGCTTCGCCGCGAGCAACGAGGGCTTCAAGCTCGTCCTCTGAACGGTCCCGCCGCGACGTTCACCCGGTCGTCGAGGTGCGCCAGCCCGTCATGTTGAACTCGTCGAGCAGCCGTACGTCACTGCCCTCCAGCGGGAAGGTCCGCGCCTCCAGACCCGGCTCCGGGGCGATCTCCAGCGCGTCGCCCTCGATCAGGTCGCCGCCGGTCGGGGTGGAGACCCAGACCAGGAGCGACCGCATGGTCTTCCCGGGAGCCAGCATGACCTCTTCCGGGCCCTTGTCCTGGCCGAAGTAGGACGAGCCCGGGTTCACCTTCACCGGCAGCGCGTCGCCGTTCTCGTCGAGGGCCTGGACCGAGGGGTAGCCGTCGACCCGGACGGGCTTGCCGCCGCAGTTGGTCAGGGTGAGCCCGACGGCGCGGTGGCCGAGGGCCGCCTCCACGGGGCCCATGTCCACGACGAGGCCCGAGCCGGGGCAGCCGGTGGCGGAGGGTGTGGGGGTCGGGCGGCTGGGTGCCCCCGGACGTACGGCGGGCTGGGACGCGATGTCCACCGGGGACGGGGTGCTCGCGTGCACGCCCGCGGATGCCGTGCGCGACGGGCTCGGGCCCGCCTCCCCCCCCCCCGCCGGTACGAGGAATCCCGCGCACCCGGACAGGGTGAGGCTTCCGGTCATGATCAGAGCCGCGGAGGCAGCTCCGCGCATCCGTGTCCCCGTCAGTGCCCGCACGCCCATGCTCCCGCCCCCAGGTCGGCCCGCCCCATGTGCGGCCGATCATGCCAGAGCCCAAGACTGTTGAGCGTTCCTTCAGATTCACCCGGAGAAGAACTAAGTAGACCTTCACGGTTTGCCGGGCGGACACTTCGGGCATGACGCCTCCCGCACCATCCCGGCCGCGCCCCTTCGGCAGCGCTCTCTGCGCCATGATCACTCCGTTCACCGCCGACGGAGCCCTCGACCCGGACGCGGCCGCCCGGCACGCCTCCGCCCTGGTCGCGCACGGCTGCGACGGGCTGGTGCTCAGCGGCACCACCGGCGAGTCCCCGACCACCTCGGACGCCGAGAAGGTGACGTTGCTGCGCGCGGTGCGCGGGGCGGTCGGTCCGGCCGTGCCGGTGGTCGCGGGCGTCGGCAGCGCCGACACCCGGCACACCGTGGAGTTGGCACGGCAGGCGGAACGGGCGGGCGCCGACGGGCTGCTGGTCGTGACCCCGTACTACAGCCGGCCGCCGCAGGCCGCCGTCGAGGCGCACTTCAGGCGGGTCGCGGACGCGGTCGGCCTCCCGCTGATGCTGTACGACATCCCCGGCCGCACCGGCACCCGCATCGAGCCGGAGACGGTGCTGCGGCTGGCGGAGCACCCGCGCGTCGTGGCGGTGAAGGACTGCTCGCAGGACCTGCTGGGCGCGACGAAGGTGATCGCGGCCACCTCGCTCGCGTACTACTCGGGCAGCGAGGAGCTGAATCTGCCGCTGCACGCGGTGGGCGGCTCGGGGTACGTCAGCACGGTGGCCAATGTGGTGCCACGAGCGCTGCGGGCCGTCCTGGACGCGTTCGACGCCGGGGACACGGCAGGTGCGGCCCGGCTGAACGGGCTGCTGGCCCCGCTCGTCGAGCTGATGATGGCGTCCGGGCTGCCCGGCACGGTGACCGCGAAGGCGTTGTTGGACGCGGGCCCGGTCCGGGAACCGCTCCAGCCCGCCGGGCGCGAGGCGTCCGACGGGCTGCGAAGGGCGTACGAGGAACTGCTCGCGGACCCTCTCAGTCGTTGCTGTGCAGGACGTCGTTGAGGCCGTCCCAGACCGCGTTGTTCGGGCGGGCCTCCACGGTGCCGGTCACCGAGTTGCGGCGGAAGAGGATGTTCGAGGCGCCGGAGAGCTCGCGCGCCTTGACGACCTGGCCGTCCGGCAGCGTGACCCGGGTGCCGGCGGTGACGTACAGACCGGCCTCGACGACGCACTCGTCGCCCAGCGCGATCCCGACCCCGGCCTCCGCGCCGACCAGGCAGCGCTCACCGATCACGATGCGCTCCTTGCCGCCGCCGGACAGCGTGCCCATGGTGGATGCGCCGCCGCCGATGTCGGAGCCGTTGCCGACGACGACGCCCGCGGAGATCCGGCCCTCGACCATGGAGGTGCCGAGGGTGCCGGCGTTGAAGTTGACGAACCCCTCGTGCATGACGGTGGTGCCGGAGGCGAGGTGCGCGCCGAGCCGCACCCGGTCGGCGTCGGCGATCCGGACGCCCTTGGGCGCGACGTAGTCCGTCATGCGCGGGAACTTGTCGACCGAGGTGACCTGGAGGTGCAGACCCTCGGCGCGGGCGTTCAGCCGCACCCTCTCCAGGTCGTCGACGGCGACCGGGCCGAGCGAGGTCCAGGCCACGTTGGTGAGGAGGCCGAAGAGGCCGTCCAGGTTCTGGCCGTGCGGCTGGACGAGGCGGTGCGAGAGCAGGTGCAGCCGCAGGTACGCGTCGTGCACGTCGAGCGGCTTGTCATCGAGCGAGCCGATGACCGTACGCACGGCGACGACCTCGACGCCGCGGCGGGCGTCCACGCCGATGGCCTTGGCGGCACCCTCGCCGAGCAGGTTGACGGCGCGGTCGGGGGTCAGCCGCTCGGTTCCGGCCGGGCCCGGCTCGGCGGTGAGCTCGGGCGCGGGGAACCAGGTGTCGAGGACGGAACCGTCGCCGGCGATGGTGGCGAGGCCGGCGGCGACGGCGCCGGTGGTGCGGGTGGTGCGGGTGGAAGTCGTGTCGGTCATGACCAGAACCTAACCGGCAGGGGCCCGCCCCGGCCAACCGGTCTCAGCGTCCGGGCGTCGCACCGGCCTCCGTAAGGAAGCACACCTGTGCCCCCCTACGGAGTGTGTCGCCTCCTGTTGCCCGAAGGGGTCGTTGCCCGAAGGGGTTAAGGGTCACGAAGAGCCAGTCGCACGAGAAGCGGGCGGCGATCAGCGCGCCGGGCGGCGGTCCGACGGCCAAGCCCCCGTTGCCCGCGACGAGTCCGAGGCCGTGCCGGCAGCCGCACCGTGCGCGGCGCACCCCGCACCATCCCCGTTCCGGTACCCGTCCGCACGCCGCTCCCCGTCCTGCCCCTGCCCCGCCCCGACCCGCCCCGCCCCGAAGACGCCCCTCAGTTAGTTCCCTTTGGAAACTGGCTATGGCAGCATGCTTTCCGCAGGTCAATCCAGTTGAATGGCCGTCCGACGTGACGGAGGAACTCCATGCCCCAGCGCACCAGCCTGGCCGACGCCGACTGCGCGATCGCCCGGGCGCTCGACGTGGTCGGAGACTGGTGGACCCTGCTGATCGTGCGGGACACGGCGCGCGGAGTGCACCGCTTCGACGCGCTCCAGCACGAGCTGGGCGTGTCCCGCAAGGTCCTGACGGAGCGGCTGCGGCTGCTGATCGACGCGGGCGTGCTGTCCCGGGAGCCGTACCAGGAGCGGCCCGCCCGGTACGAGTACCGGCTGACCCCGCGCGGCCGCGCCCTGCTGCCGGTGCTGATCGCGCTCCAGGACTGGGGCGACGCGTGGGTGACGGGAGACGGAGCGACCATGGCCACCACGCAGGAGTCCTCGCGCGAGGCCGCACGGGTGCACGCACTGGTGGGCACCCGGGTACCGGAGCTGAGCCTGCCGTTCCACACCGGGGCCGAGCACGACCCGGTGGCCACGGCCACCCCGTACACCGTCCTGTACTTCTTCCCCGGCGCCTATGCCCGCCCGGAGTCCTATCCGCCGGACTGGGCGGGCATCCCCGGCGCGCGGGGCTGCACCCTCGAATCGTGCACGTACCGCGACCAGCTGGCCGAGTTCACGGCGGCCGGCGCGACGGTGCACGGCGTCTCCACCCAGCGCCCGGACGAGCAGCGGGCGTTCGCGGAGGCGGAGCGGCTGCGCTTCCCGCTCCTGTCGGACGCGGACCTGACGCTGACGGCGGCCCTGCGGTTGCCCACCTTCCGGGCGGCGGGGATCAGCCGGCTGAAGCGGCTGACGCTGGTGGTGGACCGGGACCGCACGGTCCGCGAGGCGCTGTACCCGATCACCGACATCGAACAGAGCGTGCGGGCGGCGCTGGCGACGGTCCGGGCCGCGGCGGGAGTGAAAGCGGGCTGAGTGCCCGTAAGCACGTGTCCGGGCCCCACCGCACCAATCCGATGTGACTCCATGGGCTGGCTGGAGGGGCGCGGGGCGGTGTCATTCACACCCCTGTACCGACGTGATCCGGCCCCGCTCGGGTGTCGACGATCGGTTGTTGTGATCAGCTGCCATCTCGGGCTGTGATGGGCCCTTCGGGTGATGCGGCCGTGATGGGGTGTCGCGGACGGGGCAGAAACGTTGATGCCTGCGTGGAGCCACGTGAACTTTGGGAACGAAACACGCTGTTGGCCGAGGCGTTCTGCAGCACGGACGATCGGGTGCGCGAGGCGCAGGCGGTGATGGACGAGGCGCTGGCCAGGCGGACGAGGGCACTGGCCGCGTTCGCAGTGACCGTCGGCAGCGACGCCGCCGTAGCCGACCTGATGGGGCTGAACGAGCGCGAGGTGCGTGTCGCGCGCCGTACGGTCGGCAAGGCGGACGCCCTTGTCGTCGCTGACCAGTTGCTCAGCCCTCCTGCCGAAACGTCCCTTCAGCCGGCTCCGCCCGTCCCGGATCCCGGAGGGGAGCCACGTCCGGAAGCCGTGAGCGCCCCTGTGCCCCATCCGCGCCCGGCGGTGGTGGCCGCTGCCCCCGCGCCTGTCGTGGAGAGCGCGGCTTCGAGTGCCGCGGTGACCTGGACGGCCGGGATGGACTCCGTACTGCAGTGGAGCTGGCAGTCCGGCCTGGACCTTCAGGCTGTTGCGGAGGAACTCGGCCTGCACTCCGAGGATCTTCTCCGACGAGCGCAGATGCTGACCACCGAAGGGCGACTGACGCCGCAGCCCCCGGCGTACGACGCGAGCCAGTCCGGCCGCCACCGCCGGCACAACTCCATGCAGTACAACCCCGTCCCCGACAGCCCGGAAACCCTGTACCACTCGCCGAGCCTCTACGTCTGAACCGCCGCCGTACCGTCCTGGTAGACCCGCATCCCCACCTCTGACGAGTGGTTCCGCCAGCCTTGAGGATGGGTTGTCACGGTAGTTCGCAAGCCCGGTCAGCCCTCCGGAAGCGCGTCCCCGACAGGTACGTGGAGGCTGCCGACCCGGCCCGGCCCAGGCTGCGGACCGCCCAGTGTCCGCGGCGGGCCGGCGATCCGCCCCAGCATCTCCCGTGCGTACGCCTCGTCGTAGTCCCCGCCGGTGAGCAGGACCTGGAGACAGATCCCGTCCATCAGCGCGACCAGCGCCCGTGCGGTGGCCGGGTCGGTGCGTGCCGCGAGGAGTCCGGCCGTGTCGTCGGTCCACTCGGCGGCGACCGGCCGCAACGCGGGTCTGCGCAGGGCGGCGAGGTACAGCTCGTACTCCAGCTCCGCCCTGCCCCGGCCGCCGCCGAAGAACTCCCCGAGCAGCCGGGCGAGTTCGGCCGCGAGATCGGCGGCCGGGTCGGTGAGGGCTGCGCTGTCCCGCATGAGCGCGGCGAAGTTCTCGTTCGACCGGCGGAGCGCGGCGATCAGCAACTCGTCCAGCGAGGCGAAGTGATACGTCGTCGAGCCGAGCGGCACATCCGCCTCGGCCGCGACGGAGCGGTGACTGAGTCCGGCGATGCCCTTGGCGCCGACCACCCGGATCGCCGCGTCGATGATCCGGGCGCGCCGCTCGGGGTCGTAGCGCCGCACCATCAGTGCGCGCCTCCCAGGTTGAGCACCACCACACCGGCGATGACCAGCGCTATGCCCGCCACCTTGACCAGGTTGCCGGACTCCCCCATGAAGAGGATCCCGATCACGGCGACGGCGGCGGTGCCGATGCCGGCCCAGATCGCGTATGCCGTGCCCATCGACAGGGTCTTGAGGGTCTGGGCGAGCAGCGAGAAGGCGAGCAGATAGCCGACGACGGTGATCAGCGAGGGCCAGAGACGGGTGAAACCCTCGCTGTACTTCATGGCGGTCGTCCCGGCCACCTCCGCCGCGATGGCCGCGGCGAGCAGTCCATATCCCATGTGTACGAGTGTACGCATCGGCGCGCACGAAATGTCCGGGGTCACCCGGACTCACCGGGCGCTACCGTGGTCCGTCCATGTACATGACCGAGGGACAGGCGGAGCGGCAGTGACGCAGGACGCAGGGTGGGGCGGTGGGCCGCAGGGCGCGCCGCACGGGGGCGCGCCGCACGGGGGGCCGCCCAACTGGGGCGGCTGGGGAGGCGGCTGGATGCCGCCCAAACCCGGGGTGATACCCCTGGGGCCGCTGAGGATCGGGGACATACTGAACGGCGCGTTCGCCACCGTGGGCCGTCACGGCAAGCAGCTGTTCGGGATCGGCGCGGCCGCCTACGGCGGGGCGTTGGCCGTGGTCGCGGCGGCGATCGCGATCGCCTACTCCGCCACAGCGGGCCATCTGGACCGGCTTGTCTCGCTCAGCTCCGACGAGGACCCCAGGACCGGGGACTGGGTACCGGTCCTGATCGCCTTCTGCGTGGTCGCCCTGGTGTGCCTGATCGTGGGTGTCCTCGCCACGGCCCTGATGTACGCGGCCGTGCCCTCGGTCCTCCAGGAAGCGGTGCTGGGCCGGCCGACCACCTTCTCCACCCTCTGGCGCCAGGCCTGGGCACGGGTTCCCGCCGTGATCGGAACGGTCTTCCTGACCTCGCTGATCGCGATGATCCCCCTCGTGCTCGTCTGGGCCGGGGTCGTCGCCCTCATCGTCGGACTGGCCGGCTCGGGCGGCGACGGTGTCTCGGTCGCGCTGATCGTCATCGGCGTCCTCGGTGCACTGGCGACCGCGCCACTGGCGCTCTGGCTCTGGGTGAAGTTCAGCCTGGCTCCCTCGGTCGTGGTCTTCGAGAACCAGGGCCCCATCGCCGCGATGCGCCGCTCGTCCGTGCTGGTGCGCGGAGACTGGTGGCGGATCTTCGGCATCAGCCTGCTGGCGGGCGCCATGGCAGGGGTCGCGAGCTATGCGATCCAGCTGCCGTTCACCTTCATCGGCATGTTCTCGGGCATGCTCGGCTCGGCCAACCTGAGTGACGACCCGAACCCGACGTCGATCGTCGTCGCCATGAGCGGCTACCTGCTGGCCCTCCTGGTCGGCCAGTTGGTCAGCCAGCTGATCGTGGCCACGTTCCCGCCGCTGGTGACGGGCCTGCTGTACGTGGACCGCCGCATCCGCACCGAGGACCTGGGCCCGGTCCTCGCCGAGGCCGCAGCCGTACCGCCGCAGTACGGGTACGCGGGCTGAGACAGCCCTCGCGTTTGACCTTGACACGGTGACAAGGTCTTGACTGCCTGCCGAGGAGGTGGTCTCCATGGCGATCACAAGGCAGGGCACGGATACGGCACGGATGCTTCGGGCTCTGGAGGACGACCGTCCGTCCGTGCGGCTGCGGGCGGCGCTCGCGGTCGGCACGGCTCCCGACCCGTGCTTCGTCGACAGGCTCATCGAGCGATGCGCGATCGAACCCGAGTTCCTCGTTCGCGACATGCTGACCTGGGCGCTCACCCGGCACCCGGTACCCCTGACGCTTCCCGGGCTGCTCCGCGAACTCCGCTCGGAGCGGGCGCAGGCACGGAGCCAGGCGCTGCACACGCTGTCCAAGATCGGGGACCGGCAGACGGGGCCGGCCATCACCCGCACGCTCCTGTGCGACGCCGACGACGAAGTGGCGCGGACCGCCTGGCGGACGGCGGTGCTGCTCGTACCGGAAGGCGAGGAGCCCGCACTGGCCACGGTCCTGGCGACACAGCTCGGGCGCGGCGGGCGGGAGACGCAGCTGAGCCTGAGCCGCGCCCTGGTCGCACTGGGCGAAGCGGCGAGCCGGTGATGCTCGCCGCGACCACCGCGGCCGAGCCGCATGTGCGTGCGCACGCGATTGCCACCCAACGGCTGTTGCGCGACCCGGACGCCGGATTCGAGTGCGCGATCGAGGAGGCGAAGCGCGTCGTGGCCCTCGGCGGGTTCGGCCAGGAGGGATGATGGGGCGTGTTGATCGGTGAGGTCGCCCGGCGGTCCGGAGTCAGTGCCCGCATGCTCCGGCATTACGAGTCGCTCGGCCTGGTGAGTCCTTCCGGCCGCACCGGCTCCGGCTACCGGGAGTACTCCGCGCAGGACATCCGGCGGATCTTCCACATCGAGAGCCTGCGGTCGCTGGGGCTGTCGCTGCGTGAGATCGGACGCGCACTCGACGACCCCGGCTTCACACCCTCGCTGCTCGTCGACGACCTCGTCCGCCAGACGCGCGAACGCATCGCGGCGGAGACCGAACTGCTCACGCTGCTGCGTCGGGTCGACGCCACGGACCCGGCGGGCTGGGACGACGTCCTCCAGGTCGTGGCACTCCTGCGGGCGCTGGGGTCGAAGAGCGCCGACACCCGCCAGCGTGCGGCCCTCTCCTCGGGCGACGAGGTACCGGTACCGGTGGAGGCCCTGGTGGAGGCGGCGCTGAGTGAGACGGAGCCGAACGTCGCCGGAGCCATTCGCTGGGCCCTGGCACGCTCCGGCGACCGGGGCCCGGCGCTGCTGGCGGCGGGCCTCGACTCCCCGGTGGCGGCCGTGCGGGAACGCGCCGTGCAGTCCCTCGCCGAGCTGCCCGGCGGTGAGGCCGCCGGGCGACTGCGGGACGCCCTCGCCCACCCCGACGCCGTGGTCCGCGGGCATGCGGCGCTGGCGCTCGGTGCGCGTGGCGAGGCCGAGGCGGTCCCGACGCTCATCGGCATGATCGTGGAGGGCAGGAACGACACCGGCGCGGCCGACGCACTCGGCGTGCTCGCGGGTGACACCGCCGCGGCGGACCGGATC
>CBRG010000375.1 GCA_000470535.1 Streptomyces sp. AW19M42
CCCCGCGCGGGCGCGGGCTTCTCCACGTACTCCCCGCCGTACGGGGCCAGGCCCACATCGGCCGGATGGTCGCGCATCAGGAGCCAGACGAAGGGGACGACGACCAGGGCGGCGAGTGCGACGGTCACCGAGGCCGGGCGCCAGCCGTGCGCGTCGATGATCCAGGCGCAGAGCGGGAGGAACACCAGCTGACCGGAGGCGCCGGCCGCCGTGAGGATGCCGGTGACCAGGCCCCGCCGGGCGACGAACCAGCGGTTGGTGACCGTCGCGGAGAAGGCCATCGCCATCGAGCCGCTGCCGAGGCCGACGAGCACACCCCAATAGATCATCAGCTGCCAGGCCGCCGTCATCCAGACGCTGGCCAGCGCCCCGGCGGCGACCGCGCTGAGTGCGACGACCACGACCCGGCGGATGCCGAACCGGTCCATCAGCGCCGCCGCGAACGGCGCGGTGAGCCCGTACAGCGCCATGTCGATCGACACCGCGAGACCGATCTCCCCGCGCGACCAGTCGAACTCCGTGTGGAGCGGGTCGATGAGCAGCCCGGGGAGGGAGTTGAAGGCCGCGCCGCCGATGATCGTCACGAAGGTGACGGCGGCGACGATCCAGGCGCGGTGGAAGCGCGGCCGGTGCGGTGCGTCGGGGGCGGTCCGCCGGGGCGCGTCCGGGGCGGAGGTTTCGGTTGTCTGGGTCACGTCACTCAGCATCCGGTCACCGCCCACCTCCCCACGAGTGGCCCGAGGGACACTGTTCGCAGGAATCGGGCCACACCACCCAACCGGAGCGCGTACGCTCTCCAGCTCCGGCGGCCCGTACGCGCATACGAACCCGAGCCGCCCCCGTCCATGCCCTCGGGGGCCCCACGTACTGGATCGCACGCCAGAGATTCCACCTCCGCTCCGCGCTGACGCAGGGGGGTGTGACTGGTGGCCCAGCGGGACGCGTACTGCTACCGCACGGTGTCCAACTGCGAGTTGATCACCGCCCGGCCCCAGCAGCTCGCCATCCTGGGCGGGTCCGCGCCGCTGTCCGTGCTCGGGGCGGCGCTGCTCGTCGACGGGAGCGTGCGCCGGCAGACCAGCGCACACATCCTCCATGTCATCGAGATGCAGAAGTCGGAGGAACGGGCCCGCTCCGGCGGGAAGCAGCCGCCGCCAGCACGCCCCAGGCGCCCGCCGCGCCCACCGCGTACCAGAGCAGATCCGGCGCGTTGAACGTCGAACCCAATACCAGCCGCGCCACCGCGCTCTGGCGGGACAGCTCCGCCGGGACCCCGGTCAGCTGGAGCAGCTCGACCGCGCAGCTCACCGCCAGCCCCGTGCCCGCCACCACGACCGGCCGGGCTCGGGGGGCGCACAGCGCGACGAGGGCGCAGAGCAGGACCGTGTAGAGCGCGTCCCCGGCGTACTTGGCGAGATCCCCGTCCGCGACGGTACGGACGCCGAGCCCGGCCGCGACCGTGACCACGGCCGCCCCCGCCGCCAGGGCCCGCGCCCGGCGCGCGCTTGGGCCGTGCCCCCTCACCTGATCCGCTCCAGCCGCCTGATCGGCCGGGCCGCCAGCAGCACGCCCACCGCCAGCACGTTGATCACGGCCCCGGCCAGCAGCACCTCCGGCGCGCCCAGCCGGTCCGCGACCGGCCCCGCCAACGCCCGGCCCGCCGCCAGCATCAGCAGCGATCCGGCCACGTCGTACGCGTGCAGCCGGTTCAGCGCCTCCGGCGGCACCTGCGTCTGGACGGTCGTCGACCACATCACCAGCCAGAACGCGAACGCCGCGCCCGCGATGAACTGACCGGCCCCCAGCGCGAACACGGGCAGCCCGAGCCCCAGCGCCAGCAGGTTCACGCACACCCCGGTCAGCGCCACGGCCCCCGCCGCCAGCGGGCGGCGCGGCCGCAGCCGCAGGGCGAGCAGGCCGCCGACGACACTGCCCGCGCCGTTCACCGCCATCATCGCGCCGTACGTTCCCGAACCGTGCGCCTCGGTCACCTCGACGGCGGTCAGCGGGAGCATCGGGCCGAGCACGGCGAAGCCGTACACCGTCCAGATCGCGATCACTCCCCACAGCCAGCTGCGCGCCCTGAACTCGTGCCACCCGTCGACCAGTTCGGCGACGAACGTGCCGCGCCGGGCGTCGTCGGACGGGGCCGGCGCCAGCCGCAGCAGGAAGAGGCAGACGCCGGAGATCAGGAACGTCGACGCGTTCGCCGCATAGACCGCTCCGGCGCTCGCGAGGCCGACGAGCACGCCCGCGAACGCCGGGCCCGCCATCGTCATCAGCGCTTCCGAGACGCGGAGCACGGCGTTGGCGCGCTGCACGTCGGAGGAGACCCGGGGCACGGTCGAGGCGACGCCCGGCTGGAAGAGCGCCGCGCCCACACCGGCCACCGCGCTCAGCGAGTACACCGCCCACAGCGGCGGGTTGCCGACCGCGAAGGAGACCGCGAGCGCGGAGGCGCCGATCAGCCGCAGCGTGTCAGCGATGATCATCATCCGGCGCGGGGTGAACCGGTCCGCCAGTACGCCGCCGAAGAGCACGAACAGCGCCAGCGGCCCCATCCAGGCCGCCAGCGCGTACCCCACGGAGGAGTGCGGGCGCCCCGCCCCCAGCAGGCCCGCCGTGAGCGCCACCGGGATCATTCCGTCCCCGAAGAGCGCTGCGGTCCGGGCGACGAAGAAGAGCCGGAAGTTGCGGTTCCACAGCCGCTCGGGCCCGGTGGCCAGGGACGGAAGAGGGGGCGCCAGGGGCAGCGAGGACAGCGGAGCCAATGGGGACGCGGGAGACGAATCACGCAAAACGCTCTCGCTACTTACGGCAGGAACGCATGCGTGGTCTGCTGACTTTTCCTTCACATCGATGACATGTATCAGCTTATGGTCTATACCAGCTAGTGGTGAAGGGAGACCTCCGTGCCGCACCGAGTCGTCGTTCTCGCCCTCGATGGCGTGCTTCCGTTCGAACTGGGCATCGCGCAAAGGATATTCGGCCGTTCACTCGGAGTCGAGCCGCGCGACCAGGGCGCGAAACTCTACGACGTCATCACCTGCTCGGTCCGCCCGCCCGGCCCGGTGGCCACCGACGCGGACTTCACCATCACGGTCGAGCACGGCCCGAAGGCCCTCGCCACCGCCGACACGGTGGTGATCCCCGCCAGCTACGAACTCGGCCCCGTCTACTCCGAGGGCCGGCTCACCGACGAACTCGCCGCCGCGTTCGCCTACATCAGGCCCGGCACCCGGATGGTCTCCATCTGTACCGGCGGCTACGTGCTCGCCGCCGCCGGTTACCTCGACGGGCGCCCGGCCACCACCCACTGGTCCTCCGCCGACCACTTCCAGGCGCTGTTCCCGGCGGTCCGGGTCGACCCCGACGTCCTGTTCATCGACGACGGCGACGTCCTGACGTCCGCCGGGGTCGCCGCCGGGATCGACCTCTGCCTGCACATCGTGCGCCGCGACCACGGCACCGCCGTCGCCAACGACGTCGCCCGGCGCACCGTCGTACCGCCGCACCGCGACGGCGGCCAGGCGCAGTACATCCAGCGCCCGGTCCCCGACGCCCAGATCGCCGGCACGACCACCGCGCGCGCCTGGGCGCTCGGGCGGCTGGAACGCCCGATCCTGCTGCGCGACATGGCGCAGCAGGAGTCGATGAGCGTACGGACGTTCACCCGGCGGTTCCGTGAGGAGGTCGGGATCAGCCCGGTCCAGTGGCTGACCCAGCAGCGGGTGGAGCGCGCCCGTCAGCTGCTGGAGTCCACCGACCTGTCGATCGACCAGGTCGCCCGGGACGCCGGGTTCGGTACGCCCACCTCGCTGCGGCAACACCTCCAGGCTGCGCTGGGGGTGTCACCGACGAGGTACCGCCGGACGTTCCGCGCGACGGCGGGAGACCGCTGCTGAGCGGCCTCCCCGCCCTCAGAACACCAGCACCCCCCGCGCCACCCGCCCGTGGTGCGCGTCGTCCGCCGCCTTGGCGAAGTCCTCCACCGGGTAGGTCTCGGTGACGAGTTCGTCCAGCAGCAGCCGGCCCTCCCGGTACAGCTCCGCGTACAGGGGGATGTCGCGCTGCGGGCGCGAGGAGCCGTAGCGGCAGCCCAGGATCGACTTGTCCAGGTACATCGACGAGACGAGGAACGACGCCTCTGCCGTCGCCGCCGGTAGGCCCAGCAGGATCGCCTGGCCGTGCCGGTCCAGCAGGTCGATCGCGGTACGGATCAGCTCGGTGCGGCCCACGCACTCGAAGGCGTGGTCGGCGCCGTGCGGCAGGATCTCCTTGACGCCCTCGGCCGACGTCAGGAAGTGGGTGGCGCCGAACTGGCGGGCCACCGCCTCCTTCGCCGGGTTGGAGTCGACCGCGACGATGGTCAGCGCGCCGGCGATCCGGGCGCCCTGGATCACGTTGAGCCCGATGCCGCCGGTGCCGATCACGACGACACTCTCGCCCCGGTCGACCTTGGCCCGGTTCAGTACGGCTCCGACTCCCGTCAGCACCCCGCAGCCGATCAGGGCCGCCGAGGTGAGGGGCAGGTCCGCCGGGATCTTCACCGCCTGCACGGCCTTGACCAGCGTCCGTTCGGCGAACGCCGAGTTGGACGCGAACTGGTACAGCGGCTTCCCTCCCCGCGAGAACGGCTTGCCCGGCATCCCGATCGCCTTGCGGCACATCGTGGGGCGCCCCCGGTCGCACTGGGCGCAGGCACCGCAGCTGGCGAGCGTGGACAGGGACACATGGTCGCCGGGCGCCACATGGCTCACTCCGGCCCCGACCGCCTCGACCACGCCCGCACCCTCGTGCCCGAGCACCACCGGCAGCGGGAACGGGATCGTCCCGTCGATCACCGACAGGTCGCTGTGGCAGAGGCCTGCCGCGGCCACCGCGACCAGCACCTCGCCGGGGGCCGGATCACGTATCTCCAGATCGTCGACGACCTCGGTCTGCTTGCCGTCGAAAACGACGCCTCTCATCTCGGCTCCCTCGGTAGGCCGAGCACGCGCTCGGCGATGATGTTCCGCTGGATCTCGTCCGAGCCGCCGTAGATGGTGTCGGACCGGGTGAACAGGAACAGGCGCTGTGCCTCGTCGAGTACGTACGGCTCACCGGGCGACCAGTCCTGTGGGCCGACGGCTCCGGCCGCGCCCCTGATCTGCACGGCGAGTTCGCCCAGGCGCTTGTGCCAGCCGCCCCAGAGCAGTTTCGCGACGCTGGGGGCGCCGGGGTCCGTGGTGGTGCCGAGGGTGCGCAGGGCGTTCCAGCGCATCGTCCTCAGCTCGGCCCACTGGCGGACGAGCCGTTCGCGCAGGACCGGGTCACCGGTGGCGCCGCTCTCGACGGCCGCCCGGACCACCCGGTCCAGCTCCGCGGCGAACCCGATCTGCTGGACGAGCGTGGAGACGCCGCGCTCCAGGGCCAGCAGGCCCATGGCGACGGTCCAGCCGTCGCCCTCGCCGCCGACCACCTCCTCGGCGTGCGCCCCGTCGAGGAAGACCTCGTTGAACTCACTGGTCCCCGACATCTGCCGGATCGGCCGCACCTCGATCCGGCCCGGCTGGTCCATCGGCACCAGCAGGAACGACAGCCCGTGGTGCCGCCGCGAGCCGGGCTCGGTACGGGCCAGCACGAAGCACCAGTCGGCGTCCCGGGCGAGCGAGGTCCAGATCTTCTGCCCCGTGACGCGGTATCCGCCGCGCTCCGGATCGCGTACGGCGGCCGTCCGCACCCCCGCCAGGTCCGAACCGGCGCCCGGCTCGCTGTACCCCTGGCACCACAGGGTCTCGCCGCGTGCGATGGGCGGCAGGAAGCGACGGCGCTGCTCCTGGCTGCCGTAGGCGATGAGGGTCGGGGCGAGCAGGTTCTCCCCGATGTGGCCGACGCGGGCGGGTGCCCGGAGTCGGGCGTACTCCTCGGCCCAGACGACCTGCTGGGTGAGGGTGGCGGTGCGGTTGCCGTACGTTCCGCCGCGCCCGCCGTCCCTGCCGCCCTCCCAGCCGAGGCCGATCCAGCCGCCTCGGCCGAGTTCGCGCTCCCAGGCGCGCCGGACCGCGATGCCCTCGTGCTCGCTCCCCGGGCCGCCGGTGCCGATGGCCGACGCGTACGCGTCGACGAGATGGGCCTCCAGCCAGGTGCGGGCCTCCTCGCGGAACGCGGCGTCGTCGGGGCCGAAGGTGAAGTCCACGGTGCCTCCCTTTCGATACGGGGCGCGCATGGGGCCGCCCGCTGCAAGCCTTGCGGCCACTTCGAGCCCGTCCGGGGCCGACGCCCACTTCAAGCCCCGCCGGACCGTCCAGGCCAGCGCCCATTTCAAGCCCGTCCGGCGATTGAGGACCGGGGTCCGGGGCAGCGCCCCGGCGACGAGCCCGCGCGACCGGCCCCCCCCCCCGCGCCCC
>CBRG010000376.1 GCA_000470535.1 Streptomyces sp. AW19M42
CCGGGGCGGCCGGAGCCGGCGGGAGCACCCCGGCGCCCCTGCGCCGGCCGAAGCGCCCGGAGCCGCGCGTCGCCGCACTCCGCGCCCCGAGGCGGGAGACCTCGCCCGTCATGCGCGTGAACAGCTCCGTGTCGGTGACCCTCATCTCCGCACCGAACAGCGTCGACAGCGCCGGACGAGGGCGCCCCGTCTGGAGCGACACCACCTCCCGCAACACGCCCATCAGCTGCTCCGCCATCTCGGACGCCGAGGCGAACCGCCTGGCCGGATCGGGGTCGGTGGCCCGGACCAGCAGCCGGTAGAACGACTCGTACGACCGGAACACCTCGATGTTGTCCGGGTCCGGCAGCGAGTCCACGAAGACGTTCGTGTACCCCTGGAAGTCGAAGGTGAGCACCGCGAGCGTCCGCGCGACCGTGTACAGGTCGGAGGCGACCGACGGGCCGACCTCCGCGACCTCCGGCGCCTGGTACCCCACCGTGCCGTAGATGGCCGACTCGTCGTCGTCCATCCGGCGGACCGCGCCCATGTCGATCAGCTTCAGCTGGTCCTCGGTCTGGATCGCGTTGTCGACCTTGAAGTCGCAGTACAGGAGGTTGCGGCTGTGCAGGTGGCCCAGCGCCTCCAGCGCCTCGATACCGAACGCGCACGCCTGCTCGACCGGCAGCGGATCCCGCTTCCCGGCCGGGGTGCGACGCTCGTTGGCGATCTCCTTGAGCGCCTTGCCGCCCACGTACTCCATGACTATGTAGCCGTCCAGCGAACCGGTGCGCTGGTCGAGGTGCTCGACGAAGTTGTAGATGCGGACGATGTTGGAGTGCTCGATCTCCGCGAGGAACCGGCGCTCGGAGATGGCCGCCGCCATGGCGTCCTGGTCACCGGTGTCGAGCAGGCCCTTGAGCACCACCCAGCGGTCGGAGACCGCCCGGTCCACCGCGAGATAGACCCAGCCGAGCCCACCGTGCGCCAGACAGCCCGCGACCTCGTACTGGCCGTGCACGACGTCGCCGTCCTGGAGCTTGGGCGTGAACGAGTACGGGTGTCCGCACTTGGTGCAGAACCCCTCCGTACGCCCCGGCTGCGAGCCCCTGGCCCGGCCCACCGGCGCCCCGCAGTCCGAACGCGAACAGAACCGCTTGCGCTCGGGCACCTCCGGGTTCTCCATCACGGCGGTACGCGGATCGGGACGCGGCACGTCCGGTACGAGCACCAGCCCGGCACCCAGCCGGTTCCGTCCGGAGACACCGGTCGAGGAACCGGAGGAGCGCACCGAGACCGAACGCGAGGCCCCACGCGCGGACACCGCGCGCGAGAGCCGCCCCGACACCGACCGCCGCGACGTCGACGAACGGGAGGACGCCCTCGATGACGCCCGCGAACTGCTGCGGGCCGAGGAGCTGGCGCTGCCCCGCCCGCCGCCCGCGATCCCGGTGGGCGGCGAACTCACCATCCCCGTCGGGGAGACGACCGGAGCCAGACCGCAGGTGTCGCAGTACAGCTCACCGCCGCCCATGTCCTCGTAACTGCCCTCGCACGCGGGGCGCTGGCACTGCGTACTCATGGTCATTCCCCCTGTTCGCCCCGCCGCCGCAGCGGCCACGTCGCTCCGATACCGCCCGTCGCGCCACTGCCTGCCCGGCCCGGCGGGCGCCCCGCGGTCACCACGGGCCCCGTCACTGGCCCCGCCGGTCTTCTGGTCCCGACGCGCGCCGCTGCCCCAGCAGTTCCAGCGCCGCGTCCTGATAACGCTGCACCGCCTGCGCGGCGACCCGTAGATCACACGGCGCGCTCCACAGCATCCGGCGCGCCGCGTCGTACCGCTCGATCAGGACCGGGTCCTCCGCCAGGCCGTGCCGGGCCACCTTCGCCTTGTACGCGTCCAGCCGGCCACGCAGTTCCGCCCGCACGGCCAGCGGGGCGGTGACCGCCGTCAACTGCTCCCTGGCCCGCAGCAGCTCCTCCTCCGCCTGCCGCTCCAGGGTCTCCAGGAGCGGCGAGAGCCGGTGCCACTGCGCATGCCTGCGGTACTCGGAGGCAGCGGCGAGCCGCTCCTGGAGCGCGGTGGGCGGGCCGTTGACCGCGGGCACTTCGGATGCTGCGATCTTCGCCAGCACCTCGCCGCGCGCGGAGCGGGCCTCGGACAGCGTGCGGTCGGCCCGGGAGAGCACGTCGCGCAGCTGGACCAGCCGCTGTTCGGCGTCCTGCCGGACCGCGAGCACCGCCTCGATCTCCCGCCGCACCTCGTCCAGCGCACGGGCCGCCCGGTCGTAGCGCGTGGTGTCGGGGCGTCCGCCGCCGGGCGCCGAACTGCCGGGCCCCGGCAGCCAGAACGCCAGCGGGTCGGAGATCACCTGCACCCGCAGCGTGGTCAGCTCCTGGGTGATCGACTCCAGATCGTCCCCCGACGGATGCTCGCCGGGCCGCACCCCGACCGAGTACGCCAGCGAGCTGGTGCGGCGCAGTTCGGCGGCGAGCAGATCTATCCGGGCGGGCATCGCCGACCACACGGAGTCGGAGGCGACCACCATGTCCAGCGAGCGGGCGTACAGCTCGTTCATCCGGTTGACCAGCTCCGCCAGCGTGAACCGCTCGGAGAGCCGGGCCGGGCCGGTGATCGACGGATCGGGCCGGGCGGCGGCATGCGCCACCGTGACGCCGTCGCCGCGCAGCAGTTCGGTCAGGGCCGTCAGATCGTCCCGGTTCGGGTGGCGCCGCCGGGCCCGCACCTCACGGGCCTGGTGCAGCACCCCCGCGTAGGCGTCGAAATAGCTCCACAGCAGTGTGATCGACTGCTCGGTGACGCTCCAGCGCTCTCTGGTGACACCGGTCAGCTCGGCGCCCTCCAGGAGCCGGCGTCCGGCGTGGTCCTGAAGGGCGAGCAGCGAGGTCTCGATCGCCTCGTGCTCCGCGCCGAGCCGGGCCAGCGCACGGTCCGCCTCGTCCCGGTCCATGACCGGGCCGGGGGGCCGGGCCGCGTAGCTGGGGAAGGGGCCCGCGACGCCCATCGATCACCTCTCCGCTCTCCCTGCCGGACGGGCCCGGCAGGTTCCGCCTGATCCGAGGACCAGGCCCTAGTTGCTGCGGTACTTGGGCACCGGCGGTGCCGTGATCCCGGGCAGACCGTCCTGCAGCCAGTTGCGGTAGGACCGCATCCAGGGGCTGTTCTTGCCGCCTGCCCGGTAGTCGACCAGCACCTGGTTGACCCGGGCCACCAGGTCGTCCGCGCCCTTCTTCGTGGCCACGCCGTAGTACTCGGTGGTGAAGGGCTTGTCGCCCTTGAGCTCCACGGCCGGGTCCTGGGCGGCCTGGCCGGCCGCCAGCGCGTTGTCCGTGACGATCGCGTCGACCTCGCCCATCTGGAGCCGCACCAGGCAGTCCAGCTGGTTGGGGACGGTGAGCAGGTCCTCGTCGGCGTCGGTGCCGTCGTGCTTGTCCTTGAACACCGAGCCGAACGACTGCTTCTCCAGCGCCTCGTACGCCGTGGACCCCTCCGCGGTACAGACCCGCTGGCCGGCCAGCGAGGAGTCGTAACCGGTAATCGTGGATTCCTTGGGCGCGAGGACCTGCTGCCCGGCCTGGAAGTAGGCGGTGGAGAACGAGACCTGGTCGAGCCGGGCGCAGTTGATCGTCATCGTCCGGACGACGACGTCGACCTTGTCGTTCTCCAGGGCGGCGATGCGCTGGTTGGTGGGGATCGCCCGGAAGATCACGTCGTCGGGGTCGCCCAGGACGTCCTTGGCGATGGCCCGCACCAGATCGATGTCGAAGCCTTCGAGATCCCGGGACTCCGGATTGCGGTACCCCCACTGGAAGCTGTTCTGGTCGACGCCCGCGATCAGCTTTCCGCGCGCCTTGATGCGGTCGATGGTGCTGCCGCCGGCGACGGACGGCGGCAGGCTGGCGTCCGGATCGGCGCAGTCGTCGGCCCGCGTCTGCGAGGCCCGCGCCGCGCCCGGTCCCGAGATCTCCTCGTCGAAGGCGCCGCCGGCCCTGTGGGAGAGCGGCAGCAGGGTCAGTGCCGCCGTCATCGCGCAGGCCGCGGCCATGGCGGTCACACCGCCCCAGCCGCGCAGCCTGCGCAGCGGGTCCGCGGGCCCCGTCCTGGGCTCGTCCTTCCCTGTCATCGCTCCCCCTGTCACCGGAACTCCGAGAGCCTGCGGTTGACCCCGACGATCGCGGCGACCGCGCCCAGCACGGCGAGGGCCGCCGCGCCTATCGGCAGCCCGCCCAGTGCACCGCGCCCGTCCTCCGCGGCCCGGGTGAACTCTTCCTGCTCATGGGCGAGGGCCTGCCTCAGCGCCTTGTCCACCCGGTTGAACGACTCACCGGTCGAGCCCTCGGTCGAGTCCGCCGTCCCGATGATCTGGGTCAGCGCGGTGTCGTAGTCGCCGCTGTCGTCGGTCTTGCGGGCGGTCCGGTGGCGGCTCTGCCACTCGGTGACACCCGTGATGGCTTTCGCCACCGGTTCACTCCCCACGGTGTCGTGGGTGTCCCCGGCGAGCTTCGCGGCCTTGTCCAGCTCCTCGACGAGTGCCTTCATGCCCGTGCCGTAGTCGGTCTCGTACTTGTCGTTCTTCCCGTCCGCGGTGAGCACCGCACCCCGGGCGACGACGGTGAGGGTCTCGTTGGCGCGCGCCTTCAGCGAGTCGATGCGCGCCCGGTTGAGCACGTCCAGGGACTGCTGCCCGCGGGTGTTGGCGTCGGACAGATCGGAGCGGGCCACCGAATGCCCCACCGCCAGCCACAGCAGGACCACGAGCGAAGCCGCGGTCGCGGCCACCAGGCCGTGGTTGAGCACCCGGTTCGTCCGGTGGAAGTTGCGCCGCTGGGCCCAGAGCAGCACGATCAGCGCGATCACACCGATGCCGAGCGAGAAGAACGGCCAGGTGCGCGCGGAGTCGTAGTCCTGGCCGAGCCGGCCGGTCTCCGCCGCGTACAGCCGCTCGGCGGCCGGCAGCATGTCGTTGGCCATCTTCTGGTTCGCGTACCGGAGATAGGCGCCGCCCAGCGGCAGCCCCTGCCGGTTGCTCGCGCGGGCGCGCTCGATCAGCCCGGTGTAGCGCGGGAGTTCCTCGTTGAGGGTGGTGATCTCGTGGCCGGACTTCGTCGAGGAGTCCGTGTTGGCCGCGGCCTTCACCAGCAGCCGGGAGGCCTCCTCGATATCCGCCACGTACTGGTCGTGGACCTGGCTCGGCTCCTGCGGCCCGGCCAGGAAGCCGCTCGCCGCCGCGGCGTCGGCGTCGGCCAGTGAGCGGTAGATGTCGGCGGCGTCCGCGCTGAGCGGCTGACTGCGTGTCACCACGTCGTCGGCGGAGGCCGCCCGGCCGGAGACCTCGAACGCCGTCACTGCACCGAACGCGACGACGAGCAGGGCCAGTACCGCCCCGATGATCTGGAGTCGGCCCGGTTCGGTCGTCGCCGCGACGCGCAGCCGGTCGGTGACCACCGCGCGGCTACTGCGCTGCGGCGGCACGGCTGCGGGCACCGGCGCGGGCGCCTGCTCCGGCGCGCGTTGCGGCGGCGCAGGGCGCACATTCGGCGGG
>CBRG010000377.1 GCA_000470535.1 Streptomyces sp. AW19M42
AAATCACCGGTATTGGCCCTAGAACCAGTGCACGCAGTGCGGGGCGCTCTCCGTGCGGAAGAGCGCGTCCGCGAGGGCGGCGGCGCCCGGACGGCAGGCCAGGATGTGTCCCGCGCGCACGAGCGTGCTCGGGGTGACGCCTCCCAGGTAGAGCGAGCCCAGGTCGCGCACGTCCAGCGACAGGTCGGGTTGCCGGTCCGTGGGGACGCAGCCGGCCTCGCCCTCGCGAACGGTCAGCAGGTAGCGGCACCGCTCGCCGAGGAACGGGTCGTCCACGTCGAGAACGAGTTCGCCGTCGGTGAACCAGCCCCGTGCGGTCAGGGCGCGCGGGATGTCGAGGAGACGTACCCACAGCCAGTCGGCGTGTTCGCCGGCCTCGCCGGCGCGGATGTCGGCGAGTTGCCAGCGCAGCGGATGCTCGGGCGGGACGTGCCGGAACACGACCTGTGAGACCAGGTCGTGTCCGAGTACGAACCGGGCCAGGGCCGTGAAGACCGCGTCATCGGTGGCGATGGTCTCGTCGACCGTCAAGGTCGTGGGTTCGCCGATCGAGTAGCTGGCGTACCCGTCCGCCGTTCCGTCGGCGTCCCGGTGGACGGCGACGTAGCGCGGTGCCGAGGAGACCGGCGACTGCCCTGCGCCCAGGGCCCACCAGCGGTGCGGCCGGGACAGCGCGCCGGGCTGGGAGCGGCGGTACCGGTCGTAGATCTCTTCGAGGACCTCGCCGCACTCGGCACGCCGCAGCACCTCGACCGTGCCGCTGTCCGCTCCGGTCGCCGGTGCGTCGGCCGTCGCACGAGCCCGGGGAACCGCGAGGGCGGCCCTGTGGCGCGGCACCGTCAGCCGGGTGGTGAAGGTCGCCGGTCCGTACCCGAACCTGCCGTAGATCGGAGCCTCGGAGGCCAGCAGCACCGAGAGGAACTCGCCCCGGGACCGCACCTCCGAGAGCTGCCGCCGCATCATCTCGCCGAGCACGCCGCGCCGCCGGTGCGAGGGCAGGACGCCGACCGCGCTCACCCCGGCGACCGGGGCGAGGGTGCGGCCGGGCAGGGTGAGTTCGAAGGAGTACGCGGCGGCGGTGCCCACGGGCCGGCCGTCCGCGGACAGGGCGAGCAGGCCGCGGTCCATTTCGAGCGCGGACCACCAGCGTCCGCCGCCCGCGATCGGGGTTTTGGGGAAGTGCCCGAATGCCGTGTGGACCGTGTCGACGAAGGCGTCCAGGTCCTCATCGGTCGTGGATCGAATCTCCATCGCTGTCGCTTCCTTCTCGAAGTACTCGAAGTTCCGGCACAGGCAGTCGTGTTCGTTCACAAGGATGGCGCTGCGTCCCGCCCCTGCGGGCGCCCGATGGTCACCGCGCCCCGGAAGCCCTCCGGCGAGATGACCGACATCGTGTCGAGCGACGAGTCGGAGACCGGCAGGAGGTGGGCGTCGACCCAGGTGTCCCCCGTTGTCGCGTTGGCCCAGGGATCCTCGATCACGATGGCGCCGGGTACGGCGCCGTGGCAGAGCACCCAGTGCGGCACGTCGAATCCCTGCATCCCGGCGAGCGAGAGCAGGAGCAGCACGTGTTCGCGTCGGCCGATCGCGTCCCGGATCGCGGTCAGGGAGAGGCGGCTCGGGTCGATGGGGACGCCGGTGCGCTCCGCCTCCGTCCGGGAGGCGCGCTGGAGCAGGGCACGCCACTCCTGGTCGTTCTCCGGGAGGTGGCCGAGCAACACCGGCCGGTCGTTGTCCAGATGGATCGTGACCGGGGAGGAGGGCCAGGCCCGGCGCAGGGCGACGCCCAGCCCGACGGGCTCGCACGCGAGGAAGTTGGTGGCGTCGCGCCACAGCGTCAGCTCCGCCTGCCGGTCGAGCGCCTCCCACGCAAGTGTGCCCGCGTGCGCCTGCGCGACCAGAGCGGTGACGGCACCGCAGGTGAAGTGTGTGGTCTGCCCGTAGTACGCGGGGGCACTCGTGACGCCGTCGCGCAGCCAGCGGATGTAACCGGCAGCCGGTCCGGCCGCGCCCTCCGGCTGCGTGAGCGGAGGGGTCAAGGCGGCGAAGGCGGTGGCAGCGACGTCGTCGGTACGCGCCGTCCACCCTTCCCACTTGACCTGCGCGAGCCCTCGGCGGTCCGCGTGGGCGACGACGGCTCCTACCGCAGCGCGCACGTCGCCGACGGCATCGACGATTTTCAGATAGGCCGTGTTCGGACGTGCTGTCACGAGCGCCGCAGCGGTCCAGCCCTCGCCCTCAGCTCCGGGAACGGCCACGAGGTGAGGGTCGTGGGCGGAGCGGTCGACGGCACGCCAGCGCTCCGACACCTCACGGTCGACGAGGCACGCGAGCTGCGCCGGCGGGGTGTCGGGCTCGTAGGGGACGACGGTGCTCGTCGCGGGCCGCGCGGGCGTTTCCTGACGGGGCAGCATTCCGGTGCTCCTGGCGGGACGTCGGGACGGGGGGACCGGGGAAAGGGGGAGGGGCCGGAGCCCGAACCTGTCGGCGCGGACACCGCCCCCTCCCCCGGGTCATGCTCTGGACTTCCGGAGCACCCACACGAAGTACGGTGCGCCGACCAGCGCGATCATGAGGCCCGCCGGAACCTGGGCGGGGGCGACGAGCGTGCGGCCGAGGGCGTCCGCGACGCACACCAGCAGTCCGCCGAGCACCATCGCGACCGGGATCGCGCGGCCGTGCCGGGCGCCCACCAGGGAACGGGCGAGGTGCGGGGCGACGAGCCCCACGAAACCGACGACGCCGACGGCGATCACGCTGAGGGCCGCGAGCACCGCGGCGATCGACAGGGCGGTGAAGCGGGTGCGTTCCACCCTGACACCGACGATGCGCGGGGTGTCCTCATCGACGGCGAGCAGGTCGAGCCTGCCACGCATGAACAGCAGTACCGGAAGGGCGAGAGCCAGGGCCACAGCGACGGGGACGACGTCGGGGAACGTGCGGCCGTAGGTCGTGCCGGAGAGCCAGGTGAAGATCCGGGGCGTGTTGTACGGGTCCGCGCGCAGCAGGAGGAAGGTGGTGACGGCGCTGAGTCCGTACCCCATGCCGATGCCGATCAGTACGAACCGGTCGGGCAGGAAGCCGCCGCGCCGGGCCAGCAGGGCGATCACCGCGAAGGTGGCCAGCCCCGCCGTGACCGCTACCGCGATGAGTACCGGCCGGCCACCGGGCAGGCCCGAGGTGGCGACGCTCGCCGCGCCGAGGCCGGCGCCCGCCGAGATGCCGAGCACCCCGGGCTCCGCCAGCGGGTTGCGCACCGAGCTCTGTACGACGCATCCGGCCAGTCCGAGCGCCGCGCCGGCGAGGATCGCGGCGGTCACGCGTGGGACCCGGCCGTCGAGCGCCTGGCCTATCAGGTCCGGGGCGGCGCCCTGGAGCCACAGCACGATGTCCCCGGTCCGCAGCCAGAGGCTTCCCGCCAGGATCCCCGTGAGCGCCGCTCCGGCCAGCAGTGCCACCGCGCCGGACGTGACGAGGAGGAAGGCACGGCGTGAGCGTGCGGCGACCCGCGCCCGCGGTGGCTGCCGGAGACCGCCCGTGTCACGCAGCCGCAGGGCGAGGACCACGATCACGACGGAGCCGAGCAGCGCGGTCGGCACGCCGGTGGGGATGGAGGCGGCCCCGTCCGCCCCCTGCACCGCGCGCAGCGACGCGTCCGCGAGCAGGACGAGCAGCGCGCCGAGCAGTCCGGCCGCGGGGATCAGGAGCAGGTGCCGGCGCAACGCGCGAACCCGCCCCGCGATCAGGCGGGCCACGACGGGCGCGCCGAGTCCGACGAAGCCGATCGGGCCGGCGAGGGTCACCGCCGTGCTGGTCAGCAGTACCGCGCAGATCACGGCGGTCACGCGGGTGGTCCGGATCGGCACGCCGAGGGTGGACGCGGCATCGTCGCCGAGGTTCATCACGTCCAGCCGCCGGGACAGCGCCAGGGCGACGCACAGCACCACGACGACGAGCGGGGCGGCGCGTACCGACGCGTCGATGTTCAGCTGCGCCAACGAGCCGCTCCCCCAGGCGAAGAGGCCGGTCGTGTTCTGGTCGAACAGGATGAGGAGCATCCCGGTCGCCGCGTCCAGGGCCATCGCCGTCGCCGATCCGGCGAGGATGAGGCGGGTGCCCGCGGTGCCCGCGGCACGGCCCGCGAGGAGCAGCACGAGTGCCGCCGCCACGAGGCCGCCGGCGAAGGCGACGGCGCCCGACGCCCACAGCGGGACGGTGAGGCCGAGGGCGGCGACGAGCGTGAGGGTGAAGTAGGCCCCGGCCGTGACCGCGAGGGTGTCCGGCGAGGCGAGCGTGTTGTGGGTGACGGACTGGAGCAGCGTGCCGGCGCAGCCGAGGGCGAAGCCCACCGCGACGCCCGCGAACAGCCGCGGCAGGCGCGAGCCGGTGAGGATCTCGCCGACGGGCGCCCCGCCCGCGCTCTCGTGCCCCCCGGCGAGATGGCGCACCAGATCGCCGAGGCCGACGCCCGACGTCCCCTGCGTCAGATGCCACAGGCCGACCAGGACGGTGGCGGCGAGGAGGAGCGTCAGGACGGCCGCACCGGCGGGGGGG
>CBRG010000378.1 GCA_000470535.1 Streptomyces sp. AW19M42
CCCCGGTCCGACTCCAGCTCCGCGATGCGGCGTTCCAGCTCGTCGGAGGGCGACAGCAGCCCACGCACCATGCCCCGGTCGGCGTTGGCCATGAACCGCGCCGTATAGGGGAGCACCGGCCACAGGACGAAGAGGCTCACGAGCGTCACCGCGAACGTGAGCACGCCCCACGGCAGCCGGATGAAGGAGTACAGCACCGCGCGCCACCCCACCGGGTCCTTGAGGCTCGACCACAGCCAGGCGAAGAAGCCCTCCTCGCGGCGGACCGGAGCCATCGGGCTCGGCTCGTCGATCCGCACCCCGAGCAGACCCCGCGCCCGGCCCCGTTCGGCCCGGCCGATCAGCCGCGAACCCTGGAGCCCGGCGGCCAGCAGCGGCAGACCGATCACCGTGACCGCGAGCCCGACGCCGATGGCGACCATGAGCACCGAGTACACGAACCCGAGGATCGCCAACGGGAGATTGGCGAGGAGATGCGCGATCTCCTTCCAGGTGTACGTGTCGAAGGCGAAGCGGACGGGCGGCGGCCGGTCGTTGCCGGGTACCTGCGGGCTCATGGTCATATGCCCAGCCTGCCGGGTGGGACATCCGGACGCCATGGGGCTCGTGGGTGGCGATGAAGTGGGGATAACCCCACCCGTTGCCCGCCGCGACTGCTTACTGTTCCTTTACAGGGCCTAGACTCCCGTGCGTACAGATCGTCGAACAGGTTTGAGGGAGCGAGGGGGCGGACGTGACGGACGTTGCGAACCTGTCGGGACCGGCCGTTATCGCGTCGGAGTACTTCCACAGCTACTCGGTCGTCGGACTGCTCGCCGTGGTCGGGGTGCTCTTCGTCGCCGTCGCCTTCGGAACCGGCCGGCTGATGCGCCCGGTGGTTCCGACGCCGGAGAAACTCCTCACGTACGAGTGCGGCGTGGACCCCGTGGGGGAGGGCTGGGCCCACACCCAGGTCCGTTATTACGTGTACGCCTTCCTGTACGTGATCTTCGCCGTCGACTCGATCTTCCTGTTCCCGTGGGCAACCGTCTTCGCCGCGCCCGGATACGGCGCGACGACGCTGGTGGAAATGTTCATCTTCCTCGGTTTCCTGGCCGTGGGACTGCTCTACGCATGGAAGAAGGGCGTCCTCGAATGGACGTGACGAGCCCGTCGTCAGCCGGTCAGCCGCAGCAACAGCCGGAGTCGGGTCCCGTACCCGTACCCGTACCCACGTTCCTTCCTGAGCCGAAGCGGCTGGGCGTGCTGTCCCGGCTCGCTCCCGAGCCGATGAAGGTGGTCCTCAACTGGGGCCGCCGCTACAGCCTCTGGGTCTTCAACTTCGGACTCGCCTGCTGCGCCATCGAGTTCATCGCCGCCTCCATGGCGCGCCACGACTTCATCCGGCTCGGTGTGATCCCGTTCGCCCCTGGCCCCCGCCAGGCCGACCTCATGATCGTCTCCGGCACGGTGACGGACAAGATGGCCCCGGCGGTGAAGCGGCTGTTCGAGCAGATGCCCGAGCCCAAGTACGTCATCTCCTTCGGCGCCTGCTCCAACTGCGGCGGGCCGTACTGGGATTCGTACTCGGTGACCAAGGGGGTCGACCAGATCATCCCGGTCGACGTCTACGTCCCCGGCTGCCCGCCCCGGCCCGAGGCCCTGCTCCAGGGCATCCTCAAGCTTCAGGAGAAGATCGCTCGCGAATCGCTGAGCGAGCGCTACGGGACGGGCGGCGCGGCCCGCCCCTCCACCGCCGCGCTGCGCAGCGGACTGGTCGCCGCACCGTCCGTGCCCGACCCCGCGCCTGACTCCGCGCCTGACTCCGCGAAGGAGGAGGGGAAGTGACCGCCGCCGAGAGCGCCGAGAGCGCCGAGAGCTACGACCGGCTGCCGGAGGCCGTCACCGAGATCTTCGGCGAGGACGCCACGGCGGAGCAGGCGTACGAGCTGCTGACCGTCGACGTGCCGCCCGCGTCCTGGATCGCCGCGCTCGAAACAGCCCGCGACCGGCTCGGCTGCACCTACTTCGACTGGCTGAGCGCCGTGGACGAACCGGGCACGGGCTTCCGGGTCTGCGCCCATCTCGCCGCGCTGCCCGACCGTGCCGGACCCGGTCCTGCGGTCCGCCGGCTGCTGCTCCGTACGACCGTTCCGCACGAGGCCGCCGTGCTGCCCAGCGCGATCGACGTCTACGCGGGCGCCGGCTGGCACGAGCGCGAGACGCACGAGATGTTCGGTATCGGCTTCGACGGCCACCCGCACCTGGTCCCCCTGCTGCTGCCCGAGGGCTTCGAAGGCCACCCGCTGCGCAAGGACTTCGTCCTGGCGGCCCGCGTGGCGAAGGCCTGGCCGGGCGCCAAGGAGCCGGGCGAGTCGGAGCACGGCGGCCCGAAGCGCCGCACGATGCTGCCGCCCGGCGTCCCCGATCCGAACGAGTGGGGCCCCCTGAAGGGCCAGCTCCCCCCTGCCCCCGCCCGCCCCGCCCGCGCGGCGAGGCCTGCGGGCGACCGTCCGGCGAGGCCTGCGGGCGACCGCCCGGCC
>CBRG010000379.1 GCA_000470535.1 Streptomyces sp. AW19M42
GCGACGGGTGAGGCCGCCGACTTCGGGTGGCTGTCGCCCGAGCCGCTCATGATCTCCCACGTGGTGCAGGAGGCCGTGGTGAAGGTCGCGGAGGCAGGCGTGGAGGCCGCGGCGGTGACGGTCGTCGCCGTCGCGGGGGGTGCGGCGCCCGTGCGGCAGCGCGTCCTGCGCATCGCCTTCGACCGTCCGTTCGGGATCGTGGTCCTCGACGGCGGCGGTGAGGTCCCGCTCTTCACGGGCTGGCAGGCGGACACCCCGGTGGAGGGCTGAGCCCGGCGCCGCCCCCGCTCACCGCAGCGGGGGCGGCGCCATGACCGGCGGCGGCGGTGTCACCGGTCGCCGCCGCCGCGAGCGCGCCACCAGCAGCACCGCCGCGACCGCCACCGCCACGGCACCGAGCAGCGTCAGCACCCAGGCCGGAACGGGACCCACGGTCAGCAGCTCGTCCCGGTAGTACGTGGTCCGGTACGGCGCGTCGGCGGCCGCCGCCCGCAGCTCGTGGTCGCCGTCGATCCGCTCGGGCCGAGGGAACGACTGGCTGATCGCCGTGAGGAACACCGGCTTCCCGTGCGTCAGTTCGTCCAGCGCCGGGTACTCGCCGCCGTTGCGCCGGGTGTCGACCCGCCCCGCGTAGGTCACCTCCGGCTCCAGGCCGCCGATCCTGCCGCGCGGCTCCATGCGGTGCGCCGCAAGCACGTACAGCCCCAACGACTGCGGTGTCGTGGCGAGCCGGGACAGCCGCATCGGATAGACGGGCTCGTCACTGGCGAAACGCAGCCGCAGCGGGTCGAGCCGGCCGAGCAGCGGACCGCCGTTCTCCTGCGGGGCGAGACGGATCGCCACGTACTCCCACTTCTGCTCGACATACGGCCGCAGCGCCGTCGACAGCCGGTCCGGGAGCTCGAAGCCGTTGTCCGTCAGCCAGCCCTCCAGGGCCGTGGGATCGGTCGCGGTCAGCCGGGCCACGTCGAACGGCCCGAGCCGCTCCCGGCCCACCACCCTGACCGGTGCGGCGGCCGAGGGGGCGGCGGAGTCACCCGACGCGTTGCCCGAACCGCCGAACGGCCAGTCGTCCGCGTGTGGCCAGAAGTAGTGCCTGGTCTCGCGGACCGGCGCGGTGAGGGTTTCGAGCTCGGAGAGGAGCGAGGCGTCCCCCAGCTCGACCGTGGCACGGTGCGGCACCGGCATGATCCACGCGGCCGTCGGCGCGTTCCCCCGGACGGTGAGCTGCATCACTATTTCCTCGGCGCCGTCCGACCAGCTGACCACGGAGGTCTCCCGGTCCACCGAGACCTGGCTGTTCCGGTCCACCACCATCGCTCCGCAGCCGCAGGCGTACGCCGGTGCGATCAACGAGCCGATCTGCAGCGACACCAACATCATGACCAGTGACAGCGCGCGGACCGCCCATGCCCGCGATCCGCCCCGTCCCCCTTGATCCGTTCCCGCCCGCCGCATCCCGGCTCCTCCCCCTTGAGGGCCTGTATGGGGTTGTCCCGCGGCGGGACAACCCCATACAGGCCCTAAGCCCTGGTCACGGGCTCAGACGTGGGGGCGCTCCCGCCGGTTCCGGCCGTCCGGCCCCGGACAGGCCGAACCGCCGGGCATTCTTTCGGACAAAAGTTGGATGACAGTCAGGCGAAGAGGGGGTTGATTGGGTCTACCTCATAGCGCAATGCGAAGGTTTCACAGCATGCCCGAATCGAGGGTCGGCACAAGACGGCGGGAGGGTCGGCGCGGCGTGGCGAATGCGGAGCACAGTGTGCGCGGAGATGCGACGGCAGGGACGAGGACCGGGGCGGCCCGAGCTGTTCTCTGGCTGGTCGTGGCCGCGTTGGCCGTACGGCAGATGGCGGTGGTGCTGCGGCAGCCGCCAGGCGAACGGCTCACCGATCTGGAGACCTGGACCGGTGAGAACGGTGTGCTTCATGTGACGGGCTCGCTGTA
The DNA here is from genome assembly GCA_000470535.1 of Streptomyces sp. AW19M42. GTDB lineage: Bacteria > Actinomycetota > Actinomycetes > Streptomycetales > Streptomycetaceae > Streptomyces. The sequence goes on from CBRG010000379.1 coordinate 1,948, forward strand.
CGACACCGACCGGTTCACCGGTACCCCCTTCGCCGGTCTGGTGCTGAAACCGCTCACCCGGACCGCGGAGCAGAGCCTCGGGGTCGCCTGGACGTTCGGCTCCCTGCTGCTCGTCGCCGCCCTCGGCGTCATCGCGGCGCGCGCCCTGCCCGGCCCGGTCAAGAGACGCACCACGCTGTTCGCCGCACCCGTCGCGATCACCCTGCTGATGCTCTCGCTGCCGGTCCGCAACGCCCTCTACCTGGGCCAGACCAGCATCCTGCCGGTCCTCCTGGTGCTCGTCGGCTGCTTCGTCGTCCGCGGCGAGCGCGCCTCCGGCGTCCTGATCGGCATCGCGGCCGCGCTCCAGCCGACCGTGCTGCTGTTCGCCGTGCTGCTCTGGCTGACCGGGAGACGCCGGGCGGCGCTGACCGGCGGCGCCGCGTTCGCCGCCTGCACGGCACTGGCCTGGGCGGCGATGCCGCACGACTCGTGGACGTACTGGGTGCACCACGTCGCCGGGGCCGGCCTGGGCGACCAGGCCGACAGCCTCGCCAACCAGTCCCTGCACGGCACGCTGCTCCGGTTCGGGCTGGCGGGTCCGCTGGAGATCGGGCTCTTCGTGGTGCTGGCGGCGGCGGTCTGCTTCGTCGGGCTGCGCCGCGCCGCACGGTACGCACGCGACGGGCAGTTGCTGCTCGCCGTGGCCGTCACCGGCTGTGTCGTCGTCGCCGTCTCACCGACCGCCTGGCAGCACCAGCTGCTGTGGGTGCTGCTCGCGGTGGTCGGCCGGGTCGGCACCCGGGCCTCGGACCGGATGGTGTGGCCGGCCGTCGTGGTCCTCGTGATCACGCTGCCCGGCAAGATGCTGCTGCCGAACATCGAGTCGATGTTCCCGGTACGCGACAACGTGCTGCTGATCGCCGCGCTCGCGGCCGCGTGCGTCGCCCCGTTCCTGCCGCGCACCTCGTCGTACTGGCAGCAGCCGGTCCCCACCGACTACGCGGCCCCCGTCCCGGCCCGCTGGAGCCGGGTGCCGCTGGTGCCGGTCTGGCGGCGGGTGCTCAGCCGGCCCAACCTGCTGCTGGAACTCCTGCTGACCAGGGTCGTCTACTCGGCCTACCAGCACGTCAGGCTGGCCGCGACGGCGGGCCGTGCTACCGCCGAGCACCACGGCCGGCAGATCCACACGGCCGAGCAGTGGCTGCACATCGACATAGAGCACTGGGCCAATCACGCGGTCGTCAAGATCGGCTGGCTGCGGGACTTCTTCGACTACTACTACTCGACGTTCCACTTCATCGTGCCGCTGACGATTCTCGCGGTGCTGTACGTACGCCGCCCCGCGGACTACCGCTGGGTCCGCAGCTCCATCGGGTTCGCCACCGTCCTGGCCCTGGTCGGGTTCTGGCTCTACCCGCTGGCGCCGCCGCGGCTGATGCCGGGGCTCGGCTTCATCGACACGGTCCACGGCGTCCAGGACTTCGCGAAGCCCGACTACGGCACGTTGACGACGGTGACCAACCAGTACGCCGCGATGCCCTCGCTGCACTTCGGCTGGTCGCTGTGGTGCGGTGTGGTGATCGTGATGCTCGCCCCGAAGGCCTGGATGAAGCTCCTTGGTGTGCTGCACCCGCTGTTCACCGTCTCCGCGATCATCGCGACGGGCAACCACTGGGTGCTCGACGCGGTGGGCGGGGCGGCGGTGGTCGCGCTCGGCTTCGGGCTCACCTACGCACTGTCCGGACCGAGGCGGCTCCAGCAGGCGACGGCCGGGACCGGGAAGTCCCTGAAGGTGGCCGGGGCGGGGAAGGCCGCGCAACCGGAACCGCCGCCGAAGGCGGACGACGAAGCGGTGGCCGGCAAGCCGTAGTCACCGGCGGGCGCCCGTCGCCCCGACAGGCCCTACTGGGCCGGCCCCAGCGCCCAGGCGGCGAAGGACAGCGTGAGCATCGACACCACCGTGGAGGCCACCACGGCATTGCGGGCGAGGGTGGTGTCCTGGCCGTACTCGCGGGCGTAGACGAAGGCGTTCTGGGCCGTCGGGAGCGCCGAGCAGACGACCACGGCCAGCACCTGATGGTCCGGCAGGCCCAGGAGCGGACCGGCGACGAGGAAGGCGGTCAGGGGCTGCGCCAGCGTCTTCAGCGCGACCGAGGCCCCGACCTCCGCCGGACCCGGGTCGCGTCCGCCGCCGCCCGCCGCGGGTCCCGCCCCGTCCGCCGGGCCGCCGTACAGCGACAGGCCCAGCGTGATCAGGGCGGTCGGCACCGCCGCGGCGCCCAGCAGGTCGCAGGAGCGGGTGACGGCGTCCGGCAGCCGCAGTCCGGAGGCGGATACGGCGACCCCGAGCAGCGACGCCATGATGATGGGATTGCGGACCGGCAGGGTGAGCATCCGCCGCAGCCCGCCGCCGCGACGCCCCCCGCCCGGACCGCCTCCCGCCCCGGTTCCCGAGTCCAGTAGGGTCAGGATCACCGGTGAGACCAGCAGCACCTGGAACAGGATGACCTGCGCGACGAACGAGGCGTCACCGAGCACCCGCACCGCCACCGGGATGCCCAGGTTGGCGGAGTTGACGTAGCCGGAGGCCATGCTGCTGATCGCCGCGGCGGCCCGCCCGCGGCCGAAGAACCGCCGGGCCACCGCGTACCCCGCAGCGGACACCAGCGCCGTGGCCGCCGCGAACGCCACCAACGAGAGACGGGCGAAGTCGGCCGGCCGGGATGCCGCCACCATGCCGAACAGGGCGGCGGGCATGGCGACATGGAAGACGAACCGGCCGAGCACCGCTTCGGCGTGCACCCCGAGCAGGCCGCTGCGCCCGACCGCGTAACCGGCGGCGGTCAGCAGCCAGATGGGCGCGAAGGCGGAGAGCAGGGCATGCATGTCCGCCATGATCCCGGCACGTCCGTCCGCCACCCGTGCGGGGTGCGGACGGACGTACGGGACGGTCCGGGCAGTTAGGCGGTGCTCAGGCGTTCGTGGTGCTCACCTGGAGCTGCTTGATGCCGTTGAGCCAGGCCGACCGCAGCCGGCGCGGGTCGCTCACCAGCCGCAGGTCGGGCAGTACGTCCGCGACGGCGTTGAAGATCAGGTCGATCTCCATGACAGCGAGGGACTTGCCCAGGCAGAAGTGCGGACCGCCGCCGCCGAAGCCGAGGTGCGGATTGGGGTCGCGGGTGATGTCGAACTTCTCCGGGCTCTCGAAGACCTCGGGGTCGTTGTTGGCCGAGGAGTAGAACAGCCCGACCCGGTCGCCCTTCTTGATCTGCCGGCCGCCCAGTTCGAGGTCCTGGGTGGCGGTCCGCTGGAAGGAGACCACGGGGGTCGCCCAGCGGACGATCTCCTCGGCCGTCGTCTGCGGCCGCTCGCGCTTGTACAGCTCCCACTGCTCGGGGTGGGTGAGGAAGGCGTGCATGCCGTGGCTGATCGCGTTGCGGGTGGTCTCGTTCCCGGCCACGGCGAGCAGGATGACGAAGAAGCCGAACTCGTCGGACAGCAGGTTGCCCTCGCCCTCCGCGGCGACCAGCTGGGAGACGATGTCCTGGGCCGGGCACTCCTTGCGCGCCGACGCGAGGTTCATCGAGTACGAGACCAGCTCCATGGCCGCCTCCGCGCCGATCTCCTCGGTGATCGCGTACTCCGGATCGTCGTACGAGGCCATCTTGTTGGACCAGTCGAAGATCCTGCTCCGGTCCTCCTGCGGTACGCCGATCAGCTCGGCGATGGCCTGGAGGGGCAGTTCGACGGCGATGTTGTTGACGAAGTCGAACGAGCCGTCGTCGTCCGCGCCGGCCTGTGCCGTCTCGACGATCGAGCGCGCCCGGCTGCGCAGCGCCTGTTCGAGGGAGCGGACGGCGCGCGGGGTGAATCCGCGCTGGACGATCTGGCGGACGCGGGTGTGTTCGGGCGGGTCCATGTTCAGCATGATCAGCTTCTGGACATCGATCTGGTCGCGGCTGATTGTCTCGTTGAAGCGGATCACCGCGGTGTTGGTGTTCGACGAGAACAGCTCGGGACGGGTCGACACGTACTTGACGTCCGCGTGCCGGGTGACGACCCAGTAACCCGCGTCGTCGAAGCCGGAGATGCCGGCGGGCTGGGTGCACCACCAGACCGGCGCGGTCTCCCGCATCCGGGCGAACTCCGGGTGCGGGATGCGCGATTGGAGCAGGTCGGGATCGGTGAAGTCGAACCCTTCGGGCAGATGGGGGCAGGGCATCGGCAGCTCCAGGTCAAGAACGCCAGGTCGGTCCGAGAGCCGCCCGAACTTTGTCTGACGACCCATCAGGAGTTGCCCGAAAGGTAGTAACGAGTTCTACAACTGACAAGAGGCATGGCCTGATCTGTTGCGTGAAGCGTCCGTGAACCAGGCCGGTTTGTGGTGGGTGGCGGCGGTGAAGCGTGGGCAAGGTCCGTGCACGCCTCTTGCGTACCGAGGGTAATCCTCATAAGACTGCACGAAGAACTAGAACGCGTACTAGTTCCTTCCGTGGGCGCCGGGACGCCTCTGCGGAAGTGCGAGGAGAGGACGAGCTCATGGCCGCGGAACCCGTCATCGTCGAAGCCGTACGCACTCCCATCGGCAGGCGCGGAGGCGCACTCGCCAATCTGCACCCCGCCTATCTGCTGGGTGAGACCTACCGTGAACTTCTCGGCCGGACCGGCATCCACGCCGACTGCGTCGAACAGATCGTCGGCGGCACCGTCACCCACGCCGGCGAGCAGTCCATGAACCCCGCGCGCAACGCCTGGCTCACCGTGGGGCTCCCGTACGAGACCGCCGCGACGACCGTGGACTGCCAGTGCGGCTCCTCGCAGCAGGCCTCCCACATGGTCGCCAACATGATCGCGGCCGGGGTGATCGACGTCGGCATCAGCTGTGGGGTCGAGGCGATGTCGCGGGTGCCGCTCGGCAGCGGCTCCAAGCACGGACCGGGCAAGCCGTGGCCCGACGAGTGGAACGTCGACCTGCCCAACCAGTTCGAGGCCGCCGAGCGCATCGCCCGCAAGCGCGGCCTCACCCGCGACGATGTGGACGCGCTCGGCCTCCTCTCCCAGGAGCGGGCGGCCGCCGCCTGGGCGGAGGAGCGCTTCAAACGCGAGACCTACGCGGTCCAGGTGCCCACGACGGAGGCGGAACAGGCCACTGGACAGGGCATGTGGCGGCTGGTCGACCGCGACGAGGGGCTGCGCGACACCACGATGGAGGGGCTCGGCGGCCTCAAGCCCGTGATGCCCACCGCCATCCACACCGCGGGCAACTCCTCGCAGATATCCGACGGCGCCTGCGCGATCATGTGGGCCTCCAAGCGCATGGCGCGGGCCCTCAAGCTCAAGCCGAGGGCCCGGATCGTGGCCCAGGCACTGGTCGGTTCCGACCCGCACTTCCACCTCGACGGCCCCGTGGACGCCACCCGCGCGGTGCTCGGCAAGGCCGGGATGTCGCTCAAGGACATCGACGTCGTGGAGATCAACGAAGCCTTCGCCTCGGTCGTGCTGAGCTGGGCCCAGGTCTTCGAACGGGACCTCGACGGGCTCGCGAAGGTCAACGTGAACGGCGGTGCGATCGCGCTCGGCCACCCGGTCGGCGCCACCGGGGCCCGGCTGCTCACCACGGCCCTGCACGAACTTGAGCGCAGGGACAAGGAGTTCGCGCTGATCACCATGTGCGCGGGCGGGGCGCTGGCGACCGGGACGATCATCCAGCGCCTGTAACGCCCCTGCGGGGGATGCCTCCAAGCCCGATGGTGCTGTCAGCTACACCTTCGAGTGGGGGCGTACGCGGATGTCGGCCCCTGCCACAGGTGTCTAGCATCATGACCATGGAAGACGACGCGAGCAACTACGCCCGGAAGAACGCCACTCGACGCATCCTGGCCGCCGCCACCGTCGTGGTCCTCGCCGCACTGGGCACGGTTCCCGCCACGGCGGCCGGGCACCCGGCACCCGGCCGGCACGGGTCCGCACCCGCCGCCCAGCGGCACGACGCCCGCGGCGGACTCGTCGCACTCACCCCCGTCGCCCGCCACGGCCGGGCCGGCGTCGCGGACTTCCTCGCCACGGCGGGCATGGACACGGCCACCGTCAGACACGGCGTCCGGGGTTACCGCCTCACCTACCGCACCATCACCCCGCAGGGCGCTCCCACCACCGCCACCGGCCCTTCGTGCTCCCCGAGGGCGGCGCCCACCGGCTGGACCTGGTCTCCGACACCCACGGCACGATGGCCCACCGCGACTACGCGCCCTCGCCCACCGAGGACTCCGGCCGCTACGCCGCCTACCTCCACGCCTCGGCGGGCCGGGCGGTCGCCGCCCCGGACTACCTGGGCCTGGGCAAGGGCCCCGGTATCCAGCCGTACATGGACACCGGCTCCGCCGTGACCGCGTCGCTCGACATGCTCCGCGCCTCGCGCACCGCCGCCCTCCGGCTGGGCCCGCACGCCGAAAACCCCGGCCGCGTCGCGGTCGGGGTTTTCGGTCACACGCGGACGGAGTCCGGGCCGGCTCAGTACCAGCTGTTGGCCTGCCAGAACGACCAGGCGCCGCACGGGCTGCCGTAGCGGGAGTTCATGTAGTCCATGCCCCACTTGATCTGGGTGGAGGGGTTGGTCTGCCAGTCGGAGCCGGCGGACGCCATCTTCGAACCGGGCAGGGCCTGGACCAGGCCGTAGGCGCCGGAGGAGGCGTTGGTCGCGCTCGGGTTCCAGCCGCTCTCGTGGCTGACGATGTTGCTGAAGCACTGGAACTGCGCGTCGTCACCGATCATCTGCTTGGCCGTGTCCTGGGCACTGCCGCCGGCGGACGTCGGCGCGGCGGACGGGGCCGCCATGGCGGAGGTCGCGCCCACGGCCACACCGCCGACGCTCAGGAGGACGGCGGCGCCGGCCATGACGGTCTTGCGACGGGCGTTGCGGGGCTTGGCGAGAAGGGTGCTGGCGAACGACACAGGGAACCTAACGTCGGGAACGGTTGGGTCGCCCGCCGGTCCGAATCCTGCCTGGCCCGGTGCTCGTCGACCGCTGTCCGTATCCGGTGGACGCTGCGGTGCTCGGCGACGTCAACCAGTGTTAGCGGCGCCGTTCAACGACCGCAACGACCCCCGGTACGACCCCGTTTCGCACCCAGGACCGAAGGTCCCGAACCACCCCGAAGCGCGTCATGGCAGCTCGGAGGGGGCGGAACGGGGGGTTACGTGGCACCCCGGCGGCTCCTATTCCGCTTCGTACAGGACCAAGGTCCTGTGGGTGCCCTCACTCCGCCGGGACGTCGAATGTGACCCGGGCCTCGAAGGCGGCGCGCCGGGTGGCCCTGCGCAGCGCCTTCAGCAGCGCCGCCCCGACGGTCAGCGTCAGGACGACGGTGAGCACGGCCCGGCCCAGGTCCCAGCCGGCCGAGGTGGCCGTGCAGTAGGCGAGGAAGCGCACCAGGTTGTCGCCGAGCGGGTCACCGGGATGGAAGGAGACCCCCGAGCCGAGGCCCGGCACGATGGTCCAGCCGTACAGATTCATGATCGTCCCATACGCGAACGCCGCCACCGCCCCGTACGCCGCCAGCATCAGCAGCTCGGCGCGCCCGCGCAGCCGGTCCGGCGCGGGCAGCAGGCCCGCGCCCATCGTGAACCAGCCCATCGACAGCATCTGGAACGGCATCCACGGGCCCACCCCGCCGGTCAGCAGCGCGGACGCGAACATCGTCACAGAGCCCAGCACGAATCCGAAGCCAGGACCCAGCACCCGCCCGCTCAGCACCATCAGGAAGAACATCGGCTCAAGCCCCGCCGTGCCCGCCCCCAGCGGCCGCAGCGCCGCGCCGACCGCGGCCAGCACTCCCAGCATCGCCACCGCCTTCGCGTCGAGCCCGGCGTCCGCGATCATCGCGACCACCACCCCGACCAACAGCGGCAGCAGCGCGGCGAACAGCCACGGCGCGTCCTGCGCGTGCGCGAGACCCGAATCGGCCCCGGCCAGCAGCGGCCAGCCGAAGGCGACCACCCCGACCGCGGTGATCAGTACCAGCGCGGCGACGGCCCGCGGCCCGAGCCGCACCGGCCGGGCGCCCCGGCCCTTCGTGCCGCTCATGCGCCACTCCCCAGCGCCGCGCGCACCTGGGTCACGGTGAGCCACTCCTGCGGGGCCAGGATCTTCGCGATCTGCGGGGCGAACGCAGGGGAGGACACCACGACCTCCGGGGTCGGCCCGTCCGCCACCACCTCCCCGTCGGCCAGGATCACCACCCGGTGCGCCAGTTCGGCGGCCAGCTCCACGTCATGGGTGGCCAGCACGATCGCGTGGCCCTCTGCCGCCAGCGCGCGCAGCACCCCGACGAGCCGGGCCTTCGCCGCGTAGTCCAGGCCCCGGGTCGGCTCGTCCAGGAGCAGCAGCGGGGGCCGGGCGGTGAGCACGAGGGCGAGGGCCAGGGCGAGGCGCTGGCCCTCGGAGAGATCACGGGGGTGGGTGTCGTCCGGTACGTCCGGCAGCAGCTCGGACACCAGGGCCCGGCAGCTGCCCGGTGCGGCGCCCGCGTCGGCATCGGCCGCCGCGCACTCTGCGGCGACCGTGTCCGCGTACAGCAGATCGCGCGGTTCCTGCGGTACGAGCCCGACCCGGCGCACCATCTCGCGCGGGGGCGTGCGGTGCGGGGTGCGGCCGCCGACCAGGACGCTGCCGGAGGTGGGCTCGACCATGCCCACGAGCGCGGCGAGCAGGGTGGACTTGCCCGCGCCGTTACGTCCCATGAGCGCGACGGTCTCGCCGGGCGCGACGGTGAGCGTGACCCGGCGCAGCGCCTCGACCCGGCCGCGCCGCACCCCGAGGCGCTCGATCCGGGTGGTGGCGTCGGTGACGGGCTCCGGCGCGGCGGTCTCCCGCGGGCCCCGGCCGAACAGTCTGCCCAGGCCGGACCGCCGCACGGCGGG
>CBRG010000380.1 GCA_000470535.1 Streptomyces sp. AW19M42
ATTCCCGGTCGAAGCGGGCCTCGCAGTTTCCGCTTTCCAGTTCTTCGCTTTCGCGTTTCCCTTTCCGGCGGTTCCAACCCTACCAGACTCAATTTCGTTCCGTTTCCGGTTCGAATTTGATTTCCGGTGACCGTTGAAGTGGCCTTGCCTTTCGGCGGTTCCGACTTTATCAGAACTTCTGAGTCGGAATTCCCGTCTTCCGTGGGAGCCACGCGGCGCACGAGTGCGCGCGGTACTTCCCGGTGAGGCGGAGCCGTAAACGTACTGGAGCGGGGCTCCCCGATGCAAATCGGGGGCCCCGCTCCGGAGTTCACGCCTGTCGGGGTCAGACCTCGACGACGACGGGAAGGATCATCGGACGCCGGCGGTAGGTGTCGGAGACCCACTTGCCCACCGTGCGGCGGACCAGCTGCTGGAGCTGGTGCGGCTCCATCACGCCGTCCTGGGCGGACTTGTTGAGTGCGTCCTGGACCTTCGGTACGACCGCGCTGAACGCCGAATCGTCGATGCCGGAGCCCCGGGCCTGGATATGGGGGCCGCCCACGATCTTGCCGGAGGAGCTGTCGACCACGATGAAGACGGAGATGATGCCCTCGTCGCCGAGGATGCGGCGATCCTTGAGGGAGGTCTCGGTGACATCGCCGACCGAAAGGCCGTCGACGTACACATAGCCCGCCTGGACCTTGCCGACGATCTTGGCCTTGCCGTCGATCAGGTCGACGACCACGCCGTCCTCGGCGATGACGATGTGGTCCTTCGGTACGCCGGTGAGGGCTCCCAGCTCGGCGTTGGCCCTGAGGTGGCGCCATTCACCGTGGACCGGCATCAGGTTCTTCGGCTTGCAGATGTTGTAGAAGTACAGCAGCTCGCCGGCCGAGGCGTGGCCCGAGACGTGGACCTTGGCGTTGCCCTTGTGGACGACGTTGGCGCCCCAGCGGGTCAGGCCGTTGATCACTCGGTAGACCGCGTTCTCGTTACCGGGGATCAGCGACGACGCCAGGATGACGGTGTCGCCCTGGACGATCCGGATCTGGTGATCACGGTTGGCCATCCGGGACAGGGCCGCCATCGGCTCGCCCTGCGAACCGGTGCAGACCAGCACGACCTCGTCGTCCGGCAGGTCGTCGAGGGTCTTGACGTCGACGACCAGACCCGCGGGAACCTTCAGGTAGCCGAGATCACGGGCGATGCCCATGTTCCGGACCATCGACCGTCCGACGAAGGCGACCCGGCGGCCGTATTCGTGGGCCGTGTCGAGGATCTGCTGGATGCGGTGTACGTGACTGGCGAAGCTCGCCACGATGATGCGCTTCTGGGCATTGGCGAAGACCGTGCGCAGGACGTTCGAGATGTCCCGCTCCGGCGGTACGAAGCCGGGCACCTCCGCGTTCGTCGAGTCGGAGAGCAGCAGGTCGATGCCCTCCTCGCTCAGCCGCGCGAAGGCGTGCAGGTCGGTGAGGCGACCGTCCAGCGGAAGCTGGTCCATCTTGAAGTCACCGGTGGCGACGGCCATACCCGCAGGGGTGCGGATGGCGACCGCGAGGGCGTCGGGGATGGAGTGGTTGACCGCAATGAACTCGCAGTCGAAGACGCCGATGCGTTCGCGCTGGCCCTCCGTGACCTCAAGGGTGTACGGACGGATGCGGTGCTCCTGGAGCTTCGCCTCGATGAGCGCGAGGGTCAGCTTGGAGCCGATCAGCGGGATGTCCGGCTTCAGGCGCAGCAGATACGGGACACCACCGATGTGGTCCTCGTGGCCGTGCGTGAGGACGATGCCCTCGACGTCGTCGAGGCGGTCCCGGATCGTCGTGAAGTCCGGAAGGATCAGGTCGATTCCGGGCTGCTCCTCCTCGGGGAAGAGGACGCCGCAGTCGACGATGAGCAGGCGGCCGCCGTACTCGAAGACCGTCATGTTGCGGCCGATTTCGCCGAGGCCACCCAGCGGGGTGACCCGCAGGCCGCCCTTCGGGAGCTTCGGCGGGGTGCCGAGTTCAGGATGCGGATGACTCAAAAGACTCTCCTTACCACACGCGCCACGTACCGCTTGGGCACGTGGCGCGCATGTCAATCGTGCACTTGCTGTTGTCTTGGGGTGTTGCCCTCTTGCGAGGTTTCTTCGCGTATTCAGTTGTGAAGTCTGTGGCTACAGCTGTACCCCACCGGCGGCGAGATCGATCTTGAGCTGAGCCGTTTCGTGCGCGGAGAGTTCCACCAGGGGGAGGCGCAGCGGGCCTGCGGGGAGGCCCTGGAGGGTCAGCGCGGCCTTGGTGGTGATCACGCCCTGGGTACGGAACATGCCGGTGAAGACGGGCAGCAGCTTCTGGTGGATCTCCGTGGCCTTCTGGACGTCGCCGCCGAGGAAGGCCTCCACGAGGGCGCGCAGGTCGGGGGTGACGACATGGCCGACGACGGAGACGAGGCCGACCGCGCCGACCGAGAGGAGCGGGAGGTTCAGCATGTCGTCGCCGGAGTACCAGGCGAGGCCCGACTGGGCGATGGCCCAGCTGGCCCGGCCGAGGTCGCCCTTGGCGTCCTTGTTGGCCACGATGCGCGGGTGCTCCGCGAGCCTCACGAGCGTCTCTGTGTCGATCGGCACACCACTGCGGCCGGGGATGTCGTACAGCATCACCGGCAGTCCGGTGGTGTCCGCGATCGCTGTGAAGTGCCGCAGCAGGCCCTCCTGCGGCGGCTTGTTGTAGTACGGCGTCACGGCGAGGAGGCCGTGTGCGCCGGTTCGCTCGGCCGTGCGGGCGAGCTCGACGCTGTGGCGGGTCATTGGTCCCGATGCCGGCGACGACGTGCGCCCGGTCTCCCACTGCTTCAAGCACAGCCCTTACGAGCTGGTCTTTCTCCGCGTCGCTGGTGGTCGGGGACTCGCCGGTGGTCCCGTTGATGATCAGGCCGTCGTTGCCTGCGTCCACCAGATGGGTGGCGAGCCGCTGGGCGCCGTCGAGGTCGAGTGCCCCGTCCGCCGTGAAGGGCGTGACCATAGCGGTGAGGACCCGCCCGAAGGGGGTCTGCGGAGTGGAGATCGGAGCCATGGGTAACACGCTACTCGTTGCTCGGCGCCGGGTGTCCCCTCGGGGGGACAAGCGATAGGAGCCCGGCACTGCCTGCTCGGGGGTTCAAGCAGTGCCGGGTCCGTTTGATCAGCCTAGATGAACTTCACGAAACGCCGCAATACGGACACCGCCTATGGAGCGACGCGTCCATTTTTGTTGAAGGCTGCATGGGTGAGCGGCATGAGCTCCGCCCAGTGCGCTTCCATCCGCTCTCCGACCATTTCGATCTCGCGCTGCGGGAAGGACGGGGCCTTCGCCAGCTCGTGCTGGGTGCGCAGGCCGAGGAAGTGCATCAGCGAGCGGGCGTTGCACGTGGCGTACATCGAGGAGAACAGCCCGACCGGGAGAACCGCACGGGCCACCTCGCGGGCCACACCCGCCGCGAGCATCTCCTGGTACGCCTCGTACGCCTGGCGGTAGGAGTCCTCCATGACGCGGCCGGTGAGCTCCTGCTGGGCCTCGGTGCCCTCGACGAACTCGTACTTGCCGGGACGGCCCTGCTGGACGAGCTTGCGGGACTCCCCCGGTACGTAGAAGACCGGCTCCAGCTCCCTGTAGCGGCCCGATTCCTCGTTGTACGACCAGCCGACGCGGTGCCGCATGAACTCGCGGAAGACGAAGATCGGGGCGCTGATGAAGAAGGTCATCGAGTTGTGCTCGAACGGGCTTCCGTGCCGGTCCCGCATCAGGTAGTTGATGAGCCCCTTGGAGCGCTCAGGATCCTTGGTGACCTCCTCCAGGGACTGCTCGCCGACCGTGGAGACACGGGCGGCGAAGAGCACATCGGAGTCGCCTGCGGCATGTTTCACCAGTTCAACGGTGACATCGCTGCGGAAGCTGGGCTTTGCGGGCTCGGGGGTCTCGGTCACCGGCGGGGTCCTTCCAATGGCGTCGCTCGGGCGGCGCCCACTCTACGGGCCGCCACTGACAACGCGGTCGGCACCGCCCTTTCGAGGATTCTTTCGACCAATTCGGCGATTCGGGGCACCGATCGGGCCCGCCGTGCGTCTGACTCAATAGCACCACCCGATACAGAGTTCAAGGAGAGTTACCTCATGTTCCGCCGGCGTGAAGCCGTCCCGTTCTCGTTCGTGGCCGAGGCCGACCGATTCCGCAGCAACGTCACACCGCCGCCCCGGGAGCGCACCACCCTCTCCGAGCTGGCGGCCCGGAGCCTCGTCGGGTTCGCCGTGCTCGCCGGCCTCGCCGGATCGCTGCTGGTCGGCCTTCCCGCCCTGGCACCCGATCAGTCGTCGTCGCACAGCCAGCAGACCGAGGCAGCACCGGGGCACTGACTCATACGGGCCCCCTGGGGTGGTACGGCCTGCCACCCCCTCGGTAGCCTCACCGGGCACAGCAATCGAGCGTGCTTGTGAGTGAGGATCAGTCGTGCCCCTGCCCTTCCTGACGGCCGACCGCGCATTTGACGCGAGCGCTGAGGATGTAGCGCTGCCGTTCGACGACCACGACAGCTGGCGGCGTCCCTACCGCCCCGGACCGTGGCGGGTCGCGGCTGCGGCCACCCTGCTGCTGCTCGCCTCGTTCATCCTGTTCGCGGGGATGATCATCGCGTTCGCCGGAGCCGTGCCCGGGGCGGGTGCCTGTCTCGCGCTCGCCCTCGCGGTGATCATCTGCGCGCTGCGGATGCTGCGGATCGGTGCCTGGGTGAGCCGGCACGGCGTGCGCCGCGTCGGCTTCTTCCGGACGACGACCGTGCCGTGGAACCGGGCCACCGCGGTCCGTACGGTGCAGCAGCCGGTGAAGTGGCTCGGGTTCCCCCGGACGGTTCAGGGCCAGGCCCTGATCGTCGTGCGCAGGGGTGGCGACGCGGTGCCGCCGCTGCTCACGGACTCCAACGCGGACTTTCTGACGCGGGGCGAGGCGTTTGACCGGGCCGCCGACACGATTGAGGCCTGGGGGGACGAGTACCGGCAGCAGTAGGGCCTTGCGGCCTTGCCGTCCGGCGACCGGGGGATGTCTCCCTCAGTCGCCGGGCGGCTTTTCTGTGTCCTCAATCGCCGGACGGGCTCAAAAGACTGTCCTCAAACGCCGGACGGGCTTGAAGTGCCGGACGGGCTTGAGGCGCCTGCCGGATCTGAAGTCCCGGACGGGCCCGGAGTGGCTGTCGGGCTTGAAGGGCCTGGAGTGGCTGTCGGGCTCGAAGGGCCGGTCGGGCCTGCAGTGCCCGGAGTCGCTGTCGGGCTTGAAGGGGTTGCGGTGCTGCTGTGCAGGGTGATCGCTCGTTGCATGGCCTTGCGGGCCCGGGGAGTGTCCCGGGCGTCCTGGTAGGCGATCGCCAGGCGGAACCAGCAGCGCCAGTCGTCCGGGGTGTCCTCCGTCTCCGCCTGGCGACGGGCGAAGGCCGCGTCGGCGGAGTCGCGGTCGATGCGGCCGCTCGGGGTGCGGGCCAGGTCGTCGACCGGCAGCCCGCCCTCGGCGTCGAGCTCGGCGGCCAGGGTGTTGGCCCGCCGGACGAACTGGGTGTTCTTCCAGAGGAACCAGACGCCGATCACCGGCAGGATCAGCACGGCGACGCCGAAGGTCACCGTGAGCAGCGTGCCGTGCCGGATGAGCAGGATGCCACGGCTGCCGGCCAGGACGAAGTAGAAGACCAGGACGGCGGCGGTGACGGTGTACGTGATCTTTGCGCGCATGGCGGTGGGCTCAGTCAGTTCAGGTCGAGGAAGTTTTCCAGGCCGAACGTGAGGCCCGGAGTGGTCACCACACGGCGGGTACCGAGCAGGATGCCCGGCATGAAGCTGCTGTGGTGCAGCGAGTCGTGCCGGATGGTGAGGGTCTCGCCCTCGCTCCCGAGCAGCACCTCCTGGTGGGCCAGGAGGCCGCGGAGCCGGACCGAGTGGACCGCAATCCCGTCGACGTCCGCTCCGCGCGCCCCGTCCAGCGCCGTGCTGGTGGCGTCCGGCTGGGGTGCGCTGCCCGCGTCGCGGCGGGCAGCGGCGATGAGCTGGGCGGTGCGGGCGGCGGTGCCGGATGGGGCGTCCGCCTTGTTCGGGTGGTGGAGCTCGATCACCTCGACCGACTCGAAGTAGCGCGCGGCCTGCTGCGCGAACTTCATCGTGAGGACCGCGCCGATGGAGAAGTTCGGCGCGATGAGCACACCGGTCTCCGGCGAGCCGGAGAGCCAGGTGTTCAGCTGCGCGAGCCGTTCGTCGGTCCAGCCGGTGGTGCCGACCACCGCGTGGATGCCCTGCCGGACGCAGAAGTCGAGGTTCTCCATCACCGACGCGGGGGTGGTGAGCTCGACGACTGCCTGGGCGCCGGTGTCCGTGAGGATCTCCAGCTTGTCGCCCCGGCCGAGTGCGGCCACCAGCTCCATGTCCTCCGCGGCCTCGACGGCTCGTACCGCTTCGGAGCCGATACGGCCCCTGGCACCGAGAACGGCTACGCGCAGCTTGCTCATGGTTACTTCTTTCAGGTGACGAGTTGGCTAGGCGACTGACTCGTGCAGACGGTCCGCCTGCTTGTCCTTGAGCGGGCCGATGACCGACAGCGAGGGGCGGTGTCCGAGGACCTCGCCCGCCACCGCCCGGACGTCGTCCGGTGTGACCTGCGCGATGCGGGCCAGCATGTCGTCGACCGACATCTGTTCGCCCCAGCACAGTTCGCTCTTGCCGATGCGGTTCATCAGCGCGCCGGTGTCCTCCAGGCCGAGGACCGTGGACCCGGAGAGCTGCCCGATGGCTCGGCTGATCTCGTCGTCGTCCAGTCCGTCCGACGCGACGCGGTCGAGCTCGTCGCGGCAGATCTTGAGGACGTCGTGCACCTGGCTGGGCCGGCAGCCCGCGTACACGCCGAAGAGGCCGCAGTCCGCGAAGCCCGAGGTGTACGAGTACACGCTGTAGGCGAGGCCGCGCTTCTCCCGTACCTCCTGGAAGAGGCGGGAGCTCATTCCGCCGCCGAGGGCGGTGTTGAGTACGCCGAGTGCCCAGCGGCGCTCGTCGGTGCGGGCCAGTCCCGGCATGCCGAGGACGACGTGGGCCTGCTCGGTCTTGCGGTTGATCAGGTCGACCTGGCCCGCGGTGCGCAGTGCGCGGGAGCCCGCACGGGGCGCCACGGGGGTGGCGTCGGTGCGGGAGAGTGCGCCGGCCCGCTCGAAGGCCCTGCGGACCTGGCGTACGACCGTGGCGTGGTCGACGTTGCCAGCAGCGGCGACGACGAGGTGCGTGGGGTCGTAGTGCTTCTTGTAGAAGCGGGCGATCTGGCCGCGGCTCAGTGCGTTGACCGTGTCGACCGTGCCGAGGACCGGGCGTCCCAGGGGGGTGTCGCCGAGCATGGTGTGCGCGAACAGGTCGTGCACACAGTCGCCCGGGTCGTCCTCCGTCATGGCGATCTCCTCAAGGATGACGCCGCGCTCGGCGTCGACGTCCTCTGGGGCGATCAGGGAGCCGGTCAGCATGTCGCAGACGACATCGATGGCCAGCGGCAGGTCCGTGTCGAGGACCCGCGCGTAGTAGCAGGTGTACTCCTTCGCCGTGAAGGCGTTCATCTCGCCGCCGACCGCGTCGATGGCGGAGGAGATGTCCAGGGCGCTGCGTGTGCCGGTGCCCTTGAAGAGGAGGTGTTCGAGGTAGTGCGTCGCGCCGTTCAGGGTCGGGGTCTCGTCGCGTGATCCGACGTTGGCCCAGATCCCGAAGGTGGCGGAGCGTACGGAGGGCAGGGTCTCGGTGACGATGCGCAGGCCGCCGGGGAGGACCGTGCGGCGAACCGTGCCGATGCCGTTGCTGCCCTTGAGAAGCGTTTGGGTACGGGCGACGGCCCGCGCCCCCGCAGAGGGGGGGGCGGCCTGG
>CBRG010000381.1 GCA_000470535.1 Streptomyces sp. AW19M42
TGGCCCGTCGCGTCGGTGTAGGAGCCGGCGAAGAGCCCGGCGGCGGCGGTGGCGGCGCAGGCCGTCCCGGTGGCGGCGGCTTCGCCGGCCGTCCGGCCGGTCCCGGTGGCGGTGGCGGCGGTTTCGCCGGTCGTCCCGGTGGCGGCGGTGGCGCTCCCGGTCGTCCGGGTGGCGGCGGCTTCGGCGGTCGTCCCGGCTTCGGTGGACGTCCCGGTGGCCCGGGTGCCCGTGGTGGCACACAGGGCGCCTTCGGCCGCCCCGGCGGTCCCGCGCGTCGTGGCCGCAAGTCGAAGCGGCAGAGGCGCCAGGAGTACGAGTCGATGCAGGCCCCGTCGGTGGGCGGCGTCATGCTGCCCCGCGGCAACGGGCAGGCTGTCCGGCTGTCCCGCGGTGCTTCGCTCACGGACTTCGCGGAGAAGATCAACGCGAACCCGGCGTCGCTCGTCGGCGTGATGATGAACCTCGGCGAGATGGTCACTGCCACGCAGTCCGTCCCCGACGAGACGCTGAAGATGCTCGCGGACGAGATGAACTTCGTCCTGGAGATCGTCAGCCCCGAGGAGGAGGACCGCGAGCTGCTCGAGTCCTTCGACATCGAGTTCGGCGAGGACGAGGGCGGCGAAGAGGCCCTGGTCTCCCGTCCGCCGGTCGTGACCGTCATGGGTCACGTCGACCACGGTAAGACCCGGCTGCTGGACGCGATCCGCAAGACGAACGTCGTCGCGGGCGAGGCCGGCGGTATCACGCAGCACATCGGTGCGTACCAGGTCGGCGCCGAGGTCAACGGCGAGGACCGCAGGATCACCTTCATCGACACCCCGGGTCACGAGGCGTTCACCGCCATGCGTGCACGTGGTGCGAAGTCCACCGACATCGCGATCCTCGTGGTGGCGGCGAACGACGGTGTGATGCCCCAGACGATCGAGGCGCTGAACCACGCCAAGGCGGCCGACGTGCCGATCGTGGTCGCGGTCAACAAGATCGACGTCGAGGGCGCCGACCCGGTCAAGGTGCGCGGTCAGCTCACCGAGTTCGGTCTGGTGGCCGAGGAGTACGGCGGCGACACGATGTTCGTCGACATCTCCGCCAAGCAGGGCCTCAACATCGAGGCTCTTCTGGAGGCCGTCGTCCTCACCGCCGACGCCTCGCTCGACCTGCGGGCCAACCCGGAGCAGGACGCTCAGGGTATTGCGATCGAGTCCCACCTCGACCGCGGTCGCGGTGCCGTCTCGACCGTTCTCGTCCAGCGCGGCACGCTGCGCATCGGCGACACGGTGGTGGTCGGCGACGCGTACGGCCGAGTCCGCGCGATGCTCGACGACAAGGGCGAGAACGTCGAGGAAGCGGGTCCCTCGACCCCCGTCCTCGTGCTGGGTCTCACCAACGTCCCGGGTGCCGGCGACAACTTCCTGGTCGTCGACGAGGACCGTACGGCCCGTCAGATCGCCGAGAAGCGTGCCGCTCGTGAGCGCAACGCCAACTTCGCCCGCAAGGGTGTCCGGTTCTCCCTGGAGAACCTGGACGAGGCGCTCAAGGCCGGTCTGGTCCAGGAGCTCAACCTCATCATCAAGGGCGACGCGTCCGGTTCGGTGGAGGCTCTCGAGTCCTCGCTGCTCCAGCTCGACGTCGGTGAAGAGGTCGACATCCGGGTCCTGCACCGCGGTGTGGGTGCGGTCACCGAGTCGGACATCAACCTGGCGACCGGCTCCGACGCCATCGTGATCGGCTTCAACGTGCGCGCCGCAGGGCGTGCCGCGCAGATGGCCGACCGCGAAGGTGTGGACGTCCGGTACTACTCGGTCATCTACCAGGCGATCGAAGAGATCGAAGCGGCCCTCAAGGGCATGCTCAAGCCGGAGTACGAAGAGGTCGAGCTCGGTACGGCGGAGATCCGCGAGATCTTCCGCTCGTCCAAGCTGGGCAACATCGCCGGTGTGCTGGTCCGGTCCGGCGAGGTCAAGCGCAACACCAAGGCGCGCCTGCTCCGCGACGGCAAGGTCATCGCGGAGAGCCTCAACATCTCCGGGCTGCGCCGCTTCAAGGACGACGTCACCGAGATCCGCGAAGGCTTCGAGGGCGGTATCAACCTCGGAAACTTCAACGACATCAAGATCGACGACGTCATCGCGACGTACGAGATTCGCGAGAAGCCGCGAGGCTGACCCGTACCTCAACAGTCGGGGCCGGTCGACGGGTCGTATTTCCGTCGATCGGCCCCGGCCGTTCCGTGTACGGTTCCTGTGTCCCTGCCAATCACCGGCGGGGCGCGAACCCGAACCGGCGGGACATCCGGACACACATGTATGTGGGGACACTGTCCTTCGATCTGCTTCTCGGCGACGTACGGTCGCTGAAGGAGAAGCGCTCCGTGGTCCGTCCGATCGTTGCCGAGCTCCAGCGCAAGTACGCGGTGAGCGTGGCGGAGACGGGCGACCAGGACCTCCATCGCAGGGCCGAGATCGGCCTCGCCGTGGTATCCGGGGACACCGGACACCTCACGGACGTGCTGGACCGGTGCGAACGGCTGATCGCCGGCCGGCCGGAAGTGGAGCTGCTGTCCGTACGGCGGCGGCTGCACAGCGACGAAGACGATTGAGCAAGGCGAGAAGGAGACGGACCAGTGGCCGACAACGCGCGGGCTAAGAAGCTGGCGGACCTCATCCAGGAGGTGGTCGCCGAGAAACTGCAGCGTGGAATCAAGGACCCGCGCCTGGGTACGCACGTGACCATCACGGACACCCGCGTCACCGGGGACCTGCGGGAGGCCACGGTCTTCTACACGGTCTACGGCGACGACGAGGACCGGGCGAGCGCGGCAGCCGGTCTGGAGAGCGCGAAGGGCATCCTGCGCTCGGCGGTCGGCGCGGCGGCGGGGACGAAGTTCACCCCCACGCTCGCCTTCATGGCGGACGCGCTCCCGGAGAACGCCAAGGCGATCGAGGACCTCCTCGACCGGGTACGGGCCTCGGACGCCAAGGTGCGAGAGGCGTCCTCGGGCGCCGCGTACGCGGGCGACGCCGACCCGTACCGCAAGCCGGAGGACGAGACCGACGAGGACACCGCCTCCGAATGACAGCGCAGAACAACAGGACGCCGGACGGACTTGTCATTGTCGACAAGCCGTCCGGCTTCACTTCGCACGACGTCGTCGCCAAGATGCGGGGCATCGCCAGGACCCGCCGTGTCGGCCACGCCGGCACGCTGGACCCGATGGCGACCGGTGTGCTCGTGCTCGGCGTCGAGAGGGCCACCAAGCTGCTCGGCCATCTCGCACTGACCGAGAAGGAGTACCTCGGTACGATCCGGCTCGGCCAGGACACCGTCACGGACGACGCGGAGGGCGAGATCACCTCGTCCACCGACGCCTCCGGAGTGACGCGCGAGGGCATCGACGCGGGGGTCGCCGCGCTGACCGGCGCCATCATGCAGGTGCCGTCCAAGGTCAGCGCCATCAAGATCGACGGCAAGCGGTCCTACGCGCGGGTACGCGGCGGCGAGGAGTTCGAGATCCCGGCCCGGCCGGTGACCATCTCGTCGTTCAACGTCTACGACGTCCGCGAGGCCGTCGCGGAGGACGGCACTCCCGTCGTCGACCTCGTCGTCTCCGTGGTCTGTTCCTCCGGTACGTACATCCGCGCCATCGCCCGTGACCTCGGCGCCGGACTCGGCGTGGGCGGGCATCTCACCGCGCTGCGGCGTACCCGCGTCGGCCCGTACGGTCTCGACGGGGCGAGGACGCTGGACCAGCACCAGGAGGAGCTGGTCGTGATGCCGGTGGCCGACGCCGCCGCCTCCGCGTTCTCGCGCTGGGACGTCGACGAGAAGCGGGCCAAGCTGCTGCTGAACGGGATGCGGCTGGACATGCCCGCCTACCCGCCGGGGCCGGTCGCGGTCTTCGGGCCCGACGGGCGGTTCCTGGTCCTTGTCGAGGAGCAGAAGGGCAAGGCCAAGAGCCTCGCCGTCTTCGGCTGACGACCTGATCCGCCCGCCGGCGCGCACCAGGACGTAACGGCTGCTCCAGGCCCCCCAGCGCCCCTTGTCCGCCGAACGCCCCTGATTCACCCCATCGGGCAGGCGCTCGGAGTGAACCAAGGGTGCGAACGGGGGCGCTTTTGCTCCGATGGCCTCTTGTCGATCACGGCGGACCTAACGTCGGATCATGGGATGCGGGGACCGGGCGACGCTGGTACGACTGTGCGATCCGGCCGGCCGGCCGCGGGGCACCGGGTTCGTCGCGGACGACCGGGGCACGGTCGTGACCAGTCACGAGGCGGTCGACGGGGTCGGCCACCTCGTCCTGCACGGCGCGGACGGACGCAGCTGCCGCGTCGAGGCCGATGACATCACCGCCCTGCCGGAGCTTGATCTCGCGTTCCTGCCCACCGGCGGCCCGGACGCGCTGGGCGCGCAGCCGCTGCCGATCGCGGAGCGGGAGCTGATCGAGCCCGGCACCTATGTGACGATCGCCGCGCACGGCTGGCGCGAGGCCCGCGTCCTGGGCCCGACCCCGGTGACGTACACCGCGGGCGGCGCCACCCACCGGATCGGCCGGGCCCTCGAACTGGCCCTCGGCACGGACGGCAGCGACGCGCTCCGGCTCGGCGGCGCCGCCGTGGGCGGGCCGGTCCTCGCCCCGGACACAGGCGCGGTCATCGCGGTCCTCGGCACCGCGCTGCGGGCCGGACACGCCGCCGCCGGATGCGCGGTGCCACTGGCCGGAGTGGGCGAAGAGGGGCCGCTGGGCGAGCTGCTGCGGCGCAACGCCATGAGCGTCCCCGGCTACGGCCGCGATCTGAACCTGGCCGGAGCGCTCCAGCTGACCGCGATGTCCGTCGGCTCTGCGGGCGGCCATGACGTCCGGCCCGATCCGGTGGAACGGCCGGAGGCCACCGCGGAGTTCAGCGCGTTCGCCGCCGCCCGCCCGGCAGCGCCCGACGGGCAGGGCGCGGTCGTCCTCGGCCTCGTCGGGGAGCCGGGCACCGGCCGCACCACCGAACTAGCCGCGCTGGCCGCCCGGCGGGCCCGCGGCCAGGTGCCCGCCCTCACCCTGTGGCTGCGCGGCGCCGATCTGCTGGCCGACGACACCTCCGTGGCCGACGCGATCGTCCGCACGCTCGGGCAGGCCGGCCGCATCGTCACCGCCGCCGGAGCCCCCGGTGACA
>CBRG010000382.1 GCA_000470535.1 Streptomyces sp. AW19M42
TGACGAAGATGTCGGCCTGCTCAACGACCTCGTCGAGCGTGGTGACCTGGAAACCGTCCATCGCCGCCTGCAGCGCGCAGATCGGGTCGATCTCCGTGATGATCACCCGGGCGCCCTGCCCGCGCAGCGACTCCGCGCAGCCCTTGCCCACGTCGCCGTAGCCGAACACGACGGCGGTCTTGCCACCGATCAGGACATCCGTGGCACGGTTGATGCCGTCGATCAGCGAGTGCCGGCAACCGTACTTGTTGTCGAACTTCGACTTCGTCACCGCGTCGTTCACATTGATCGCCGGGAACAGGAGGGTGCTGTCGCGGTGCATCTCGTACAGCCGGTGCACGCCGGTGGTGGTCTCCTCGGTGACACCGCGGATCTCGGACGCCAGCTGGGTCCACTTCTGCGGGGACTCAGCGATGGTGCGGTTCAGCGTGGTGAGGATGTTGGCGTACTCCTCGCTGTCCGCGGTCGACGGGTCCGGGGCGGCACCCGCCTTCTCGAACTCGACGCCCTTGTGGACGAGGAGGGTGGCGTCGCCACCGTCGTCGAGGATCATGTTCGGACCGCCGGTGGGGGTGTTCGGCCAGGTCAGCGCCTGCTCCGTGCACCACCAGTACTCCTCCAGCGACTCACCCTTCCAGGCGAAGACCGGGACGCCGGCGGGGACGTCCGGGGTGCCGGTCGGACCGACCGCGATGGCCGCGGCCGCGTGGTCCTGGGTCGAGAAGATGTTGCAGGAGGCCCAGCGGACCTCGGCGCCGAGGGCTACCAGGGTCTCGATCAGCACGGCCGTCTGCACGGTCATGTGCAGCGAACCGGTGATGCGGGCGCCGGCCAGCGGCTGCGCGGCGGCGTACTCCTTGCGGATCGACATCAGGCCGGGCATCTCGTGCTCGGCCAGGTTGATCTCCTTGCGGCCGAAGCCTGCGAGGGAGAGGTCAGCGACCTTGAAGTCCTGTCGATTGGCGACCGTAGTCATACGGGCTGCTCCTCGTGATGGGTCGAGGGTGGGTGGGCGGCTCTGCGTCGCCGGACATACGAATGCCCGAGCGGCTCGCAGCGCAGTCCGTCGGAGGCCCTCTCTCCCTCGGCCGGCCCGTGGCTACGGACCGATCGACCGCCATCAGCAGCGACGTCTGACACTGCCGTCGAATCTACACCGAACGGCCCAGCCGCTCCCAGCCCACCGGTCCGGGAGCGGCCTCGAAGGCGAGTACGGCGCGTTCAGTGGCTGGTTTCCGTCGGGTCGACGGGGTGCTTGGCATCCTTGGCCGGGTTGGCCGGGTTGGTGCCGGACCGGGCCGCGGCCTCGCTGTAGATGTCCGGTTCCAGATAGATGACCCGGGCGATCGGGACGGCCTCGCGGATGCGGGACTCGGCGGCGTTGATCGCGTTGGCGACTTCGGTGGCCGTGTCGTCGTGCTGGACCGCGATCTTGGCGGCGACCAGCAGTTCTTCCGGGCCGAGGTGGAGCGTGCGCATGTGGATGATGCCGGTGACGGTGTCGCCGTCCACGACCGCGGCCTTGATCTTCTCGACCTGGTCGGTGCCGGCGGCCTCTCCGAGCAGCAGCGACTTGGTCTCTGCGGCCAGGACGATCGCGATCGCGATCAGCAGGATGCCGATGCACAGGGTGCCGATGCCGTCCCAGACACCGTCACCGGTGCCGATGGCCAGGCCGACGCCGGCGAGGGCGAGAACCAGACCGATGAGCGCGCCGAAGTCCTCCAGCAGGACGACGGGGAGCTCCGGTGCCTTCGCTCGGCGGATGAACTGGGTCCAGGACAGCGCGCCGCGGGTCTCGTTGGACTCTTTGATGGCCGTCCGGAAGGAGAAGCCCTCCGCGATGATCGCGAAGATCAGGACGCCGACCGGCCAGTACCAGGCCTCGATCTCGTGCGGGTGCTTGATCTTCTCGTAGCCCTCGTACACCGCGAACATGCCACCGACCGAGAACAGCACGATGGAGACGAGGAAGGCGTAGATGTAGCGCTCGCGCCCGTACCCGAAGGGGTGCTGGGGGGTGGCTTCGCGCTTGGCCTTCTTGCCGCCGAGCAGCAGCAGCCCCTGATTGCCCGAGTCCGCGAGCGAGTGGACGCTCTCCGCGAGCATCGAAGAGGAGCCACTGAACAGGAACGCCACGAATTTGGCCACTGCGATCGCGAGGTTGGCGCCGAGCGCCGCCACGATCGCCTTGGTTCCGCCTGACGCACTCATGGGTGCCTGGTGTCCCTTCGTTCGGTGCTGCGGCTCCGGCGGCCGCGGTACGGCCGGACATTCTTGCAGTCCATGGTGCGGACGGTACGTCAGGCCACCACAGTGGCACGGAACAGTGTGCCCGTACCGGACACTTCGGCCTTCTCGCCGGCCGGTACGAAGACCGAGTCGCCGGGTACGAGACCGAGGTCGCCGGTCCGCGGTGCGCCCGCTGTGCAGAGCAGGATCTGAGGCGTGGCCGCGGTCAGGTCGACAGGGTCGCCGCCCGCCGAGAGGTCGAAGCGGGAGAGGCGGAACTCGTCGACCGGGGTCTCGTAGAGCTCCTCGCCGGACGGGGACGCCTCCGGGCGCAGGATCCCGGGATCGGTCGCTTCGAAGCGGACGATGCGCAGGAGCTCGGGTACGTCGATGTGCTTGGGCGTCAGACCGCAGCGCAGCACGTTGTCCGAGTTGGCCATGATCTCGACGCCGAGGCCGTCGAGGTAGGCGTGCGGGACCCCGGCGCCGAGAAACAGCGCCTCGCCGGGCTGGAGTCGCACGTAGTTCAGCAGCATGGCCGCGATGACGCCCGCGTCGCCCGGGAAGTGGTGGGCGATGCGCGCGTACGGGGCGTAGGCGCCGCCGAGCCGTTCCGCGGCCGCGGCCGCGGCGGTCACCGTCTCCGCCATCTGCGCCGGGTCCGCGGTGAGGATCGCCGTGAGGACCTCGCGCAGGGCGTCCTCCTCGGGGTGGGCGCGCAGCAGGTCGGCGTAGGGCTTGAGGGAGTCGACGCCCAGCGCCTCCATCGTCTCGGCCGCCTCGATGGGCCGGCGGAAGCCGCACAGGCCGTCGAAGGGGGTGAGCGCGCAGATCAGTTCGGGCTTGTGGTTGGCGTCCTTGTACGTGCGGTGGGGGGCGTCGATCGGGACGGACCGGCGCTCCTCGTCCGCGTAACCCTGCTGTGCCTGGGCGAGGTCGGGGTGGACCTGGAGGGAGAGCGGTGCTCCGGCGGCGAGCAGCTTGAGGAGGAAGGGGAGCCGGGGGCCGAACTTCTCGACGGCGGCCGGGCCCAGCTCGCCCACCGGATCGGCGGCGATGACGTCGGTGAGGGGCTGCTCGGTGGGGGTCTGCGGGGTGCCGGGCGTGGCGTCGGGTGCGGTGGCGGGGCCGGTGCGGGTTATCCGGGAGGGGGCCCCGGGGTGGGCGCCCATCCACATCTCGGCCTGGGGCTCGCCGGTGGGGGCGACACCCAGCAGGGCGGGGATGGCTGTGGTGGAGCCCCAGGCGTACGGGCGCACGGTGTTGGAGAGCCGGTCCATGGAGTTCGTCCTCGTGCTGTGGTGGATGCGTGGATCTTGGTGCTGCGTGGGCGATTGGATCTTGGTGCTGTGCGGATGCGTCGGGCCTGATGCTGCGTGGGCTGGGCTGGGCTGGGCTGGGCGCGGCTTGCCGCGTGGTGGTTCAGGCGCGGGCTTCCGAGGCCAGGGCCAGGTAGACGGCGGCGAAGTCGGTGACCGCGAGGAGTTCGGCGAGGGCTTCGAGCCGACTGCCCTCCTCCGGTTCGAGTTCGCTGATCGGCGTCTCGTGGCCCAGGGCGAGTTCGCGGGCCGCCGGTGCCGCGCTCAGGCCGCCGGTGGGCCTGTCCCTGAGCAGGACGACCCGGGCGTGCAGGGCCTCCGGCTCGTCGACCCGGTCGCGGAAGAACTCGTCGGGGTCCGCTCCGGCGGCGAAGGCCCCGGCCAGCAGGCCCCCGTGGACGGGGAGCGCCTCGGGGAGTTCGGCCGCGAGGGCCGGGCGGCCCGAGAGCTCGGCCAGGACCGCGGCGAAGCGGCGTCCGACCGGGGCCGCGGCCTCGCCCTCGGTCCAGACGAGCGGGAGGCTGTCCGCAAGCTCGGCGGCCAGGGTCTTGGCCGGATTGCTGTACGTGGCGATGGCCGGTCCACAGCGTTCCGCCGTGCGGTCCAGGCGGTCGGCCACGCTCTGCAGCGTCTCCGGGGGCGCGGTGACCAGGCCGACGCGGTCGAGCAGCGCGAGCAGCGGGGTGAACAGTGCCCAGAGGGTGCCGGGGCCCGCTGCCGATGTCTCGGCGTCGTACTCGCCGTGCGGGGCGGAGGCCATCGGTACGACGAGGCCGTGCACGCCGTCCACCGCCTCCCGCAGCGGGGACTGCCTGGGGGCCACGGCCACGACGCTGCAGCCGCGGCGGTACGCCTGTTCCGCGACGAGCGCCAGACCGGGCTCCGAGCCGTCCGCGGTGGCGATGAGCAGCAGGTCGAGGGAGCCGGCCCAGCCTGGCAGCGTCCAGCGCATCGCGCCCGCCGCTGGGGCGACGCCGGTCGGGAGGATGCGCGCGACCGGCGCGGAGGCCCCGGCGAGGGCGGCGATCAGGTCCGCGACGCCGGATGCGGCGGTGCCGGAACCCGCGACCAGGACGGCGCGCGGGCGGCCCTCCGGGTTCAGCTCCGGAATGCCGGCCTCCGTCGCGTGCCGGACGGCGGTACGGACCCTGGCCCCGGCCTCGGCGGCGCCGCGCAGCAGACCGCGGCGGTCGGCTCGGGCCAGGGCTTCCGGGGCGTCGAGCAACGACTCGTCGAGCATGGGGACGGTCCTCCGATCACACGCCTGATCACCGTGCGGGGTGTGGGGCCCGGTTACGCGGGGCGGCGGGCCTCGTCGACGAGGAGGACGGGGATGCCGTCCCGTACCGGGTAGGCCAGTCCGCAGCCCTTGCCCGTGCAGATCAGTTCGGGGCTGTCGGCCGCGGAACGGTCGTCCAGGGGGGCGTGACAGGCCGGGCAGGCCAGGATCTCCAGGAGGCCGGCTTCGAGCGGCATGGGTGGGTCCCTTCGGGGGGGGGCACGAGTGCGTGTTCTTGGTCATGGATCGGGCGATGTCAGCCTACCGCTGGGGTGGCGGGGGCGCGGCCTGGTCGGGGGGGGCTTGTCCGGGGGTGTGGTGGAGGGCGGTGCGGGTGTGGTGGGGGCGGGGCGGG
>CBRG010000383.1 GCA_000470535.1 Streptomyces sp. AW19M42
CCAAGCCGGTGGGCCCGTCGCCCGCGGACTAAAGGATTGTCCGTCCTGGCTGGAGATGCGGCGCCGCATCATCGACCAGGTCCTGGAGGCCGGCGCCCGGATGGACGACGCCTCGGGGCCGGCGTTGCCGGCCTGAGCCGGGATCGTGAGGAACTGAAGGCAGGCGCGATCTGCTGAGTCGGAGTGAGAGCGTCAGGAGGCTCGGCGGCTACATCAACCGACCCCATGCGGGGCCGTCCAAGTCGAACAGCATGCGGCGAGGTCCGCACCGGCACGGGCCCCGACCCAGGCGTGTACGGGTGTCCTCGGCGTCCTCGTGCTGCCGGACGACGCCGGCTTCGAGACCGAAACGGTCGGAGGAGATGCGCAGATATGTTCCTGGGCGCCTCGGCACGAACGCGGAGAGGTCGTCGTACAGGTTCAGGGTGATGCGGCCGTTGCGGGCGTGCTCGGCACCTTCGAAGTCGTTCCAGAGGGGTGCTGCGGACACGTATAGCTCGTGGTCGATGAGTGGGGCACCTCCGGAGGCGTACCGGAGATCTCCCGCGTCCCGAAAGCCCGGTGCCGGGAGGACCGAGCCACCCAGTGAGGCGGTACGCGGGCCGGGAGCCTGAACTCCGCCCCGGAAGCCTCCGGCGCTCGTCGCTACTCCACCGGGCGTACGGCCGCCGCCTTCCGGTGTACGACGACGTGCCGGCGCGCGCCGGGGGATCCTGCGGCACATGGAGAACCGGACGACAGCGACAGCCCCGGCCGGACGGGCGGACAGCCACGTCCACGGCCGGCCCGCACCCTTGCGCAGCCGGCGCGAGGTACGGCCGGCGGAAGGGCTCTGCTACGCGACAGGGGCCGTGCTGATCGCGTCGGGGCTGGTCCACCTCGTCGTCCTTCTCGTCGACGGTGGCTCCTGGGACGGTCCGGTGTCCTGGCGCAAGCCCGTCACGTTCGGCCTCTCCTTCGGCCTGACGCTCATCGCGATCGGCTGGGCCTCCTCTTACCTGCGGATCGGTGTCCGCGCCCGGACCGTGCTGCTGGGGCTGTTCGCCGCGGACTGTGTACTTGAGGTCGCCGGTATCACCGTGCAGGCCTGGCGCCATGTGCCGTCCCACTTCAACATGGAGACCCCCTTCGACACCGGGATTTCCATGACGCTGGCCGTCGGAGGGGGAGGGCTGGTCGCCATTCTCTCCACCCTCTCGGCCGCCGCGTTCCTCCGGCGGCCCGGCGGGCCGCCCGGCATGGCGCTCGCGCTCAGGGCGGGCTGCGGGATTCTCCTCATCGGGCTGCTGTCGGGTGCGGCAATGATCGCGCGCGGTGTGTATCTCACCCGCACCGGCCACCAGTTGGCCGGATACGCCTCCACGGCCTCGCTCAAGCCCCTGCACGGCGTCAGCCTGCACGCCGTCCTGGTGCTCCCGGTACTGGCACGCCTCCTGGACATGACATCGTGGAGCCCACACACCCGCGTGTCCGTCGTGCGGGCCGCCGTCGGCTGCTACTCGGCGGCTGTCGCGGCAGCGCTGGTGTGGGCGGTCGTCGCTTACTGATGCGGCCGTGAAGGCGAACACGGGGCGCACCGGCGACGGTGCCGACGGCCGGACCAGCGGCAACGGATAGTCTCTGCATGCCTCGTCGGATACCGGTGCCCTGGTGGGTGTGGGACCGGGACGATGCCACACCCCCGTCGTCGCCGCGGTCCACGGACCGGCCGGCCGCGGGGCTCTCACAGCAACTGCGATGTACAGGAGACCCGATGGCTGATACCCCGCCCCGCCAGGTTCAGCGGCGCTCGGACGAGAGCACCGCGGGCTCGGCGGCCGAGGCCCCGGGCCGTGACGAGGCCCTACCGACACCGCGCTACCAGGGGCTGTTCGTCGAACCCGATCTTCCGCCTTTCGTCGAGACCGAGTGACGGCGTCCGGGCCGGGCTCCGGG
>CBRG010000384.1 GCA_000470535.1 Streptomyces sp. AW19M42
CCCGGCCGGCCGGGAGGTCCGCGAGCAGTTGCCGCAGTACGGAGCCGGTGGCGCCGCCCGCGAAGCCGGTGACGACGCTGTCGTGGCCGAGGGCCGTGAGTACCCGGGCGACGTTGATGCCCTTGCCGCCGGGCCGCTCGGAGAGATCGGTGACCCGGTGGCTGGCGTGCGGGACGAGGGCGGGTACGCCGTACGTCAGGTCGAGTGCCGTGTTCAGCGTGACCGTGAGGATCACTCGGCCGCCCCCTCGATACGTGCTGAGCGCGGATGCCGTTGCGGAACCCGCTGTTCCTGGTTGTTTCGCGGACGATCATGCCAAAGAGCCGGCGGCGGGCCCAGGCCCGGGGGACAACCGCCGTCTCTTCGTTACGTAGTGCGCCCGGCCCGGCCCGTGGCCGTCACACCGCCACGGGCACCGGCTGGACGACCCACTCGCCCTTGCGCATGACGCCCCTGAGCGCGAAGTCGGCGTCCAGGACCACCAGGTCGGCGTCCTTGCCCGGTTCCAGCGAGCCGACCCGGTCGTATACGCCGAGCAGCCTGGCCGGGTTGGCGGAGATCGACTGCACCACGTCCCCGACCGGGATGCGGTCGATGGTCACGGCCCGGTGGAAGGCGGTGTCCAGGGTGAGGGTGGAGCCGGCGATGGAGTTGCCCTCGACGAGCCGGGCGACGCCGTCCTTGACCTCGACGGCGAGCGGGCCGAGCTGGTACTGGCCGTCACCGAACCCGGCCGCGTCCATGGCGTCGGTGATCAGGGCGACGCGGCGGGCGCCCGCGTGGTGGTAGGCCAGCTGCAGGGCTGCCGGGTGCAGGTGCGTGCCGTCGTTGATCAGCTCGACCGTGATCCGCTCGTCCTCCAGGAGGGCGGCGATCGGGCCGGGCGCGCGGTGGCCCATGGGCGGCATCGCGTTGAAGAGGTGCGTGGCGACGGTGGCGCCCGCGTCGATCGCCTCGACGGTCTGCTCGTACGTGGCGTCGGTGTGCCCGATCGCGGCGATGACGCCGTGCTCGGCGAGCAGCCGTACGGACTCGATGCCGCCGGGCAGTTCGGTGGCGAGCGTGAACATCTTGGCGGTGCCCCGGGCGGCGTCCATCAGCTTGCGGACCTCGGCCGGGTCCGGGTCGCGCAGCAGGCCCTCGCTGTGCGCGCCCTTGCGGCACGGCGAGATGAAGGGGCCCTCGAAGTGGATGCCGGCCAGCTCGCCCTGCTCGACCAGCTCGGAGAGGATGCCGGCCCGTTCGGCGAGGAAGTCCATCTCGCCGGTCACGGTGGAGGCGACCAGGGTGGTGGTGCCGTGCTCGCGGTGGGTGCGGACGCCGGTGAGGACGTCCTCCACGGTGCCGGAGGTGAAGGAGCCGCCGCCACCGCCGTGGTTGTGCATGTCCACGAAGCCGGGGACGAGCCAGTGGCCGGACAGGTCGACGCTCGGCGCGCCCTCCGCCGGACCGCCGGCGATGCGGGTGCCCTCGATGACCACCCGGCCGTTCTCCACGGTGCCGGTGGGGAGTACCACCCGGGCACCTGCGAGAACCGTGCTGTCTGCGCGTCCGGCCATCAGGCGGATACCTCCGTGGAGAGAAGATCCCAGGCGAGCAGCCCTGCGCCCAGGCATCCGGCGGTGTCCCCGAGAGCCGCGGGGACGATGTGGGGCAGCTTCTGGAACGTGACGCGTTCCTCGACGGCCGCACGGAGTGGTGTGAACAAGGTTTCCCCCGACTCGGCGAGACCGCCACCGATGATGAGCGTGCGGGGGTCCAGCAGGGTGAGCGCGGTGACGAGCCCGGCGGCGAGGGCGTCCACGGCGTCGTGCCAGACCGTCAGGGCCGCCGGGTCGCCCGACTCCACGGCCGTGGCGCAGTCCGCCGCGTCGGCCTTCGGGTCGCCGGACGCGGCGGCCCAGGCCCGGCTGACGGCGGCCGCGGAGGCCAGGGTCTCCAGACAGCCGCGCTGGCCGCAGCTGCACTCCGGGCCGTCCGGCCGGATCACGATGTGGCCGATCTCGCCGGCCGAGCCGTGGGCGCCCGCCTCGATGGAGCCGGCGATGCCGATGGCCCCGGCGATCCCGGTGCCCAGCGGGATGAAGACGAAGCGGTCGGCGCCCCGGCCCGCCCCGATCCGGCCCTCCGCGAGTCCGCCGGTCCTGACGTCGTGGCCGAGGGCGACAGGGACGCCGCCGAGCCGCTCACCGAGCAGCCGGCGCATGGGGACGTCGCTCCAGCCCAGGTTGGCGGAGTAGAGCGCGACGCCGTTCTCGGCGTCGACGATGCCGGGCACGGCGACACCGGCGGCGAGAGCGCTCTCGCCGAAGTGCTCCTCGCCGTACGCGCGCAGATCAGCCGCGAAGGTGAGGATCGACTCCACGACCGCGTCGGGGCCGCGCTCTCTGCCGGTCGCGCGCCGTGCCTCGTAGAGCAGGGCGCCATCGGCCCCGACCAGTGCGGCCTTCATTCCGGTGCCGCCCACATCGAGGGCGATGACGTGTTTCACGGGAAACAGTTTCGCCCGACGGACCCCAAAAGGTCTAGTCCACTATCACTGTTTGTTGCGCATCCATACAAAATCGCCCCGCAACCGGGTGGCAATCCGCGGTGAACGCGCCCGCGAGCCCTCAGCCCGGCAGGATCACGCTGCGCGACAGATTGCGCGGGTGGTCCGGGTCGTAGCCCTTCGACTCCGCGAGCGCCACCGCGAGCCGCTGGGCCCGGATCAGGTCGGCCATCGGGTCGGCGGCGGTACGGGCCACGAGCGTCCCGCCGACCCCCGCGACCTCGCCCGCCAGCCCCTCCGGCAGGGCGCCGAACACCCAGGCCACCCGGTTCGGCCCGGTGATCGCGATCGGGCCGTGGCGGTACTCCATCGCCGGGTAGGACTCCGTCCAGGCGCCCGCCGCCTCGCGCATCTTCAGCCCGGCCTCCTGTGCCAGGCCGTAGGTCCAGCCGCGGCCCAGGAACGTCCACTGCTCGGCCGAGACCACCGCCTCGTCCAGCGGCTCCGTCACCGCGAGCTCCGCGTCCACGGCGGCCTCGGCCACCGTCTTCACGCCCGCCGGGAGCGGGCCGGACGCTTCGAGCCCGGCCCGCAGGAAGGCGAGCGCGGTGGTGGCGAACCGGGTCTGCACGACCGACTCCTCGTCGGCCCAGTCCAGGACCGCCACCGTGTCGGCGGCGTCCATCACCGGTGTCCTCGGGTCGCCGGTCAGCGCGAGGGTGGCCGTCTTCCCGCGCAGTTCGGCCAGCAGCGCCAGCACCTCGCTCGTGGTGCCGGAGCGGGTGATGGCCACGACCCGGTCGTAGGACCGCCCGGCCGGGAACTCCGAAGAGGCGTACGCGTCCGTCTCGCCCTGCCCGGCCGCCTCGCGCAGCGCGGCGTAGGCGATGGCCATGAACCAGGAGGTGCCGCACCCGGTGACGGCGACCCGCTCGCCCGGACGCGGCAGCCCCTCGGCCACCGCGCCCGCCTCTGCGGCACGCCGCCAGCAGCTGGGCTGGGTGGCAATTTCTGATGCGGTACGGGACATGCGGTACGGCTCCTCGCGGGGTGGGCGCGTATAAAGGTCTGGACCATTAGACGGCTAAGGGCCGTGTGCCGGGCCCTGGTTGACCGAGTCCTACTTAGCAGTCACTCCGCGTCCCGTGCAATGCTGCTGCATTGCCGAAGCGATACCGGGGTGGTGTAGACCTCCTCGGAGGCGGTGGGGCAAAATCGCAGCTCATCCGGAGCGCCCCACGTGGACGTGGGTGCCGCGGATGGTGTGCGATCGACGAGGACGGACTGAGCTGTGCAGCGGCGTTACTTGGGACTGACGGCGGCTGTCGCCGCTCTGGGGATGACGGCGACGCTGTCGGGCTGCGGCGGCGGGAGCGACGGGGGAGACGTCACGCTGAAGCTGGTCGCGGCCGATTACGGTACCGGCGAGGCGAACAAGTCGGACAGGTACTGGGACGGTGTCGCCCGGAGCTTCGAGGCCTCCCACCCCGGCATCAAGGTCGACGTGACCGTCCTGCCGTGGACGGACGTCGACCGCGAGGTCGCGGAGATGGTGAAGGCCGGAAAGGCGCCCGACATCGCGCAGATCGGCGCGTACGCGGACTACGCCAAGGCCGGCAAGCTCTACTCGGCCGACCAGATGCTCAGCGTCCGCACCCAGGCCAACTTCCTGCCGGTCCTCGCGGACGCGGGCCGGGTCAGCCAGGTCCAGTACGGACTGCCGTTCGTGGCCAGCACCCGGCTGCTCTTCTACAACAAGAAGCTCTTCAGCCAGGCCGGCCTCGACGCCCCGAAGACCTGGAACGACATCGCGGGCGACGCCGCCGCGCTCAAGCAGCGCGGCGTGAAGTTCCCGTTCGCGCTGCCGCTGGGCCAGGAGGAGTCCCAGGCCGAGACGCTGATGTGGCTGCTCAGCGGCGGTGGTGGCTACACCGACGACGTCGGCTCGTACAACATCGACTCGGAAGAGAACATCAAGACGTTCGACTGGCTGAAGTCCCGCCTCGTGGACAAGGGCCTGGTCGGCCCCGTCGCCCCAGGCAAGCTCAACCGGGCGAAGGCCTTCGCGGCGTTCACCAGCGGCGACGTCGGCATGCTCAACGGTCATCCGACCCTGATGCAGGAGGCCCAGAAGAAGGGCGTGGACGTCGGCATGGTGCCGCTGCCCGGTATCGCCGGGCCCAGCACCAGCTCGATGGGCGTCGCCGACTGGATCATGGGCTTCAAGCAGAACGATCACCGGGTCGAGACGGGAAAGTTCTTCGACTTCATGTTCAGCGACAAGAACGTCATCGACTTCGCGGACACCTACGACATGCTGCCGGTCACCGACAGCGCCTCGGCCGCGATGGAGACCGACCCCAAGTACAAGTCGCTGTACAAGTTCCTGGACGCGCTGCCGAGCGCGCAGCTCTACCCCTTCGGAAAGACGTCCTGGGCCCAGGCCAGCGAGTCGATCAAGAAGAACATCGGTGAGGCGGTCGAGCCCGGCGCGAAGCCCGAGAGCGTGCTGGGGCGGATAGCGCAGGAGTCCACGGCGGCGGAGAGCGCGGAGTAGCGGCGCGCGGGCCGCGCAATATATTGGCTGATATGACCGCCCTCCCCCCGGACACCCCCGACGAGCCCGCCCCGCCCTCTTCCGGGCTCTCGGACCGGGACCACGCGGTGCTGGCGGTGGAGCGGCAGTCGTGGGCCGGCCCCGGGGCGAAGGAGCGGGCGATCCGGGAGCGGCTCGGCATCTCCCCGACCCGCTACTACCAGCTGCTGAACGCCCTGCTGGACGACCGGCGGGCGCTGGAGGCGGACCCGGTCACGGTGAACCGCCTGCGGCGGGTGCGCGAGGCGAGGCGGGGCCGCCGCTGAGGACCGGGGGCGGGGCCCCCGGCCCCGGGGGGCGGAGCCCCGGTCCGCACCGCGCGCGGGCCACCGGCTATAGGCTCGGCCCATGGGAAGCCACCCGCACACCCCATCCCTGCCGACCCCGACGACCCCCGCCGGACGGGAGGGCCTCGCCGCTCTCCTCGGCCGGCCCGACCGCGCCGTCATCGCGCTCGATTTCGACGGCACCCTCGCAGACATCGTGCCGGACCCCGAACAGGCCCGCGCCCACCCCGGGACCGTGGAGGCGCTCGCCGCACTCGCTCCCCGGGTCGCGTCGATCGCCGTGATCACCGGCCGCCAGGCCGGCGTCGCGGTCCGCTACGGCGGCTTCGCCGGGGTCGCCGGACTGGACCACCTCGTCGTCCTCGGCCACTACGGCGCCGAACGCTGGGACGCCGTGTCCGGCACCGTCCGCGCCCCCCCCCCGCACCCCGGTGTCGCCGCCGTGCGCGCCGAACTGCCCGGCTTCCTCGACAGGTTCGACTCCTGGCGCGGTACCTGGATAGAGGAGAAGGGCCAGGCGCTCGCCGTCCACACCCGCCGTGCGCAGGACCCGCAGGCCGCCTTCGAGGCGCTGCGCGGCCCCCTCGGCGAGCTGGCCGCCCGGCACGGCCTGATCGTCGAACCGGGCCGGATGGTGCTGGAGCTGCGGCCCTCCGGCATGGACAAGGGCGTCGCCCTCACGCAGTACGTGCGCGAGACGGGCGCCGAGTCCGTGCTGTACGCGGGCGACGACCTGGGCGACCTGGCCGCGTTCGCCGCCGTGGAGAAGCTCCGCACCGAGGGCCCCGACGGCACCCCCGGCCTGCTGATCTGCAGTGGCGAGGCGGAGGTGCCGGAACTGGCGGCGCGCGCCGACCTGTTGCTGCCGGGGCCTGGAGCGGTCGTCGGTTTCCTGTCAGCCCTGGCGCAGCGCCTCTAGCTGGTCCAGGAACCACTGCTGCGGCGGCAGCGCGGTGGCCGCCTCCGCCAGCCGCTCCGTGCGCTCCGCGCGTTCGTCGTCCGCCATCGTCAGCGCCTCGTGCAGGGCGTCGGCGGTGGCGGACACGTCGTACGGGTTCACCACGATCACGTCGTCGGCCAGCTCCTCGTACGCCCCCGCCTCCCGCGACAGCACCAGCGCGCACCCGTGGTCGGAGACGACCGGGACCTCCTTGGCGACCAGGTTCATCCCGTCCCGGATCGGGTTGACGAGCGCCACGTCGGCCAGCCGGTACGCCGCGAGCGAGCGGGCGAAGTCGTCCTTGACGTGGAGGACGACCGGGGTCCAGTCCGCCGTCCCGTGCTTCGCGTTGATCTCGTCGGCGACGCGCTGCACCTCGGCCGTGTACTCCCGGTACACCGCGAGGTCCTGCCGCGAGGGGTAGGCGAACGCGACGTGGACGACCCGGCCGTGCCACTCGGGCCGTTCGTCGAGCAGGGCCCGGTAGGCGAGCATCCCGCGGACGATGTTCTTGGACAGCTCCGTGCGGTCCACCCGCACGATCGTCTTCCGGCCGGGGCCCACCTGCTCGCGCAGCGCCGCCATCCGCTCGTCCACGTCCGGCTCGTGCGCGCGGCGGCGCAGGAAGTCCGCGTCGGCGCCGAGCCCGTGCACGCCGACCCGGGTGCGGCCGGTGCCGCCCAGGATCTTTGTGCAGCAGCTGATGAACGCGTCCGCCCAGCGGCGGGTCAGGAAGGCCGCCCGGTCGGCGCCGAGGATGCCCCGCAACACCTGCTCCGCGATGTCGTCGGGCAGCATCCGGAAGTAGTCGACGGGCGCCCACGGGGTGTGCGAGAAGTGGCCGATGCGCAGGTCGGGGCGGAGCTCGCGGAGCATGCCGGGCACCAGCACCAGGTGGTAGTCCTGCACCAGGACCGCGGCGCCCTCGCCCGCCTCCTCGGCGAGCGCCAGGGCGAAGGCCCGGTTGTAGGCCTCGAAGGATGCCCACTGGCGACGGAACTCCGCGTCGAAGACGGGTTCCACGGGGGTCTGGTAGAGCAGGTGGTGGACGAACCAGAGCACCGAGTTCGCGATGCCGTTGTACGCGTCGGCGTGCACGTCCGCGTCGATGTCGAGCATCCGTACGCCCGGCTCACCGACCCCTCGGCGTACCGCCTCGCGGTCGCCGTCACCGAGCGCCGCGCAGACCCACATCTTGTCGTCCACCGCGCTCAGCCCCGAGACGAGCCCACCCCCGCCCCGTTTCGCGTCGAGCGAGCCGTCCTCGCTCAATGTGTAGGAGACCGGACCGCGGTTGGACGCGACGAGTACCTGGGCGGCGGGCTGAGGGGCGTGCTCGGAGACCATGCGCGAAATCTAGCCCGATCCCGAACGGTCCAAACGTGCGTGCGGTGGTCCGCCCGCTCATGCCGCGCTCCGTTGCCGCGGCGCTCCGGTCAGGCCGCCCGGCGCGAGACGTACTCCTCGATCTCGCGCATCGGCGGCCGCTCCTGGGTGTCCACCGGGTAGGTGTGCGGCACGAAGCCGTTCTCGCCGCGCTCGAACTGGGTCAGCGCGGGGCGCACCAGATGGCCGCGGGAGAGCCGCAGCGACGCGGTCCGGTAGATGGCCGCCGCCATCCGGCCGAGCGCCCGGCCGTCCTGGTGGCGGTGTTTGCGGACGCCGACGTCGACCTGGCCCAGCGCGTCCAGGCCGACGGTGTGCAGGGCGTCGACGAGCAGTCCCAGCTCCACCCCGTAACCGACCGGGAACGGCAGCTGTTCGAGCAGGGAGCGGCGTACGGCGTACTCGCCGCCCAGCGGCTGGACGAAGCCGGCCAGCTGCGGCCAGTGCAGATTGAGCAGCGGCCGTGCCACCAGTTCGGTGACCCGCCCGCCCTGGCCCGCGGTGTCCCCGAGCGGGCGGTCGTACATCGCCTTGACGAACTGCACGGAGGGGTCGGTCAGCAGCGGGCCGACGGTGCCGGAGACGAAATCGGCCGAGAAGTCCTTCAGGTCCGCGTCGATGAAGCAGACGATGTCACCCCCGGTCACCAGCAGTGACCGCCACAGCACCTCGCCCTTGCCGGGGACGGCCGGCAGGCGGGGCAGGATCGCGTCCCGGTGGATCACCCGGGCGCCCGCCCGGCGGGCGACCTCCGCGGTGTCGTCGGTGGAGCCGGAGTCGATCACCACGAGTTCGTCGACCAGCCGGACCCGCTCCATGAGCTCGCGCCGGATCGTCCGGACGATGTCCCCGACCGTCGCGGCCTCGTTGAGCGCGGGCAGGACGACACTCACGCTCCCTCGGCGCGGGTCGCCGCTCCGGGCGGCCATGAGCTGCTCCAGCGGGCGGTCGGCGCACGACCAGGAACGCCTGGTCAGCCAGCGTTCGACCTCTTCCAGCACGGTCGATACTCCCTGTATGTGATCCATCTCGCGGTTCGGACGACTATCTCAACAGTCCGGTGCTTCGGTTACAGTCTGAACAACGCAGATGGCCGTGGCATGCCGGGGCCCATCCGCCGACAAACGCCTGGATCGATGATCCAGTGCCATAGCGCTCATCCAGAGGGACAGAGGGAACGGCCCGTTGAAGTCCCGGCAACCATCCCGCCGACCGCGAGGTCAGGTGGGGACGGTGCCAATTCCGTCTTGTGGCGAAATGCGTCACAAGGAAGATGAGGAGAAAGGGCCTCGCCATCATGGCTGTTCAGACTGTTGCAGCATCCACCGAATCTTCCGTGGACCTCGGTCCCGCCGCGGCACTTTCCTGCCGCGAGTGCGGAGAGCGATTCGCGCTCGGTCCCCTTTTCGCCTGTGCGACCTGTTTCGGGCCGCTCGAAGTGGCGTACGACCTGCCGACCGGCTCCCCGGACGAGCTGAAGAAGCGCATCGAGGCCGGACCCGACAACATCTGGCGCTACGCGCCGCTGCTGCCGGTCCCCGCCGACGTCGCGGACAAGCCCAACATCAACCCCGGCTTCACGAAGCTGGTCAAGGCCGACAACCTCGCCCGTGAGCTGGGCGTCACCGGCGGCCTGTACGTCAAGGACGACTCCGGCAACCCGACGCACTCCTTCAAGGACCGTGTCGTCGCGATCGCCGTCGAGGCCGCCCGCGCCTTCGGTTTCACCACGCTCTCCTGCTCCTCCACCGGCAACCTCGCCGGTGCGGTGGGCGCCGCCGCAGCCCGCGCGGGGCTGCGCTCCTGCGTGTTCATCCCGCACGACCTGGAGCAGGGCAAGGTCGTCATGGCCGCGGTCTACGGCGGTGAGCTGGTCGGCATCGAGGGCAATTACGACGACGTCAACCGGTTCTGCTCGGAGCTCATCGGAGATCCGCTCGGGGAGGGCTGGGGTTTCGTCAACGTCAATCTCCGCCCGTACTACGGCGAGGGCTCCAAGACGCTCGCGTACGAGATCTGCGAGCAGCTCGGCTGGCGGCTGCCCGACCAGATCGTCATCCCGATCGCGTCCGGCTCGCAGCTCACGAAGATCGACAAGGGCCTCCAGGAGCTGATCAAGCTCGGGCTGGTCGAGGACAAGCCGTACCGCATCTTCGGCGCCCAGGCCGAGGGCTGCTCGCCGGTCTCCACCGCCTTCAAGGCCGGTCACGACGTGGTCCGCCCGCAGAAGCCGAACACGATCGCCAAGTCCCTCGCCATCGGCAACCCGGCCGACGGCCCCTACGTCCTGGACATCGCCCGCCGTACGGGTGGTGCGGTGGAGGACGTGAACGACGAGCAGGTAGTCGACGCGATCAAGCTCCTGGCGCGCACCGAGGGCATTTTCGCCGAGACCGCGGGCGGTGTGACGGTCGGCGTGACGAAGAAGCTCATCGAGGCCGGTCTCCTGGACCCGTCGCTGTCCACGGTCATACTGAACACCGGTGACGGCCTGAAGACGCTGGACGCGGTGGCCGCCACCTCGCAGGCGACGGCGACGATCCGTCCGAGCCTGGACGCCTTCCGCGCCGCCGGACTCGGTACCAGCTGAGAGGCTGCCGCAGCCTCCGATCACCCGTGACTTCAGGAAGGGCACCCACCATGAGCGTCAAGGTCCGTATCCCCACCATCCTCCGCACCTACACGGGCGGCCAGGCCGAGGTTCCGGCCGAGGGGGCGACCCTCTCCCAGGTCATCGAGTCCCTGGAGAAGGACCACCCGGGCATCGCCGCCCGCGTCCTGGACGACCAGGGCAGGCTCCGCCGCTTCGTCAACGTGTACGTCAACGACGACGACGTGCGCTTCGAGGGCGGCCTGGAGACGCTCACCCCCGAGGGCGCCGGCATCTCGATCATCCCGGCCGTCGCCGGCGGCTGCTGAGCCCCGGGACCCGAGCGGTCCCACTGCACCGAGTCACCGGAATTGCCCTCTCCGCGACAGAAGCGGAGGGGGCAATTCTGCATGGTTGAACGCGGTACAGTGTGGGAAGCCCCCTCCGCTGCCCGTGCCCCCCCGCGTATGAGAACGCGCCCGGCCACGACAAGATGCAGCCAAAGTGCCTGAGCCTCTTGCGCCATAAGTCGCCTTTGCCTGGCCCGACTTGCCCTGGAAGTCGATGAATTCCTCGGATTCGGGTGATCGGCGCTGCCCAGAATTCTCGTCCGATTGACCTGTTGCAGAGGGCAGTTGGGCAGATACATTCGGCCGCGGTCGACGCGTTCCGGCGCACGCACCCTCTCCTGTCGGAGGGTGAGTTCTGACCCGGGCCCGCGAAGTGCGGTCCTGTGCAAGGGCCAGTAATAGGGGAGTTAGGCATGGCTCAGGGCACCGTCAAGTGGTTCAACGCGGAGAAGGGGTACGGCTTCATCGCGGTCGACGGTGGTGCGGATGTTTTCGTCCACTACAGCGCGATCCAGATGGACGGATACCGCACCCTCGAAGAGGGTCAGCGAGTTGAATTCGAAATCTCGCAGGGCCAGAAGGGGCCGCAGGCGGACATGGTCAAGCTAGCTGTCGGCTGAGCTCGGCACGGTCGGCCAACGACACTACTCACGCACGGAGGGCCCGTACCCCTGGGGTACGGGCCCTCCGTGCGTCCTGATGCGCCCTCGCCGGTGTCCGCGGTGTCCACATCCGGAGGGGGACGCTTGCACTCTCGGGGGTCGAGTGCTAATCATTGGGCTTAGCACTCTCCGGGTGAGAGTGACAGAAACTTGGACCGGGCCGGTGAGGCCCGCAGGTCTGCCGGGGCAAGGAACCGGCAGGCGGCAGGCCGTCCGTCGCGGGCGCCACTCGGTCCGGAGAATCCACCCCTGTCCGGGAGGACCACTTCATATGGCCAAGATCATCGCGTTCGACG
Source organism: Streptomyces sp. AW19M42 (assembly GCA_000470535.1). Classification (GTDB taxonomy): domain Bacteria; phylum Actinomycetota; class Actinomycetes; order Streptomycetales; family Streptomycetaceae; genus Streptomyces. The sequence goes on from CBRG010000384.1 coordinate 11,599, forward strand.
AGGAGGCCCGGCGCGGTCTTGAGCGCGGCATGAACCAGCTCGCCGACGCCGTCAAGGTCACCCTCGGCCCCAAGGGCCGCAACGTCGTCCTTGAGAAGAAGTGGGGCGCCCCCACGATCACCAACGATGGTGTTTCCATCGCCAAGGAGATCGAGCTGGAGGACCCGTACGAGAAGATCGGTGCGGAGCTGGTCAAGGAGGTCGCCAAGAAGACGGACGACGTCGCCGGCGACGGTACGACCACCGCCACCGTTCTCGCCCAGGCGCTCGTCCGCGAGGGTCTGCGCAACGTGGCCGCGGGTGCCAACCCGATGGCTCTCAAGCGGGGCATCGAGAAGGCCGTCGAGGCCGTCTCCGCCGCCCTCCTGGAGCAGGCCAAGGACGTGGAGACCAAGGAGCAGATCGCTTCGACCGCCTCCATCTCCGCCGCTGACACCCAGATCGGTGAGCTCATCGCCGAGGCCATGGACAAGGTCGGCAAGGAAGGCGTCATCACCGTCGAGGAGTCGCAGACCTTCGGTCTTGAGCTTGAGCTCACCGAGGGCATGCGCTTCGACAAGGGCTACATCTCGGCGTACTTCGCCACGGACATGGAGCGCATGGAGTCGTCCCTGGACGACCCGTACATCCTGATCGTGAACTCGAAGATCAGCAACGTGAAGGACCTCCTTCCGCTGCTGGAGAAGGTCATGCAGTCCGGCAAGCCGCTGCTGATCATCGCCGAGGACGTCGAGGGCGAGGCCCTGTCGACCCTGGTCGTCAACAAGATCCGTGGCACCTTCAAGTCCGTCGCCGTCAAGGCTCCGGGCTTCGGTGACCGCCGCAAGGCCATGCTCGGTGACATCGCCATCCTCACCGGTGGCACCGTCATCTCCGAGGAGGTCGGCCTCAAGCTGGAGAACGCCGGTCTCGACCTGCTCGGCCGCGCCCGCAAGGTCGTCATCACCAAGGACGAGACGACGATCGTCGACGGCTCCGGTGACAGCGACCAGGTCCAGGGCCGCGTCAACCAGATCCGTGCCGAGATCGAGAACTCCGACTCGGACTACGACCGCGAGAAGCTCCAGGAGCGCCTCGCGAAGCTGGCCGGCGGCGTGGCCGTCATCAAGGCCGGTGCCGCCACCGAGGTCGAGCTCAAGGAGCGCAAGCACCGCATCGAGGACGCGGTGCGCAACGCCAAGGCCGCCGTTGAGGAGGGCATCGTCGCCGGTGGTGGCGTGGCTCTGCTCCAGGCCTCGGCCGTCTTCGAGAAGCTGGAGCTCTCGGGTGACGAGGCGACCGGCGCCAACGCCGTCAAGCTGGCGCTGGAGGCCCCGCTCAAGCAGATCGCCGTCAACGGTGGTCTTGAGGGTGGAGTCGTCGTCGAGAAGGTGCGCAACCTGCCGATCGGTCACGGCCTCAACGCCGCGTCCGGCGAGTACGTCGACATGATCGCCGAGGGCATCATCGACCCGGCGAAGGTCACGCGCTCCGCCCTGCAGAACGCCGCGTCCATCGCCGCGCTCTTCCTCACCACCGAGGCCGTCATCGCCGACAAGCCGGAGAAGGCCGCTGCCGGCGGCGCTCCGGGCGGCATGCCGGGCGGTGACATGGACTTCTGATCCTCACGGATCGGTAGTTCTGGCACAGCATCACAGCATCACGACGCCGGCCCCCGGGGAGCGATCCCCGGGGGCCGGCGTCGTAGGCCCTACGGCGTGAACACCATCTCCGGGAAGCGGTCGGAGGGGCCGTGCAGCAGGCAGTCGTCGTGCCCGCGCAGCCACCGCCCGAAGAACGACGCCGCGTACGCGCGGCTCGCGGCCGCCGCCCGGTCCGGCCGTACCGTCCCGACCGCCGCGGTCAGTCCGCCGTCCGGCTCCACGCCCTGCCGGGCCAGCTGCGGGAGCAGCAACTGGGCGTCGGTGTAGGAGGCATGGCGCGAGCCGGTCAGGGTGACGTCCGCCCGCCAGCCTCGGGTGTTCTTCCAGAACGCGGCCCAGGACGGCTGCTGCCGGTAGTCGCCCGAGCCCTCACCGGCCGTCCCCATCAGGAGCAGTGGCCGGTCCAGCCCGTCCGTGGCCACCGTGCTCAGCCGGCTGCCGTCTGGCAGCTCGCCGCCCACGTAGTCCATCTCCCCGTCCATGTTGACGCCCGCCCGGATCCGCCGGTCGTCGTGCATCGTCTGGGCCGCGGTGAAGCCGCCCGCGGAGTGGCCGAACATGCCGGTCCGGCGCAGATCGAGCACGTCCCCGAAGCGTGTCCGGTTCAGCTCCGGGAGCCGGTCGAGCACGAACCGGGTGTCGGCCACCCGGACCGCGAGGACCTTGCGCAGCAGGGCGCTGATCGCGTCCGGATCGCTGGGCGGGGCCCCGTCGAAGATCCGCGGGGTGGCGAGGCGCCCGCCGGGGAGCTCCACCTCGGTCGCCTCGTAGGTGTGGTCGATCGTGACGACCGCGTACCCGTGGCTCGCCAGATCGTCCACCAGGGCGGTGTTCCAGGTGCGCGGGTCGCCCAGTCCGCCGGAGTACAGCACGACGGGCAGCCGGCCTGCCCGCGCGGCGACGGGGGCGTCGCGGCGGGCGTGGCTGAGCGTGGCGCCCCAGTCGACGGACCCGGGCGCCATCCCCAGGTTCAGGGCGGCGGCCCCCTCCGCTCCGCCGAAGTGCGCGGCGGCCGCGGCCGTCATCTGCGGCTCACGCCGGCCGGAGCCGCCGGGTGCGGCCGGGTAGCGGACGCTGATCATCAGCTCGCGGCGGGCGGTGGTGCCCGGCAGCCAGGGCTCCGTCCGGGCCGGGTCGACGAGGTGGTGCACGGTGGAGCCGACCTCGAACGGTCCGGTGGGCCGGGGCAGTCGCGCGGTCGGCAGGGCGGTGCGGGCCCGCCGGCCGCCGGCCGCGAAGGACGGGATGGCGCCGGTGGCCACCAGGGCGGACGCGGCGAGGGCGGCGGTGAGGACCTGCCGGCGGTTGTGGGTACGGGTACGCGGGACTGCGGGCACCTGGGACTCCCCGTTCGGGCGGCGCTGCGCGGCACGGCCTGATGTGTCGCGTGTTGCGCGGTACGTGTGCGAACGCCTCCACGATGCCCCTCGCGGCCCGCCCCGCGCGTGATACCCAGGTGCTCATCCGGCGGCGTGGCGGCTGGCACCCGGGTAGGGGGGCGCGGGGCCCGGTCGTGCGCGCGGCCGCGTCAGGAGTGGAACGCGAGGTACGGGGCCAGCGCCAGGAGCATGCCGGCCATGGCGTACTTGAGGCGGCGGGCCGGGACGGAGCGGGCGATGCGCCAGCCCACGAGCACCCCCACCAGTTCCGGTACGCCGACCACGGCGGCCAGGGTCCAGTCGACGGAGCCGTGCTGCACGTAGCCGATGGTGCCCACGCCCGCGATCACCACGGACTGCGCCTGCGCCGCGGCCAGCGCGGAGAGCACCGGGAGCCCGCAGACGACCAGGAGCGGCACGCTCAGCATCGGTCCGCCCAGGCCGAAGAGGCCCGCCGCGACGGCCACCGTGACCCCCACCGCGACGGTGTGCGCGAGCGGTAGGCGCACCGGGCCCCCGGCCGCCTGCGAGGTTGCCGTGCGGCGCTCGCGGAGCCACACCAGCAGGCCGGTCACCGTGACGGCGCACGCCAGCAGGATGCCGAACAGCCGCCCGGAGACCTGGGTGTTGAGCAGCACGCCGACGGGGGTGCCGACGAGGGCGCTCGCGGCGAGGACCACGGCGGTGCGTCGCGTGACCGGATCCCTCAGCTGCCCGGACCTGGTGTACGCGGCGGTGCCGAGGACGCCGGTCGCCACGTGGGTGACGATGGCGGTGCCCGCGACGCCGGCCGGGGTGAGCCCGGTCAGCAGGAACATGCCGATGGTGGGCAGCACCCCGCCCGGCCCGATCGCGGTGATCCCGATGCCGCCCGCGAGGCCGAACAGGGCGAGCAGAACCAGGGTGAGGGTGTCGGGGGTCCAGGGCATGGCGGTGCCTCCGCGGGCGGTGCAGGGGTGGGTGGACGCCGCCCCGGTCGGGAAGCGACGGGTGCAGGGGTGGGGAAACGTCTCGTCAGGCGGTGGGGTGAGGTGGGGAAACGCCTCGTCAGGCGGTGGCGTGAGGTGGTGCGGCGCCTCGGTGGAGCAGCGTGTGCAGGGCGAACCGGTCGGCCCGCACCCGCAGGGACTCGGTGTCCACGGGACGGCCGTCGGCCAGCCGGGTGAGGCGGTCGATCACGAACAGGGCCGCTCCGGCGGGGATGTGGAGGAGGCGCGCGGTGTCGGGTTCCGCGGTGACGGCGTGCACGGTGATCTCGGCGCTGCCGAGCCGGGTCCCGGTGGTCTCCTCGATGAGCGTGAAGACGTCCCGGTGGGCGAGGTCGCAGTCGAGGAGGGGGCGCCCGATGTCGGGGGCGAGCCAGGTCGAGTCGACGGAGAGCGGCCGGCCGTCCAGGCTGCGCAGCCGCTCCAGGTACACCGCTTCGGAGCCGTCGGGCAGGTGGAGCCGCTCCGTGACCGCCTTCGGCGCGTGCGGTACGAGCCGGGCCGCGCGCACCGTGTTCGCCACGGTGCCGTAGCCGATGAGGGTCTCCGCGAGGCCGGTGAGGCGGTCGAGGCCGTGCCCGTACTTCGCCGTCACGATCTGGGTGCCGATGCCCCGTCTGCGGGTGATCAGCCCTTCGTCGCGCAGCAGCCCGAGGGCCTCCCTGATGGTGTTGCGGGAGGCGCCGAGCAGGTGGCCCAGGGCGCGTTCGTCGGGCAGCATGCCGTCTTCGTAGCGGCCGGAGGTGATCCGCTGGCGCAGGGTGTCCGCGATCTGCCGTGCACGTTCGGCGCGGGGCAGGGGCTGCCGCTCCCGGAGCGGGGGCTCTTCGTCACGCATGGGGTGTCCCACCACCTCCTCTCGGCCCTCACGCTACCCGGCGAGCACCTCACGCGATGTTACGCCGAAGTTACGCCACCCAATCTGACCTGCGGAAACTCCTGAGCTGCGGGTTTGCTCCGAACTCGTTGCGCTCCGCCGGTCCGGGCGGCGGTGCTGCCTCGGCTGCCTTGGCCGGTTCGGACTCCAGCACGGCGCGGGCAGGTGGGTGATCACCCCGGTCGGTTCCTCTCTCGCAATGAAATATCCTCGCTACGCAAAAACCCTACGAAGACCTGTACTTGAACAGCAATCTGACGGAAACGTCTCGCAGGAGTCTTGTGGGCCGTGATGTGCGGGTCCTACTGTCGCCTCACCTCCCCGGCGGCCGCTCCGGCCGCACCTCAGAGAAACG
>CBRG010000385.1 GCA_000470535.1 Streptomyces sp. AW19M42
CCGCGCCCCGGTCCGCGGGCCGCCACCGAGCCGGCCCGCCGGGCCGCGGAGCTGGACGCGCTGACCGCCGCCTCGTTCCGGGACGACGCGGACGACGCGGAACGCATGCTGGTGCAGAGCACGCCGGAGCCCGGCCGGGCCGAGGCGGTCGCCGCGGCGACGGCGGCCTGGGAAGTTGCCCACTGGGCGTCGCTCCCGCCGGCGGAGCACCAGGTCATCACGGCCTCGCAGCCCGCGCTGTACTCCTGCTTCAATGAGGCGGACCTGTTGATCAGCGATGTGTCGAGCGTGGTCACGGACTACCTGGCGGCGGAGAAGCCGTACGCCGTCGCGAACACCGGCGAGCTGTCGGAGGAGCGGTTCCGCGAGGCGTTCCCGACGGTCCGGGCGGCGACGGTCCTGACGCCGGACGCGGCCGGTGTCGCCGCCCTCCTCGACTCGGTGCGCCACCCCGCCAACGACGGGCTGGCCGCTGCCCGCGCCGGTCTGAAGCTCCACCTCCTCGGCCCCTCGGAGCCGCCCTCCCACGCACGCTTCAGCGAGGCCGCGCTCGGGCTGTGCGAGATCGCGGACGAGCACCGCGTACGGATGGCGCGCCGACTGCTCCCGGGGATACCCGCACAGCGGGGCGCGCTCGCGGAGGCCGACGCGGCGGGCGAGGAAGCGCTGGAGCCCGCACCGGAGGGATAGACGCGCCACCGCTTGTGGGCCCGGTGGTCCGGCCTACGGGTGGCGCAGCCGCCAGCCCTGCCAGGCGGAGTCGATCATCTCGTCCACGCCGTACCGGGCGGACCAGCCCAGCTCCGCCCGGATCCGGTCGGCGGCCGCGACCACCCGCGCCGGGTCGCCGGGCCGGCGGGCGGTCACCTCGGGGGCGATGTCCCCGTTGTCCGTCACCTTGAGGATCCGGTCGACCATCTCCCGTACGGAACTGCCCTCACCGCGTCCGATGTTGAGCGTCAGATCCGTACCCCGCTCCGCGTCGTCGAGCCGGCGCGCGGCCGCGAGGTGGGCGGAGGCGATGTCCTCGACGTGGATGTAGTCGCGCACGCAGGTGCCGTCCGGCGTCGCGTAGTCGTCGCCGAAGATCCGGGGACCCTCACCGGCCTCAAGGCGCTCGAAGACCATCGGGATCAGGTTGAACACCCCGGCGTCGGCCAGCTCCGGCGACGCCGCACCGGCCACGTTGAAGTAGCGGAGCGAGGCACAGCGCAGCCCGTGGGCGCGGGCGGCGGCATGGATCAGCCACTCACCGACGAGCTTGGTCTCGCCGTACGGGCTCATCGGCGCGCACGGGGTGTCCTCGGTGACGAGGGTGACGTCGGGCATGCCGTAGACGGCGGCGGAGGAGGAGAACACCAGCCGGTCGACGCCCGCGTCGACCATGCTCTCCAGCAGCACCTCCAGGCCCGTCACGTTCTCGCGGTAGTAGTGCAGGGGCCGCTCGACGGACTCGCCCACCTGCTTCTTGCCCGCGATGTGCACCACACCGGTCACACCGTGGTCGCGGATCGCCGCGTCCAGGGCCGGACGGTCCAGGACGCTGCCGGTCACCAGGGTCACCCCGTCGGGCACCTTCTCGGCGCTCCCGGTCGACAGGTCGTCGTACACGACGACCTGTCGGCCGCCCGCGAGCATCGCACGCACGACGTGTGCGCCGATGTATCCCGCTCCGCCCGTAACCATCCAGGTCATGTCGTGCGTCTCCCTGTCCGAGGCCCTAGCCGTCCACATCACTCTACGTGTCATCCGGCGTCGGACCGCCGGGCCCGCCCCTTGCCGCTCAAAGGAGGCTGACAGCAATCAATTACGCTGTCCGGGTGCTGGACTCCGCCGCACTGTTCGGCGGTGCGCACCGCGCACCTCGCACACACCCTCGGACAGCTCTCTGGACTGGTGGACGATGCCTCGACTGACACTCATCGTGCCTGCGTACAACGTGCAGGGGTACATCGGGGAGTGTCTCGACTCCGTGCTCCAGCAGGACTTCACCGACTTCGAGATCATCGGCGTCGACGACTGCTCGCCGGACGGTTCCGGCGCGATCCTCGACACATACGCGGAACGCGACGCCCGCGTCCGTGTGCTCCACCTCACCGAGAACGTGGGTCTGGGACACGCCCGCAACGCGGGGATGGACGAGGCGACCGGTGACTATCTGCTCTTCCTGGACAGCGACGACACCCTGGCCCCGGGTTCGCTGGCGGCCATCGCGGCGCGCCTCGACGCGACGGACGACCCGGACGTCCTGGTCTTCGACTACACCCGCACCTACTGGGACGGTCGGCTGCTGCGCAACAAACGCGCGGAGCTGCTGGACGAGAGCGGTCCCGCCGTCTTCGCACTGGCGGACCGGCCACAGCTGCTGGATCTGCTGCAGATCGTGTGGAACAAGGCCTACCGCCGCGCGTTCGTCACCGGGCACGGTTTCCGCTTCCCGCCCGGCTATTACGAGGACGCGCCGTGGACGTTCTCCTCGCTGATCTCGGCGGAGACCATCGGCGTCCTGGACCGCTCCTGCGTGCTGTACCGGCAGCGGCGCGAGGGCGGGAACATCCTCCGCACGGTCAGCCGCAAACACTTCGACGTCTTCGACCAGTACGACCGCGTCTTCGCCTATCTGGACGCGCGGCCGGAGCTGGATTCCTGGCGCCCCGCGCTCTTCAGAAAGATGACCGACCACTTTCTGACCGTCCTGGAAAAGCCCGGCCGGCTTCCGCACAACGCCCGCGCCGAGTTCTTCCACCGCGCGGCCAAGGACTACCGCAGCCGCCTCCCGGAGGGCTTCCAGCGGCCGCTGGGCGGCAAGGGCTACAAGTACGCCCTGCTCGGCCTCGACTCCTACCCGGCGCTGGTCGGCGTCACCCGGGTCAACAACGTGCGCAACCGGGCCAAGGTGGGCGGCCGGGCCCGCGTCGGCCGGGCCAAGCGCGCCGCCCTCGGCATGTTCTACAGGTCACAGCTGCGCATGCCGCTGGACGACAACCTCGCGGTGTTCTCCGCGTACTGGGGCCGCGGCTACTCCTGCAACCCCGCGGCCATCGAGGCGGAGCTGGGCCGGCTGGCCCCGGACATGCGGCGGGTCTGGGCGGTCAGGTCCGAGCACCGCGACCGGGTGCCCAAGGGCGTCGAGGCGGTGGTGGTCGGCTCCCGCGAGTACTGGTCGGTGATGGCCCGCGCGAAGTACCTCACGAACAACGTGAACTTCGGCGACACCGTGATCAAGCGCGACGGCCAGATCCATCTGCAGACCCACCACGGCACCCCGCTGAAGACGATGGGCCTCGACCAGGCCCAGTACCCGGCGTCCACCAGCATGGACATGGAGAAGCTGCTCCGCCGGTGCGACCGCTGGGACTACAGCCTGTCCGCGAACCGCTTCTCCACCACCGTGTGGGAGCGGGTGTACCCCTGCCGGTACACCTCGCTGGAGACCGGCTATCCGCGCAACGACGTACTGCTCAACGCCACCGCGGCCGACGTCTCACGGGCCCGCCGTGAACTCGGCCTGGCGGACGGCTCGACGGCCTTCCTCTACGCGCCGACCCACCGCGAGTACGAGAAGTCCTTCGCCCCGCGGCTCGACCTGCCGAGGCTGGCCGAGGAGCTGGGACCCGACGTCACTTTGCTGGTGCGCGGCCACTACTTCTACAAGCCGACCGGCCGGCTCGCCGACCTCCAGGCCAGCGGCCGGATCATCGACGTCTCCGCGCACGGGAACGTCGAACAGCTCTACCTCGCGGCGGACGCCCTGATCACGGACTACTCCTCGGCGATGTTCGACTACGCCAACCTGGACCGGCCGATCGTGATCTACGCCGACGACTGGGACACCTACCGGGCCGTGCGCGGCACCTACTTCGACCTGCTGGCCGAGCCCCCGGGCGCCGTGGCCACCAGCCAGGAGCAGCTCACCTCTGTGCTGGGCTCCCGGGAGTGGCGGAGCGAGAAGTCGGCCGGGCTGCGCAAGGTGTTCCGGGAGCGCTTCTGCGACTTCGACGACGGCCACGCCGCCGAACGCGTCGTGCGCCGGGTGTTCCTGGGCGAGGAGACGATGCTGCCGTTCGTCCCGCTCGACGAGCGCACCCCGGCGCCCTCCCCCGCCGAAGCCCTGGAGGGCACCGGCCGGTCCTGACGGCCCGGAAAGCACGCGGTCCCGGCTCCCCCAAGGGGAACCGGGACCGGCGGAGGCCTCCCGTCGCTTACGCGAACGGGTCGAACTCCTGGTACTCCTTGCTGATGTCGTCGCGCTCGTCCTCGCGGTCGCGACGGCGCTGCGCGGCCGGACGCGGCTCCTCCAGGCGGTGGTCCTCGCCTCGGCGGCCGAGCATCTCGGCGCCGGCCGTCACGGTCGGCTCCCAGTCGAAGACCACGGCGTTGTCCTCGGCGCCGATGGCCACTCCGTCGCCCGCGCGGGCGCCCGCCTTGCGCAGCGCGTCCTCGACACCGAGCCGGTTCAGCCGGTCCGCGAGGTAGCCGACGGCCTCGTCGTTGTTGAAGTCGGTCTGGCGCACCCAGCGCTCCGGCTTCTCGCCGCGCACCCGGTAGATGCCGTCGTCCTCCAGTGTCACGGTGAAACCGGCGTCGTCCACGGCCTTGGGCCGGATGACGATACGGGTCGCCTCCTCCACCGGCTTCGCGGCACGCGCCTCGGCGATGACACCGGCCAGCGCGAAGGAGAGCTCCTTGAGCCCGGTGCGGGCGACGGCGGATACCTCGAAGACGCGGTAGCCACGGGCCTCCAGGTCCGGGCGGATCATCTCCGCGAGGTCCTGGCCGTCCGGGATGTCGATCTTGTTGAGGACGACGACGCGGGGCCGGTCCTCCAGACCGCCGTACAGCTTCAGCTCCTCCTCGATCATGTCGAGGTCGGAGAGCGGGTCGCGGTCGGACTCCAGCGTCGCCGTGTCCAGTACGTGCACGAGGACCGAGCAGCGCTCGACGTGGCGCAGGAACTCCAGGCCGAGGCCCTTGCCCTGGCTGGCTCCGGGGATCAGGCCCGGGACGTCCGCGATGGTGTAGACGGTGGAGCCCGCGGTGACGACGCCGAGGTTCGGGACCAGGGTCGTGAACGGGTAGTCGGCGATCTTCGGCTTGGCGGCCGACAGGACCGAGATCAGCGAGGACTTCCCGGCGCTCGGGTAGCCCACCAGGGCCACGTCGGCGACGGTCTTGAGCTCCAGGACGATGTCCCGGCTCTCACCGGGCTCACCGAGCAGCGCGAAGCCGGGCGCCTTGCGCCGGGCGGAGGCCAGCGCGCCGTTGCCGAGGCCGCCTCTGCCGCCCTGGCCCGCGACGAACATGGTCCCCTGGCCGACGAGGTCCGCGAGGACGTTGCCGTCGGTGTCGAGCACGACGGTGCCGTCCGGCACGGGCAGGATCAGGTCCTGGCCCTCCTTGCCGGTGCGGTTGTCACCGGCACCGGGCTGACCGTTGGTGGCCTTGCGGTGGGGGTGGTGGTGGTAGTCGAGCAGCGTGGTGACGGCCTGGTCGACGATCAGGGTCACATCGCCACCACGGCCGCCGTTGCCGCCGTCCGGGCCGCCGAGCGGCTTGAACTTCTCACGGTGAACGGAGGCGCAGCCGTGGCCCCCGTTACCCGCGGCGGCATGCAGCTCGACGCGGTCCACGAAGGTGGTCATGGTTGGAACCTCCAGTTACATACGTGCAGAAAAGTCTCGCTCGTGCCCCCTCAGGAGCAACACGCGAAAGGCGGACCCACTTCCCGGAACAGGAAGTGAGGTCCGCCTCCACGTCAAACCGCTCGACGAACGCCGAAAATCAGCCGGCGATCGGAACGATGTTCACGACCTTGCGGCCACGGTGCGTGCCGAACTCGACCGCACCGGCGGCGAGGGCGAACAGCGTGTCATCGCCGCCACGGCCGACGCCCGTGCCCGGGTGGAAGTGGGTGCCGCGCTGGCGGACCAGGATCTCACCGGCGTTGACGGCCTGACCGCCGAAGCGCTTCACGCCGAGCCGCTGAGCATTGGAATCGCGCCCGTTCCGAGTGGACGATGCGCCCTTCTTATGTGCCATGTCTCCTCAGTCCCTTACTTCGCAGCCGCGGGGATACCGGTGACCTTGATCGCCGTGTACTGCTGGCGGTGACCCTGGCGACGGCGGTAGCCGGTCTTGTTCTTGTAGCGAAGGATGTCGATCTTCGCGCCCTTGTGGTGGTCCACGATCTCGGCCTGGACCTTGATGCCGTCAAGCACCCACGGGTCGCTGGTCACGGCGTCGCCGTCGACAACGAGCAGGGTAGAGAGCTCTACCGTGTCGCCAACACTGGCGGTGGGAATCTTGTCAACCTCAACGATGTCGCCGACAGCAACCTTGTGCTGTCGACCACCGCTGCGCACGATGGCGTACACGCGGATCTCACTCTCACTCGAAGCGAAAACCTCTGAGGCCAGCCGCTCACACGGGTCCGGGGACCCGTGATGATCCGGATTGGACGAGCGGCCTCTCCCGTACGAGCGGGAGGTGAGTGCTCAGAGGTGTGGCGAAACAAACGCCGACGGTCCAGATTACGGGGCCCGGGATACCCCGGTCAAACCGGGCCCCGTTTCAGGCCTCGGCCGCCCTGACGTAGCCGGCGTAGGCCTCCCTGATCCCGTCCGGGGACAGATTCAGGTGTTCCAGGATCGTGTACCGGCCCGGCCTGGTCCGGGGCGCGAACTCGACCACGGAGACGAACTCGTCCACGCTGAACCCGATCTCCCGCGCGGTGACAGGCAGGCCGTGGCGCCGCAGCGTCGCGGTCATCCGCGCGGACTCCTGGTGGGCGCCGCGCAGGTACATGGCGAAGGCCGCGCCCAGACCGCACTGCTCCCCGTGGCTGGCCGCCCGCCGGGGGAACAGCAGGTCGAAGGCGTGGTTGATCTCGTGGCAGGCACCGGAGGCGGGCCGGCTGTCGCCCGCGACCGACATCGAGATGCCGGTCAGCACCAGCCCCTCCGCCAGCACCTGGAGGAACCGGTCCTCGTCCAGGGACCCGGGGTGGCGCAGCACGGCCTCACCGGCCTGCCGGGCCATCGCCGCGGCCAGTCCGTCGATGTCCTCGCCGTTGACCCGGTGGGCGAGCTCCCAGTCCGCCACCGCGGAGATGTTCGAGAGCGCGTCCCCGATCCCGGACCGCACGAAGCGGACCGGGGCCTCACGGATGATGTCGAGGTCGATGACGACGGCGATCGGATTCGGCACCCCGTACGAGCCGCGGCCCGCGTCGTTGTCCAGCGTGGCCACCGGTGAGCACAGACCGTCGTGCGACAGGTTCGTCGCCACGGCGACCAGCGGCAGTCCGATGCGAGCCGCCGCGAACTTGGCACAGTCGATGATCTTGCCGCCGCCGAGGCCGACCACGGCGTCGTACCGCCCGGACTTCATGTCCTCGGCCAGCTTGACGGCATCGTTCAGCGTGCCGCCACCGACCTCGAACCAGGAGGCACCGGGCAGGCTGCCCGAAAGCCGTTCCCGCAGCGCCCGCCCGGAACCCCCGCTGATCGCGACCGCGAGCTTCCCGGAGCCGGAGATGCGCTGATCGGCGAGGACACCCGCCAGATCCGCCAGCGCGCCGGCCCGGATGTCGACGACGACCGGCGCGGGGATCAGCCGGGTCAGTACTGGCACGCGATGGTCCTGCCCTTGGCCAGGTCCTCGTGGTTGTCGATCTCCACCCACTTGATGTCGCCGATCGGCTCCACGTCGACCTTGAAGCCTCGGTTGACGAGCTCCTGGTAGCCGTCCTCGTAGTAGAGGTCCGGGTCCCGCTCGAAGGTGGTCTTCAGCGCGTCGGCCAGCTCCACGGCCGCCTCGCCCTCGATGAGGGTGACGCCGATGTACTCGCCGGTGGCCTCGGCCGGGTCCATCAGCTTGGTGATCCGCTGAACGCCCTTGCCCTCCTCGACGACGACCTTCATCTCCTCGTCGGCGAGCTTCTTCACCGTGTCGAGGGCGAGGATGATCTTCTTGCCGTCGCCCCGGGCGGCCAGCAGCGTCTTCTCCACGGAGACGGGGTGCACGGTGTCGCCGTTGGCGAGGATCACGCCGTCCTTCAGGGCGTCACGGCCGCACCAGAGGGAGTAGGCGTTGTTCCACTCCTCGGCCTTGTCGTTGTCGATCAGCGTGAGGGTGACGCCGTACTTGGCCTCAAGGGCGGCCTTGCGCTCGTACAGGGCCTCCTTGCGGTAGCCCACGATGATCGCGACCTCGGTCAGACCGACCTCGGCGAAGTTGCCCAGGGTCAGGTCGACGACGGTCAGGCTCTCCTCGTTCCCTTCGGGCCCGACCGGCACCAGGGCCTTGGGCAACGTGTCGGTGTAGGGGCGCAGACGACGGCCTGCGCCGGCCGCCAGAATCATGCCGATCATGAGGGTTCTCCTTGTTCCTTGGTGGGCCTTGGTGCGTATGTCCCGGGTGGTGGGTCCGGCTGCCGTACGGGAACGGCCCCGACAGCCTCTCAGAGCTCGGCCGCCACGTAACCACGCAGCCAGCTGCGGAAGTCGGGGCCCAGGTCCTCGCGTTCGCAGGCGAGTCTGACGATGGCCCGCAGATAGTCGCCTCGGTCACCGGTGTCGTAACGGCGGCCGCGGAAGACGACGCCGTGGACCGGGCCGCCGATCCTCTCGTCGACAGCCAGTTGCTGGAGCGCGTCCGTCAGCTGGATCTCGCCGCCCCGGCCCGGCTCCGTCTCGCTCAGCACGCCGAAGACCGCGGGGTCCAGGACGTAGCGCCCGATGACGGCGAGGCTGCTGGGTGCCTCGCCCGGCTCCGGCTTCTCGACCAGCCCGGTGACCCGGACCACATCGTCCTGCGCGGTGGCTTCCACCGCGGCGCAGCCGTACATGTGGATCTGCTCGGGCGCCACCTCCATCAGCGCGACGACGCTGCCGCCCTCGCGCTCCTGGAGCTCGGTCATCCGCGCCAGCAGCGGGTCGCGCGGGTCGATCAGGTCGTCGCCCAGAAGCACCGCGAACGGCTCGTCGCCCACATGGGGCTCCGCGCACAGGACGGCGTGGCCGAGGCCGCGCGGGTCGCCCTGGCGGACGTAGTGCACGGTCGCCAGCTCGCTGGACTCCTGGACCCGGACCAGCCGTTCGTCGTCACCCTTACGGGTCAGCGCCGACTCCAGCTCGTAGTTCCGGTCGAAGTGGTCCTCCAGGGCGCGCTTGTTGCGCCCGGTGATCATCAGTACGTCGCTCAGTCCCGCGGCGGCGGCCTCCTCCACGACGTACTGGATCGCGGGCTTGTCGACCACCGGCAGCATTTCCTTGGGAGTCGCCTTGGTCGCCGGCAGGAACCGGGTACCGAGCCCGGCGGCCGGTATGACGGCCTTCTGGATCTTGCGCATGTACTCAGACTTCCGTGTCCACGGGGAGGGTTGCGGCACGCCGGGAGTGGTACGCGGCCGGACCGGTCCCTGGGGCGGAACCGGTCCGGCTGCGTACGGGCGCACGGTGCGAGGTCGGTCAGCCCTCGTCCGCCGAAGCCGTGACGGAGGACGTCGCCTGCTGCTCCGCCGCCACCGTCTTCTTCGCTGCCGCCTTCTTGGCCGTCGTCTTCTTCGCGGCGGTCTTCTTGGCGGCCGTCTTCGTGGTGGTCGCCTTCTTCGTGGCCGCCTTCTTGGCCGTGGCCTTCTTGGCGGTCTTGCGGGCCGCCTTCTTGGCCGTAGCGGCCTCGGGCTCGGCGTCGGCGTCGGTCGCGGACGCCGGCTCGGCCTCGGGCTCGGGCTCGGTGGAGGTCGTCACCACGACGGTCGCGGCCTCTTCGGTGCCGGCCGGAGAACCGGCGGGCGCGGTGGCCTTGCGGGTCGCCCGGCGACGGGCACGCGGCGGTGCGGCCGGCTCCTCTGCCGGGACCTCCACGTGCGGAGCCTCGGCGACCGGGTCCTCCGCGGCGACCGGGTCGGCGTCGGAGACCGGCGCCTGGACCGCCGGG
>CBRG010000386.1 GCA_000470535.1 Streptomyces sp. AW19M42
GCATCATCGGCTTCTGCTCCGGTACCGGCGACATGCGCCGGGTCGTCGAGCGGTACGTGAGGGCCAGGCCCGGAAATCAGCTGGAGAGGTTCGGGCCGGCGCTGCGGAAGGTCGAGGGCAGCGACGCGCACACCGGGCTCGGCCGCCGCTTCACCGAGGCCTGGGCGGACGCGGCCGGTGACGCCGCCTTCCGGTCGGCGCAGGACGCCGAACGGGACGCGTCGTACTTCGACCCCGCGGTCGCGCAGGCCAAGGCGGACGGGCTCGGCGCGCTGGGCCAGTTCACCTACTACGACGCGTACGTGATGCACGGGTCCGGCGACGCGGAGGGCACGGTCGGCTTCCGCACCATGCGCCGCCGCGCGCTCGCCGAGGCCGTCCCGCCCGCGCGGGGCGGCGACGAGAGGACGTATCTTGACGCGTTCCTGGACGCCAGGGTCGCGGCGATGCGCGAGGAGCCCTCGCACACCGACACCAGCCGGGTCGAGACTGCCCAGCGGGTTTTCCTGCGCGAGGGCAGGCTCGGCCTGGAGCCACCGCTGAGGTGGAAGGTGTACGGCGACAGCTACCGGATCGATGGCCCGTAGCCGGCCATGTCGGCCCGACCGGCCCCCGGCCTGTTTTCCGGGCTGCGCCCAACTCGTATGCGTCACACCTGTTCTCCGGGCCGCGCCCAACTCGTATGCGTCACAGGGGTGTACGGCACTCGTTCGACCCTGATAGGAAAGCTTCCTAACAGAAGAGTCGGAACGACGAACTCCCTTGGAGGACTGGTGAACGCTCCCCACAAGCGCACCGCACGTCGCAGCACCCGTACCCTGCGTGTCGCGCTCGTCGCGCTCGGGCTGACACTCACGGCTGTTCCCGCCACCGCATTCGCCGGCACCACCCCCGCACCGCCGGCCGTTCACCACCAGGAGGCCGCCGCGACCGGGCTGGACGATCCGGCGAAGAAGGACATCGCCATGCAACTGGTCTCCAGCGCGGAGAACTCCTCGCTGGACTGGAAGTCCCAGTACAGGTACATCGAGGACATCGACGACGGCCGCGGCTACACCGCGGGCATCATCGGCTTCTGCTCCGGCACCGGCGACATGCTGGACCTGGTGGAGCTGTACACCCAGCGCGAGCCGGGCAATCCGCTCGCGGAGTACCTGCCGGCCCTGCGCGAGGTGGACGGCACCGACTCGCACGACGGGCTCGACCCGGGCTTCACCCGGGCCTGGGAGACCGCGGCCGAGGACCCGGCGTTCCAGCAGGCGCAGAACGACGAGCGCGACCGGGTGTACTTCGATCCGGCGGTCAGCCGGGGCAAGAGCGACGGACTGGGCACGCTCGGCCAGTTCGCGTACTACGACGCCATCGTCATGCACGGCGACGGCGGCGACAGCACGAGCTTCAGCAGCATCCGCAACCGCGCCCTCGCGAACGCGAAGCCGCCGGCCCAGGGCGGCGACGAGGTCAGCTACCTCAACGCCTTCCTGGACGCGCGGGTCTGGGCCATGCAGCAGGAGGAGGCCCACTCGGACACCAGCCGGGTGGACACCGCCCAGCGGGTCTTCCTGAAGAACGGCAATCTGAACCTGGACCCGCCGCTCGACTGGAAGGTCTACGGCGACAGCTTCCACATCGGCTGACGGTTCCGGGCACGGCTGTGGCGCGTACGGCTCTCCCCAGTGGGCGGGGCCGTGCGCGCCACAGCACGATGACGGTGCGTCAGTGCACGCTCACCGGCGCTGCGTTGGCCAGCTCCTCACTCACCGTCTCGGCATCCGCCTCGTCGTCCGGCTTGCGGCCGAGGTGGTTGAAGGCCAGGTTGAGGACGATCGCCACGACACATCCGGTGGATATCCCGGAGTCCAGCACCACGAGCAGGTCCTTGGGGAACGCGTGGTAGAAGTCCGGTGCGGCGATCGGGATCAGGCCTATGCCGACGGCCGCGGCCACGATCAGCGCGTTCTCGCCCTTCTCCAGAGCGGCGGTCGCCAGGGTCTGGATGCCGCTCGCGGCGACCGAACCGAAGAGCACGATGCCGGCGCCTCCGAGCACCGGCAGCGGGACGAGCGCGATGACGGAGGCGGCCACCGGGACCAGGCCGAGCACGATGAGGATGCCACCGCCCACGGCCACCACGAAGCGGCTGCGGACCTTGGTCATCGCCACCAGCCCGATGTTCTGGGCGAAGGCGCTGCACATGAAGCCGTTGAACAGCGGGCTGACGGCACTGCCCAGGGTGTCGGCGCGCAGGCCGCCCTCGATGGTCCGCTCGTCGGCCGGGCGGTCGACGATCTTGCCGAGGGCCAGCATGTCCGCGGTCGACTCGGTCATGCAGACCAGCATGACGATGCACATCGAGACGATCGCGGCGATCTCGAACTGCGGTGCCCCGAAGTGGAACGGGGTGGGGAAGCCGACGACGTCGGCGTCCTTGATGGCACCGAAGTCGGTGATGCCGACCGGGATCGCGATGAGGGTGCCGGCGATGAGTCCGAGCAGGATGGCGATCTGCTGGAAGAAGCCGCGGAGCAGTTTCCTCAGCGCGAGGACGATCACCAGGGTGACCGCCGCCATGATGATGTTGGTGGTGGAGCCGTAGTCGTCGGCCGTGGCGTTGCCGCCCTGGGACCAGTTGAAGGCGACCGGCAGCAGGGAGACACCGATCAGGGTGATGACCGTGCCGGTGACGACGGGCGGGAAGAAGCGGACCAGTTTGCAGAAGTAGGGCGCGAGGACGAAGCCGAGGAGGCTGGCGACGATGATCGCGCCGAAGATGACGGCGATCCCCTCGTGCCCCCGGTCCTTGCCGATCGCGACCATGGGCGTGACCCCGGCGAACGAGACGCCGTTGACGAACGGCAGCCGGGCGCCGACGCGCCAGAAGCCGAGGGTCTGGAGCAGGGTGGCGATGCCCGCGGTGAACAGGCTCGCCGCCACCAGGAAGGCGGTCTCCTTCGGGGTGAGTCCCACGGCGGGACCCACCACCATGGGCGGGGCCACCACACCCGCGTACATCGCGGCCACGTGCTGAAGGCCGCTGGTGAACATCTTCAGTGGGGGAAGGGTCTCGTCGACCGGATGAGTGCGGTCGGACTGGGCCGGCTCCGATATGTCGGGGTCGGATGCTGCGTCTGCGTCATTGCGAAACCTGGGCGTAGCTGCCACGGCGGTTCCTCCGGTCGGGTACACGTCTGCGGCGACGTGGGTATCAGGGAGGTGGAGCGTTGGTGCAGTTCGTGCAGCTGGTGCGGGCAGCTTGGGTTCAGCGGTACGGGGGGCGCGTACGTATGGGTACGCGCTCCCCGTACCGGTTGCCGTGGGCCCCGCTCGGGTCCACGGCGGCCGGTCGAGGGCCGTCCCCCTCGGCCGGCCGGTCGGGGGCGCCGGGGCGTCAGGCTCCGGCGGCGATCTGCGCGAGGCGGCGGGCCTCGTCGCGGGTGGCGCGGGCGATGATGTCCTCGTCCACGGTGGTCAGGTGGTTGCCCTCGACGACCGGCTTGCCGTCGACGAGGGGGAGCGTGACGGGGGCCGCGGCGCCGAACACCAGGGCGGTCACCGGGTCGGCGATGGAGGCGTGGGCGATGGTGTCCAGCTTCCACAGGACCAGGTCCGCGAGCTTGCCGGGCTCCAGGGAGCCGATCTGGTCGGCACGGCCGAGGACCTGGGCGCCGCCGTACGTGCCCAGGCGCAGCGCCTGACGGGCATTCAGGGCGCGTTCGCGGTGCGGGCCGAGGCGGTTGATGAGGAGGGCGTTGCGCAGTTCGGTGTGGAGCTCGCCGGACTCGTTGGACGCGGTGCCGTCGACGCCGAGGCCGACCGGGACGCCCGCGGCAAGCATGTCCGGGACCCGGGCGATGCCCGCGGCGAGCCGGGCGTTGGAGGACGGGCAGTGCGCGACGCCGGTGCCGGTGCGGGCGAAGGCGGCGATGTCGGAGTCGTTCATGTGGACGCAGTGCGCCATCCACACGTCCTCACCGAGCCAGCCGGTCGACTCGAAGTAGTCGGTCGGGCCCATGCCGAACAGCTCGTGGCAGAACTTCTCCTCCTCCACGGTCTCCGAGCCGTGCGTGTGCAGTCGCACTCCGCGTCGGCGCGCCAACTCGGCTCCCTGCCGCATCAGTTCGGTGGACACGGAGAACGGGGAGCAGGGCGCGACGGCGATCTGGGTCATCGCGTCGAAGGAGGCGTCGTGGTGCGCGTCGATGGTCGCCTCGGTGGCGGCGAGCGCTCCTTCGAGGGTCTCCACGGCGAAGTCCGGCGGCAGTCCGCCGTCCTTCTCGCTGCGGTCCATGGAGCCGCGGGCGAGGGTGAACCGTACGCCCGTCTCGCGGGCGGCGCCGATGATCGCGCCGGACAGGTCGCCGGAGTCCCGCGGGTACACGTAGTGGTGGTCCATCGCGGTGGTGACACCGCCGCGGGCCAGCATCGCGAGCGAGCCCTGCGCGGCGGCGCGGGCCATCGGCTC
>CBRG010000387.1 GCA_000470535.1 Streptomyces sp. AW19M42
CAACGCGGCGAGCGTGCGTGCCAGGCGTCGCCGAGCAGGCGGGACTTTCGAAACACGCCCTGGACGTGCCGGGTGACCGGCCGGGCCGCCCAGGCGGCGGAGCTCACCCCGAGGGGTGGAGGTGCGTGCGCTCCCCGTCGTGATCGAGGATGCACAGGATCTCGGCCGGTCCGCCGTGCGCCTTGACGGCGTGCGGGATCATGGTGGAGAATTCGGCGGCCTGGCCCGTTTCGATCCGGATGGCGCGCTCGCCGAGGATCAGCGTGACCGTCCCCGACAGGACCGTGAACCAGTCCTTGCCCGGATGCACGCCCAGCTGATCGGCCCCGGGGCCCCCGGCCTCCTCTGTGATGCGCATCTTGGCGACGGTGGCACCGACCGGCCCTGAGCCGCGGTTCAGCACCCAGGTGGTCAGCCCGCGCTGTTCGTCGCGCTGCGGCCTGATCACGACATCGTCGTCGTCGGCGCTCTCCACCAACTGGTCGAGCGAGATTCCCAGGGCGCGGGCCAGTGCGGTGAGCTGGTCGAGGCCGATGCGCCGATGACCGGTCTCGATGCGGCTCAGGGTGGACGGGCTCAGGAAGGCGCGCTCCGCGAGGTTGTCGAGTGACCAGCCGCGGGCCTGCCGCAGGCTCCTGATCCGCATGCGCACCGTGCTGT
The DNA here is from genome assembly GCA_000470535.1 of Streptomyces sp. AW19M42. Lineage (GTDB taxonomy): Bacteria > Actinomycetota > Actinomycetes > Streptomycetales > Streptomycetaceae > Streptomyces. The sequence goes on from CBRG010000387.1 coordinate 661, forward strand.
CCAGATCGCTTTCTTGCGTCATGCGCAAGAGCATAAGCGCCAAGCGCAAGGCGGGGATATCGTCGGGATATGAACAGCCCCGCCGCGCATACAGCCGCCCCCCATACAGCCGCCACGCATACCGCCTCTGCGGATTCAGTCGCCGCGCCTGCGGCCCCCACGCATACCGCCGCCGCGGACACCGCCGCCATGGCCGAGATCCTGGAGCTCGACGCGGAGGTCCTGGGGACGTACCTGTCGGAGCTGACCACCTGGCTGGGTGAACTGTCCGACCGGGAACCGGTCCGCATCGTCGACCTGGGCAGCGGGACCGGAACCGGTGCGATCGCCCTGGCGCAGCGCTTCCCCCGGGCCGGGGTCTCGGCGGTGGACGTCTCCCCGCAGATGCTCCACCGGCTTTCGGCGAAGGCGTCCGGGCTGGGCCTCGCGGACCGGGTCCGCGGTGTACAGGCCGATCTGGACAAGGGCTGGCCGGCCCTCGGCACCAGCGACCTCGTCTGGGCGGCCGCCGCACTCCACCACCTCGCCGACCCCGACCGGGTGCTGTCCCACGTGTTCGACGCCCTGCGGCCGGGCGGCCTCCTGGCCGTCACCGAGATGGACTTCTTCCCACGCTTCCTGCCCGAGGACATCGGGGTGGGCCGGCCGGGCCTGGAGACCCGACTCCACACGGCCCTGAAGGGGGCACCCGCCGCCGGCTGGACGGACCACCTGGCCCGCGCGGGCTTCACGCCGGAGGCCGAACGCCCCTTCGCGATCGACCTGCCCGCCCCGCTCCCGGACGCCGCCGCCCGCTACGCCCAGGTGTGCCTGCGGAAGCTGCGCTCCCACCTCGACGGGCAGCTCCCCGCCGAGGACCTCGCCGCACTCGGCGCCGTCACCGACGACGAGAGCCCGCACAGCGTGCTGCGGCGCGACGACCTCACGGTCCGGACCACCCGGACCACCTGGGTGGGACGCCGCCCCTGACCGCCCGTCGAACGGCGGTACGCTGCCGTCGGGAAGCGGGTACGGCGTCGGTGCGCCTTCACCTTCGAGGGAGCGGCCATGCTGCGGGTGCACTTCACCTCCGAGGACCTGGGGCGGATCCGGGTGGCACCCGGGCCGGACTTTCTCTGGGAGATCAGCAACAGCGTGCAGACCCTGCAACGCCGCGACGGCGAAAGGGTGTTCGGCGCGTGGCGCCGCTGGGTCCGCCCACGGCTCTCCGCGAGCCCACGGCTGCTGTCACCACTGCTGCCGCCGCGCGGGTACTCGCCGGACTTCCTCACCCCCACCGCCGGTGACCGGGCGACCTTGCAGGCGGCCGTCGACACCCTGATGAGCACTCCGCGCCCACGGCTGCGCACCGATCTGACGCACCTGGCGGCCACGCTCCAACTCCCCGGCTGGGTAAGCTCCCTGGCCGGCGGGGACGCCGAAGCCCTCCGACAGCTCGGTGAGGCGCTGCGCACCTACCAGCAGGAGGCGCTCGCCCCGTACTGGCAGCGCGTCCACGCGCACATAGACGCCGACCGCGCCCTGCGCCTGCGCAGCCTCCTCGACGGCGGCACCGAGGGGCTGCTGGCCGGGCTCGGTCCGCAGTTCTGCTGGCGCCCGCCCGTACTGGAGGTGGCGTACCCCGTCGACCAGCAACTCCGGTTACAGGGGCGGGGGCTTGTGCTGCAGCCGTCGTTCTTCTGCTGGCCCACGCCGATCACCCTGGCCGACGGGGACCTGCCGCCCGTTCTCGTCTACCCCATCCACCACGCCGAGGACTGGGCCGGCCCCGCCCCCGCCCGGCCGGCCGGAGACGCCGGACCGCTGGGCCCCCTGCTCGGCCACACCAGGGCGCGCCTCCTGCGCGCGACCCGTACCGGATGCTCCACCGTCGAGGCCGCCCGGCTCCTGGACGTGACCCACCCCGCCGTCAGCCAGCACCTCAACGTGCTGCGCGCCGCGGGCCTGGTCGCCACCGTGCGCGAGGCCAGCCGGTCCATCCACGTCGCGACGGCGGAAGGGCGGGCCCTGCTGGCCGCCGCCGGGCGGGCGAGGCGGTAGCCGGACGAGGCAGGGCCCGTAAGCCTGAACTTTCGCTCCTTGCGCCGTCCGTGGGCTGGGCACGACGCTGGCTCCTGCTGTCGAACCCGGCCGTGCCGCGCGGAGCCGTGGCGTTCACCGGCCGAGTGCCCCGGCAGGCGTTCCTCCCGCAAGGCCCGTCCCCCCACCCTCAGGAGTCCTTATGCGCAGGAGACTTGCATCCTCCGCGATCGCCGTTGCCGCCGTCGGTGCCCTCCTCCACCCCGGCATGGCCCAGGCGTCGCCCGTACCGCACACCCCGCAGGTATCCGTGCTCGCCCACGGGACGAAGGCCGGTACGGCCGTCGTCAGCGGGCACAACGAGCCCGGCACCCGGCTGAAGGTCGACGCCGGCCGTACCAGCAGCGGGCACTGGCTGGAGATCGACTACCAGGTCCAGGAGACCGGCTACTGGTGCGGACCGGCCGCCACCCGCATCGCGCTCTCGGCCCGGACCGCCCCGCCCAGCCAGGGCGTCCTGGCCGGGCAGCTCGGTACGACAGAGGCCGGCACCGACCACATCGGCCAGGTCACCGGCGTACTCAACGCGAACCTCGGCGGCGGCTGGTACGAGACCAAGGAGATGCCGAGCGACCCGCCCACCCAGGCCCAGCGGGACCTGCTGTGGAACGACATCGTCTTCGACATCGACCGCAACTACCCGCTGGTGGCCAACATCGTCGCCCCGCCCGGCAACCAGCCGCCCGGCTACCCGTCGGACCAGACGATCTACCACTACTTCACCGTGTTCGGCTACGACGACGTGGACCGCACCGTCCTCATAGCCGACCCGGCCTCCTTCAGCGGCAACCAGATCTACTGGATCTCCTTCGACCAGCTCGCCACGCTGATCCCACCGAAGGGCTACTCGGCGTGACGTGTTCCCTTCCCACCAGGAGGCCCCTTTGAGCAGCTACCGTCCCACCCGCAGAAGCGTCATCAGGGCCGCCGGCGGGATCTCCGCCGCGATGGCGCTGGGCACCGGGGGCATCCTCGCGGCCGCGTCCCCGGCCGGTGCGGCGGGAGACGGCTTCGGACTGCGCATCGTTGAGCGCAACGAGGCCGATCCACGCATGTGGTACTACCGGTTCGCGACCGACGCGATCGGCTGGAGTCCGGGTGTCAACGTCCTGCTCCCCGACGACTACCACACCGGCGTACGCACCTACCCGGTCCTCTACCTCTTCCACGGGGGCGGTACGGACCAGGACTTCATCACCTTCGACCGTGCGGGCATCCGGGACTGGACGGCCGGGAAGCCCGTCATCGTCGTGATGCCGGACGGCGGGCACGCGGGCTGGTACTCCAACCCGGTCAGCTCCAACACCGGCCCCCGGAACTGGGAGACCTTCCACATCGGCCAGCTGCTTCCCTGGATCGACGCGAACTTCCGTACCTACGCCGAGTACGACGGCCGTGCCGTCGCCGGATTCTCGATGGGCGGCTTCGGCGCCCTGAAGTACGCGGCCAAGTACTACGGCCACTTCGCCTCGGTGAGCGCCCACTCGGGCCCGGCCAGCCTGCGCCGTGACGCCGGACTGGTCACCCACTGGGCCAACGCGTCCTCGGCCGCCCTGGACCTGGGGGGCGGCACGGTCTACGGCATACCGCTGTGGGACGAGGCCAGGGTGAGCGCCGACAACCCGGTCGAGCGGATCGAGAGCTACCGGAACAAACGGGTCTTCCTGGTGGCCGGCACCAGCCCGGACCCGGTCAACTGGTTCGACACGGTCAACGAGACCCAGGTGCTGGCCGGTCAGCGGGAGTTCCGGGCCCTCCTCGGTGACGCGGGCATCCCGCACGAATGGCACGAGGAGCCGGGCGGACACATGATCCGCGCCTCCATGGTCCGCCGCGACCTCGACGGTATCGTCGCCCGGCTCCGCAAGGCCTGAGCGGCTCGGCACGAGAAGCCCCCTCGACACCCGTCGAGGGGGCTTCTCGCTTGCCGCCGGGGACACGGCCGGTAACGACCGCATCAGCGGACGCGCTTAATCGGTCGCTCGTGCGAGAGGTCATACCAGAGCGGGACGGATGGCGGGCAAGTTCCGCAACTGCCCGCCGCGGCCTCGTCAAGGGCGACTACCGTGTGTGTCCGGTGATCAACGGTGGGCTCATATTCCCAGGGCCCGACCGGCCGATGATCCAGGAATGACCGACCACCGTAGGTGCCACCACATGGATACCGATTCCTGGGGCCCCACGTACCGAGGACGCTGATGTCTCAACTTCGCGCACCCGACGCGCGACCGGAACGCCGAGAGGGCGGGCGGCACGGCCGACCGGGCGCCCGTTCCCACTCGGCCGCGGCCAGACCGCGCGTTGCCCAGCCGTCCCCCGAGGCGCGTATACGCCCCCAACTCCTGCGCACCGCCGTGCTGCCGGCCGTCGCCGTCATGCTGACCGGCGCCGCGGCCGTCATCCTCACGGTCCGCTCCACCGGCACCGCGCCGTCCACCGAGCTGTGGACCGCGTTCGGCGCGGCCGCGGTGCTGGCGGTCGCCGCCGTGGCGGCGGCCTTCCTCGCCGCCAACCGCGTCGCCACCACCGTCCTCGGCCGGTGCTTCGCCCTGCGCCGGGCCAGCGCGCAGGGCCAGGCCGAACTGCAGCAGGTGGTGGAACAGCTGCGCAACGGCGAACCCGTACCCACCCGCCGGGCCCCGCAGCCCACCGTCCCTGGCAGCGACGCCTTCGAACTGCTGGCACAGGAGCTCGGCCGGCAGCAGGAAGCGGCCGTGGCCGCCGTCGTACAGGCCTCCCGGCTCTCGGAGCACACCGGCGAGGACCAGAAGGTCGAGGTCTTCGTCAACCTCGCCCGCCGGCTGCAGTCACTCGTGCACCGGGAGATCCAACTGCTCGACGAGCTGGAGCACGAGGTCGAGGACCCCGATCTCCTCAAGGGCCTCTTCCAGGTCGACCACCTGGCCACCCGGATCCGCCGGCACGCCGAGAACCTCGCGGTCCTCGGCGGCGCCGTCTCCAGGCGGCAGTGGAGCAACCCGGTCACCATGACCGAGGTGCTGCGCTCCGCGATCGCCGAGGTCGAACAGTATCCGCGGGTCAAGCTCGTGCCGCCGATCGACGGCACCCTGCGCGGGCACGCCGTGGCCGACGTGATCCATCTCCTGGCCGAACTGGTCGAGAACGCCACGGTGTTCTCCGCCCCCCAGACCCAGGTGCTGCTGCGCGCCCAGCACGTCACGGCGGGCCTCGCCCTGGAGGTGGAGGACCGGGGGCTCGGCATGCCGGGCAACGAGCAGAAGCGGATGAACGCCCTGCTCGCCGACCCCGACCAGGTCAATGTCGCCCGACTGCTTCAGGACGGCCGGATCGGTCTGTTCGTCGTCGCCTCGCTGGCCCGCCGGCACGGCATCGCGGTGCGGCTGCAGAGCAATATCTACGGTGGCACGCAGGCCGTACTGGTGCTTCCACAGTCCCTGCTCGGGGCAGAGGCCGACACCGCGGCCGGCGAGACACCGGCCCCGCCCCCCGGCCCCGTGCACCGCCCGCCGCCGCTGGACGAGGCCGCCGCCCCCCGCGACCTCGGCCCGGCCCCTACGCCGGCCCCCGAGCCGGAGCGCCTGCCCTATGTGCCGCAACAGCAACAGCAGCTGCGGATCCACCAGCCGACGCAGCAGACCCGGCGTCAGGGCGAGGGCCCGCCGCTCCCGCTGCGTGCCGAACGCCTCGACCGGCCCGCGCCCGCCGAGGCCCGCCCCGGCATCCGGCCGGCCGACGACGCGGTCCCGGCGCTCCCTCCGGAGACCGGAGTCGTACGCGGCACGATGGACCGCCCGCAGCTTCCCCGGCGTGCGAACCAGGAACATCTGGTCCCCCAGCTCAGGGAAGCACCGGTCCCGCGCACCGAGGACGAGCCCACCCTGCACGACCCGGGCCTGGTGGCGGCCTTCCGGCGCGGCATCGACCTCGGGGAGGCCCGAGCGGAGGCGGAGCCGGGGGCCGAGTCCGTACCGGAGTCCGGCTCCAGGACGGATCAGGCAGCGGTGCCGGCCGCCGGTACACCACTGGACCCGCTCCCGGTCCGAGGCGCCTCGGCGCCGGGGCAGCTCCTGCGGACCGGCTCGTACCACAGCGATCAAGACCCACTCGACGCGAACACCTCCAAGGAGTAGATGCACCATGGCGACCGATATGCCGTCCGGTCAGGTCTCGGACCTCGACTGGCTGCTGAGCGGGCTGGTCCAGCGCGTGCCGTACACCCGCAGCGCGGTCCTGCTCTCCGCCGACGGGCTGGTGAAGTCCCTCCACGGCATGGACGCCGACAGCGCCGACCACATGGCGGCGCTGGCAGCCGGGCTGTACTCCCTCGGCCGCAGCGCCGGGGCGCGGTTCGGGGACAACGGGGAGGTCCGCCAGGTGGTGGTGGAGCTCGACTCGACCCTGCTCTTCGTCGCCACCGCCGGTGCCGGCACCTGTCTGGCCGTGCTCGCCGGGCGGAGCGCCGACGCCGCCGTGCTGGGCTACGAGATGGCCATGCTGGTCAAGAGCGTCCGGCCCTATCTGATGACCCCGACCAGACAAGCGGCCGGGATGCCGGGCGCCACGGGGCTGTGAGCGTGCCGACCACCCAGGACGCGCCGCTGCTCGACGAGGCGGCGGGCCGCCTCATCCGCCCCTACACGGTGAGCGGTGGCCGCACCCGCCCCACCACCGTGCTCGACCTGCTCTCCCTGGTGATGGCCACCGGAACCGTCCCGCAGGTCCACCTCGGCCCCGAGCACTCGGTGGCGCTGGGACTGTGCGGCGGGCCCACCTCGGTGGCCGAGATCGCCGCGCACCTGCGGCTGCCCGCAGTCGTCACCAAGGTGCTCCTCTCCGACCTGGTCGACTGCGGAGCGGTCACCGCGCACCCGCCCGCCTTCCATGACATGCCCACAGACCGATCCCTGCTGGAGGCAGTGCTCGATGGCTTACGACGACAGCTCTGACGGTTTCGACCGCTCCGCCCCGTACCCGGGGACCGGGAGCTCCGGCAACGTCGGCTACGCGCAGGAGCCCAGCAGCCCGGAGGGCTTTCCCGTCGCGCTCAAGGTGCTGGTCGCGGGTGGTTTCGGGGTCGGCAAGACGACATTCGTCGGCGCGGTCAGCGAAATCGCGCCGCTGAGCACCGAGGAGCTGCTGACCCAGGTCAGCGCGGCGACCGACAGCCTCGAAGGCATCGAGTCGAAGACCTCGACCACCGTGGCCATGGACTTCGGCCGCATCACGCTGGACGAGCAGCACGTGCTCTACCTGTTCGGCACACCCGGCCAGGAACGATTCTGGTTCATGTGGGACG
>CBRG010000388.1 GCA_000470535.1 Streptomyces sp. AW19M42
GACGAGCCCGGTCAGGTCAACGGCATGCGATGGCGCACGGGGTCCGCGCAGTAACGACCTGGTGCACGACAGAGAGCGGGCTCCCGACGCCCTGCGGCTCGCTGTTCCGCTCTCCATCGCGCACCAGGTCGTGAGCGAGCCCCCGGCCGTCGCACCCCCGCCCCATCAGGCGGAACCGCACGACCTGTACCGCCCGGCCCCCGGCCGCGGCGGCACCTCGCTCACGGCGCAATACGGTGAATCCACGCATCCACCCCATGCCATGCCGAGGAGCACGTCGAGATGTCGTCCGACTTCTTCATTCCGGACCCGGAGGGTCTGATCCCCAGCGCCGAGGGGTACTTCGGCGCGTACGGCGGAAAGTTCATCCCGGAGGCGCTCGTCGCCGCCGTGGACGAGGTCGCCGTCGAGTACGACAAGGCGAAGGCCGATCCGGCGTTCGCCGCGGAGCTCAACGAGCTCATGGTCAACTACACCGGCCGCCCCAGCGCGCTGACGGAGGTGCCGCGCTTCGCGGAACACGCCGGCGGCGCTCGCATCTTCCTCAAGCGCGAGGACCTCAACCACACCGGCTCGCACAAGATCAACAACGTGCTGGGCCAGGCGCTCCTCACCCGGCGCATGGGCAAGACCCGGGTCATCGCGGAGACCGGGGCCGGCCAGCACGGCGTGGCCACCGCGACCGCCTGCGCGCTCTTCGGCCTCGAATGCACCATCTACATGGGCGAGATCGACACCGAGCGCCAGGCGCTGAACGTGGCGCGGATGCGGATGCTCGGCGCCGAGGTCATCGCCGTGAAGTCCGGCTCCCGCACCCTCAAGGACGCCATCAACGAGGCGTTCCGCGACTGGGTCGCCAACGTGGACCGCACGCACTACCTCTTCGGCACGGTCGCGGGTCCGCACCCCTTCCCCGCCATGGTCCGCGACTTCCACCGGGTCATCGGCGTCGAGGCCAGGCGGCAGATCCTGGAGCGGGCCGGCCGGCTGCCGGACGCCGCGGTCGCCTGCGTCGGCGGCGGCTCCAACGCCATCGGCCTCTTCCACGCCCTCATCCCGGACGCGGACGTCCGTCTCATCGGCTGCGAGCCGGCCGGACACGGAGTGGAGACCGGCGAGCACGCGGCGACCCTGACCGAGGGCGAGCCCGGCATCCTGCACGGTTCGCGCAGCTACGTCCTCCAGGACGAGGAAGGCCAGATCACCGAGCCGTACTCCATCTCGGCCGGTCTGGACTACCCGGGCATCGGCCCGGAGCACGCGTACCTGAAGGACATCGGCCGCGGCGAGTACCGCGCGGTCACCGACGACGCGGCCATGCAGGCACTGCGGCTGCTCTCCCGCACCGAGGGGATCATCCCGGCCATCGAGAGCGCGCACGCGCTGGCCGGCGCCCTGGAGGTCGGCAAGGAGCTCGGCAAGGACGGCCTGATCCTGGTCAACCTGTCCGGCCGGGGCGACAAGGACATGGACACGGCGGCCCGGTACTTCGGGCTGTACGAGACCGACGCGGCCGTCGAGGCGGACGCGGCCGGCCACGGCGCCGAGATCGAGGGGGACGCCAAGTGAGCGGCAACATCGAGCTGTTGAACACCACTCTCGCCGCGGCCAAGGCCGAGGACCGGGCAGCGCTGATCGCGTACCTGCCCGCCGGGTTCCCGACCGTCGACGGTGGCATCGCGGCGATCAAGGCGGTGGCCGCCGGCGGCGCCGACATCATCGAGGTGGGCCTGCCGCACAGTGACCCGGTGCTCGACGGCCCGGTCATCCAGACCGCCGACGACATCGCGCTGCGCGGCGGCGTGAAGATCGCCGACGTGATGCGCACGGTCCGCGAGGCGCACGAGGCGACCGGAATCCCGATCCTGGTCATGACGTACTGGAACCCGATCGACCGGTACGGCGTCGAGCGCTTCACCGCCGAGCTGGCCGAGGCGGGCGGCGCCGGGTGCATCCTGCCCGACCTGCCGGTCCAGGAGTCCGCCCTGTGGCGCGAGCACGCCGCCAAGCACGGTCTCGCGACCGTCTTCGTCGTCGCGCCCAGCAGCAAGGACGAGCGCCTCGCCACCATCACGGCGGCCGGTTCCGGCTTCGTCTACGCCGCTTCGCTGATGGGGGTCACCGGCACCCGCGTCTCGGTCGGGGAGCAGGCCGAGGACCTGGTGCGGCGCACCCGCGCCACCACCTCCATCCCGGTCTGCGTCGGCCTCGGCGTCTCGAACGCCGACCAGGCCGCCGAGGTCGCCGGATTCGCGGACGGGGTCATCGTCGGTACCGCCTTCGTCAAGTGCATGCTGGACGCGCCCGACGAAGCGGCCGGCCTGGCGGCCGTCCGCTCACTGGCGGCCGATCTGGCCGAAGGTGTTCGAAAGCGCTGATACCGGGCGTCACCCGAATGGGTGGACCTGGGACCGGGG
>CBRG010000389.1 GCA_000470535.1 Streptomyces sp. AW19M42
CCCGCTCCCGTACGCGCCGCGCCGTCGTCAGCCGACGGGCCTCAGCGAGCGGTCCGCGCGCCGACGGCTGAGCCGAAGCGGGCCTTCGCGGTCGGGTGGCCCAGCGATTCCGGAGTGAAGAGGATCGAGCCCGTCCCGGTCGGTCCCGTCTTCGAACCGGGGATGACGCTCACCGCGCCCGTCGCCAGGTACTTCCCCGGCGCGCCGACCGCCAGGTCCGCGCGCCCGTCCGCGTCGAAGTCCCCGGCCGTCACAGACCAGCCGAACTGGTCGTTGCCCTCCATCACGCCCATCACCCCCGGCGAGTCCAGGGTCAGCTTCCGGGCGCGGGCCGCGTCCAGCCCGGTCGTCGCCCCCGGTACGACGGTCAGGGCGCCCGCGTTCTGGATGCCGTCGGAGTCCGGCTCACCGACCACGGCGGTCACCAGGTCGGCATGCCCGTCGCCATCGGTGTCCGCGAGGACGCCCACGGTGCCCGGTTCCACCGCGCCGCCGTAGGGCACCCCCGCGCCCAGCCCGGCGGCGGTGCCCGGGAACATGCGCAGCAGGAACTCGTCGGGGCCGTCGGAATAGTTGGTGTCCACGACCACGTCGTCCCGGCCGTCGCCCGTGATGTCACCGGTCACGACGCTGTAGCCGTTGAAGGGCAGCCCGGTCCGGCCGATCGGCTGCGTCTTGAGGCCCTGCGCCGAGCCCGGCAGCACACCCAGGGTCCCTTCGTCGGCCCCGTCGTCGAAGTAGGCCTGTGTGACCAGGTCCGTGAAGCCGTCGCCGTTGATGTCGCCCGAGGAGATCGGCCCCATTCCGGCGCCGCCGCCCGGCGGGGCGTACGCGGTCATCGCCGGTTCGTCGACGTCCCGCAGGTTGCTCGCGCCGCGTACGACGTTCACCTTCGTGTCGGTGGCGACCGCGATGTCGTCCCGGCCGTCGTGGTTGAAGTCCCCGACCGTCAGGTTGTCGCCGAAGGCCTCACGCGAGGAGGGCTTCGGGTTGTGGAACGCGATGGCGTCGCTGCCCAGTCCGCCCTTGGCGCCGAAGACGACGGTGACGGCGCCCGCGCCCGCCACCGTCCCGATGGCCTCGCCGCCGGATCCGATCACCAGGTCGGTGTACCCGTCGCCGTCCACGTCGCCCATGGCCACCGAGGAACCGAACCGGTCACCTGCCTCCGGTACGCCGGGGATTCCGGCCGTGTCCTGGGTGATGCCCTTGTGCCGGGTGACCCGTACGCCCTGGTCCGTGCCGTAGACGAGGGAGACGTAACCCGCCTTCGCGTAACCCTTGATGGTGCCCTCCGGAGAGCCCGCGGCGAGGTCGCCGAAGCCGTCGCCGTCCACGTCGCCCGGTGCGGGCGCGGCCGCCTTCCGCGGGGTCTTCGACGCCGCCGCCTCGTGAACCGGTGCGGCGAAGGCGGCTGGTGTCACCAGAGCCCCCGCCGCCACAGCTGTCGCCAGAGCCGTACACGCCATCAGATGCCGCGCCATGTGCCCACTCCCGTCCCAGTACTTCCCGAATGCCGCTACCGGCTGCCCGAGGGGCCACAGGTAGCTGCCGTCAACCCACAAGACCCGTGAGGGGCATGAATAGTTGCGGTCGTCTCGACGACCGGCGGGAGAGGGGGGTGCCCGCGCGTCCTGCTCCGGGCGCGCCGACGCCCGCACCGTGGGCGATCCGCGGTGCAGGCCGTCACAGCCCAGGGGCGCGTTCTACGACCGGCCCCGGCCGCCCCTCAGCGACGCCCCCGCGCAGACCAGTCCGAGCAGGACGGTCAGCCCGCCGATGATGACGTTGTTGAGTACGACGCCCATGTCCGGACTGCTGCCCACCACCCAGGGCGAGACGATCATCCAGGCGCCCATGGCGCAGATGGCCCAGCTCAGGCCGTACATCCTTTGCGGCATCACGGTGAACCCGAGACCCAGCACGGCGATCGCGATACCCATGATCAGGTTGTGGTTCACCAAGGTGGTCTGGCTTGTCGTGAAGTGCAGCACCCAGGGCGAGATGGCGCAGTACAGGCCGACCAGGAACACCGGTCCGTCCACGAGCGCCACATCGCGACCACCCATCACCCGGGCATAACGATCGCGCATTTCGGAGGCGTCGGGGTGTCCGGCCAAGTCGTGGCCGGCGTGCGAGACGTTTGACATGAGGTTCGTCTCCTTCGCTCCCGCAGGCCAGTAAGCGCCTTGTGCGATGAACGGCCTGCTATGCCATTCTGCTCTTATTTATGCCTTATGTGTAGTTTCCAGGCGGTCGAATGTCGTCGGTGATCGCAACGACGCGCGCCCCCGGTGGATGCCGGGGGCACGCGTCGTTCGGCGGAGAGCGGCTACTTCGGGGGCATCAGGACGGAGTCGACGATGTAGACCGTGGCGTTCGCGGTCGGGACGTTGCCGCAGACGACCTTCGAGGAGTCGTTCACGGTGTACTCCATGTTCGAACCCGACGTCGTCAGCTTGCCCTTCTCCAGGGTCTCGAAGGATCCCTTGTCCAGCTGCTTCGGCGTCAGCTTCTCGCCCACCACGTGGTAGGTGAGGACCTTGGTGAGCTCGGCCTTGTCGGCCAGCAGCTTGTCCAGGTCGGCCTTCGGGATCTTGGCGAAGGCGTCATTGGTCGGGGCGAACACGGTGATGTTCTGCGCGTTGTTCAGGGTGTCGACCAGCCCGGCCTTCTTCACGGCGGTGACGAGGGTGGAGAGTGCCGGGTTGTTGGACGCGGCAGTGGCGACCGGGTCCTTCGCCATGCCGTCGAAGGAGCCCGAGCCGCTCTTCGGTACGGAGGCACAGCCCGGACCGAAGGGCTTGTCCATGTTCATCGAGTCGCCGGCGGAAGCGGAGGCCGATGCCTTCGCGGAGCTGGCGGTGGAGCCGGAGGCGCTGTCCTTGGAGTCGCTGGAACAGGCGGTGAGGGCGAGCGGGAGTACCGCTGCCGCGGACACGGCGAGGGCGGCGCGGCGAATGTGGAGGGCGTTCATGATGTTCTCCTGGATCGGTAAGGGTAACGGATTGATCACGTGAAGTGAGCAAGGGTGAGTGTGTGAGCCCGTGGCCGTGCTCCGCACGGAATGCCGGGCGTTGAGGCGGAGCGTCCGCTCAGGACACGTCGACCACCACCGAGTGCCAGCCGGTCGCCCCGTTGGGCACCGTGCCGACCCGCTTGTCGGTCTGGGTGACGCCGGTACGGTCCGTCGCGCGGACCTCAAGGGTGTGGTTGCCGGAGGTGGCCGGCCACTCCCACACCCACTGGCGCCAGGTGTCCCGGCTGTCCTCTGCGGCCAGCCGCGCGGTGTGCCACGGTCCGCCGTCCACCCGGACCTCGACCCGCGAGATCCCGCGGTGCTGGGCCCAGGCCACCCCGGCGACCGGGATCGTGCCGGGCTTCGGGGAGGCGAACGGGCGGGGGGTGTCGATCCGGGACTCGGTCTTGATGGGGGCCTGCTGGGACCAGGTCCGCTTGACCCAGTAGGCGTCGTAGTCGTCGAACGTGGTGAGCTCGATGTCCTTCATCCACTTGCAGGCCGACACATATCCGTACAGGCCGGGAACGACCATCCGGACCGGGAAACCGTGCTCGAAGGGCAGCGGCTCGCCGTTCATACCGAGAGCGAGCATCGCGTCGCGTCCGTCCATCACCGTCTCGACCGGGGTGCCGATGGTCATGCCGTCCACGGAGCGCGTGATGATCTGGTCGGCAGGGCCGCCGCGCGACGGCGGCTTGCCCCCCGCCTCGCGCAGCAGATCGGCCAGCCGGACACCGATCCACCGGGCGTTGCCGACATACGGTCCGCCGACCTCGTTGGACACGCAGGTCATGGTGATGTCGCGCTCGATGATCTCGCGGCGCAGCAGGTCCTCGAAGCTGAGCTCCACCGGGCGCTTCACGCCCTTGCCATGGATCCTCAGCTTCCAGTCGTTCGCGTCGATGCGCGGGACGACCAGGGCCGTGTCCACCCGGTAGAAGCTCTTGTTCGGCGTGATGAACGAGCCGAGCCCCCGGATCCGCAGATCGGCGCCCGCCGGTATCGCCGGCGCCGCGGAGGCGGGCACGGGCAGCACCAGATCGTGACGTGAGGCGGTCGCCCCGGCCTGAACGGCGGAGGTGAGCCGACGGCCCAGCAGCCCGGCGCCGGCTGAGGCCGCCGCCGCGGCGCTCGCCGCGATGACGAAGCCCCGCCGGTCGAAGGTGCGAGGCGCCGGCTCCCCGCCCCTCCCGCCAGCCGCGGGGGAGGGACCGGGCACCAGGGCGAGCCGTCCGACCAGCAGATACAGCACCCCTGCGGCCAGTACGGCACCCACCACAGAGGGCAGCGCGTCCGAGAGCCGGCCCTCCGGCCGGCCCACCGCGGCGACTGCCCCGACCACACCGAAGACCAGGACGGCGGCCGAGCCGGTGAGCCGGTGCCGCAGCGCCAGAACTCCGACCACCACGGCGAAGCCCGCCAGGAGCACCAGGATTCCCAGCTCCAGGACCAGCTTGTCGTTGGTGCCGAAATGCCGGACGGCGAAGTCCTTCAGCGCCGGGGGAGTGCGGTCGATGACCGCACCGCCCACCGCCGTGACCGGACCCGCCTCGGGGCGGATCGCCGCCGCCGCCAGCTCGGCGATGGCCAGGGCGCTGAACCCGGCGATCAGACCGCTGAGCGCGGCGAGAGCGGCTCGTGCCCAGCGGGACCGCCGGGACCCTCGGGCCCCGTCCTGCGTGTCGTTCTGATCTTCGCTCACACCGGGGATTCGGTGCCGGTCGCCCGGCGGATTGGTCCATCACCCGAATGGATGAGAGCGGATCACGGCCAATCCGCGGTGCCACCTGCAACGAATCACCCGCGAGAGGCATCCGCCGCTCCCCCGGAAACAGAAGGAGGGGCGAGTGGCACCGGTGCTCGAAGGGAGCGGTATGACAGGGATGCGGCGACGGACAGCCGTGGTGGGCAGCGGGGTGGCGGGGCTGACGGCCGCCCACATCCTGCGGACGGCCCACGACGTGACGCTGTTCGAGGCGGACGGCCGGGTGGGCGGCCACGCGCACACCCATGACCTGCCCGCGTCGGACGGCCGCGTCCACCGGGTGGACTCCGGGTTCATCGTGCACAACCGGCGCACCTACCCGCACCTGCTGCGGCTCTTCGCGGAACTCGGCGTCGCCACGCAGGAGTCGGAGATGAGCATGTCCGTGCGGTGCGAGGGCTGCGCACTGGAGTACGCGGGCGCCCGAGGCGTGGCGGGCCTCTTCGCCCGGCCGGGGGCGGCCC
>CBRG010000390.1 GCA_000470535.1 Streptomyces sp. AW19M42
CCCCGCCGCTGCGCTCGCCGATCTCCTGGATCATCTCGTAGCCGTGCATCGGCCGGTCCTTCAGCAGGGCCAGGATCGAGGCGCGTACGTCACCGCGGCGCGCCCTCCCCCGGCCGCCGCCCCGGCCGCGCCCGCCGCCGAAGGGGCCACCACCGAAGGGTCCGCCGCCGAACGGCGGTCCGAACTGCCCGAAGGCCGCCCTGCGCCCCTCGAAGTCACCCCGTTCGTGCTCGCCGGGCCCAAAGGGGCCGCGCCCATGTCCATGCCCGTGTCCGTGTTCATATCCGTGCGATCGCATCACTGCACTCCTTCTATCGTTGATCGGTCGCGATGCGTCAACGATATATCGGAACCGGTCGCTTGACAAACCCCCCTGCCGAAACCGGTCGTGACCTGCGTCAGTGGTTGTGGATCGATTGCCGGCGAAGGCCGACCGCAGACGGCGACGATGACTCTGCTCGAAGGGTCTGTAATGTGCGGCGATGACAAGAAGCGAGCGGCTCGCGGAGCAGTTGGACTGGTACTGGCGCAAGAACCTGCGGCCACGGCTGGACGGTCTTACCGACGAGGAGTACTTCTGGGAGCCGGTGCGCGACTGCTGGAGCATCCGCCCGCGTGACACGCCGTCCGCATCGATGTCGGCGGGTTCGGGGAAGTGGACGACGGACTCCGCGTCCCCTGACCCGGTGCCGGCACCGGTGACCACGATTGCCTGGCGGCTGGCGCACATCACCGTCTCGTGCCTGGGCTATCGGGTCGGATGGTACTTCGGCGGCCAGGACGTCGACTCCCGGACATTCGCCTACGCGGGGACCGCCGACGAGGCGCTGGAACAGCTCGATGGGATGTATGGGAGATGGAACGCGGGGGTCCGCGAGCTCTCGGACGCTGACCTGGACAATCCGCCCACGGTGGGTCCCGAGCGGTTTCCCGTGGAGAACAGGGTCCTGCACGTCAACAGGGAGTTGATCCATCACGGCGCCGAGATCTCCCTGCTGCGCGACCTCTACCGTCGGCAGGACGGAGCCGTACCGCACCCGATATGACTTGCGGTAACCGGCGATCGAGCTTCGGAATCGGACCTGCGACAGGGAGCCTTCAGTGACGGGCGCCTGCGCAATTGGCGAACTGCACTGCCGGAGTCCTGGACTCCGACCCTGTGCGGGGCCTGGCGAACGAGGACTGATCGAGGGCCGGGGAACCGACAACCAACGCTCACCGGCACAGGTCGGATCAGTCCGCGGATCCGGAATTGGCCTTGGTCCGTGGCTTCGCGGCGCACCTACGGTCGGGCCATGAGGATTCGAATCGTCGACGCGTTCACCGACCGCCCCTTCACCGGCAATCCCGCAGGCGTCCTGCTGCTCGGCCCGGAAGGCTTCCCCGACGACAGCCGGCTCCAGCAGATCGCGGCGGAGCTGAACCTGTCCGAGACCGCGTTCGCGCACCCGCTGCCTCCGGGCGGCGCCGCGGACTGGGCGCTGCGCTGGTTCACCCCGGCCACCGAGGTCGACATGTGCGGCCACGCCACCCTCGCCACCGCCCACGTCCTGCACACCACAGCCGTCGCGAGCGGCACGGTGCGCTTCACCGCCCGGTGCGGCATCCTCACCTCGACCGCCAGGCCGGACGGCTCGCTCACGCTGGACTTCCCCACCGCGCCGCTGACCCCGGAGGCAACGCCGGGCTGGCTCGCCGCCGCACTGGGCGCGGAGCCCGTATCGGTGCACGACACGGGCCCGCACACCGGCGACCTGCTCGTGGAACTGGCCGATGAGGCGGCCGTACGGGGACTGACCCCGGATTTCGCGGCACTGGCCGCCCACTCGCGGCGGGGCATCATCGCCACGGCCGCGGCCACCGGGTCCGGCTACGACTTCGTCTCCCGCGGCTTCTTCCCCGCCGTGGGCATCGACGAGGACCCCGTGACGGGCAGCGCCCACACCGCCCTGGCGCCGTTCTGGTCGGCCCGGCTCGGCCGCGACGACCTGACCGGACTCCAGGCGTCCGCCCGGTCCGGCCTGGTGCGCACCGTGCTGCGCGGCGACCGGACCCTGCTGACCGGCGACGCCGTCACGGTCCTGGACGGAGAACTGCTCGTCACCCTGTGAGGAGCAGGAGGAAACGCCTGGAGGGGGTGTGCGGATCATCCGCACACCCCCTCCAGGAACCCGGCCCGCGGCCGCTCACGGGGTGGGCAGCCAGCCCACCTTTCCAGCGAGCAGCGCGTATCCGACGAACGCCCCGATGTCGAGGAGGGCGTGCGCGGCGACCAGCGGCCCCACCCGCTGCCAGCGGCGGTACAGCAGCACGAAGACGACGCCCATCGCCATGTTCCCGATGAACCCTCCGATCCCCTGATACAGGTGGTACGAGCCCCGCAGCACCGAACTGGCCACCAGAGCGGCCATCGGGGTCCAGCCCAACTGCCCCAGTCGGCGCAGCAGATATCCGACGACGATCACTTCCTCCAGTACGGAGTTCTGGACCGCCGAAAGGATCAGTACCGGGAACTTCCACCACACGTCGGGCAGCGACTCGGGGACGACAGTCAGGTTGAATCCGGCGGCACGGGCCACCAGGTAGAAGGCCAGCCCGGCACTGCCGATGCCCGCCGCCACCAGCGTGCCGCGCCCCAGGTCCGATCCCGGTCTGGCCCGGTCGAAACCGATCGCCCGCAGGCCCGCCCCCTCACGGATCAGGAGATGGGCCACCAGTGCGACGGGTACCAGCGCCGTCGCGATCCCGAAGAGCTGCCAGGCGAGATCCAGCCAGGGACGGCCAGGTGCGTAGGAGCTGTTGAGCGTCGCCGCCTGATCCTTCAAACCCCCTGGTTTCGTCAGTGATCCGACAAAACTGATCAGGGCAGACAGCCCGCTGGCCCCCAGCGAGAGCGCCAGCACCAACACCGTCTCGGACCGCAAAATCCGTCGTGACACGGCCTCCTGAGGATAAGAATCAGCCACGCGCCCCGCCTCCACCTGTACACCTGCCTTGAGTTGTGCATTCACGTCCCATGCCACTCCCCGCCCCGCTAGGGTCTCGAATACAGGTACGAAGATCATGCGCGACAGGCCGGGGGACAAGCACCATTGCCGATGGTGTGGTCCCCCTTTTCCTTGTTCATCCTCAAGGAGGGGCACCACCGACATGGGACGTCACAGCTTGCCCGACGACTACACGACGGACGGAAGCGGGGACCGTCCGCCGAACCGCCGTCGTACCGTAGCCATCGCCACCGCGCTCGTTCTCGCCGTGGCGGCGGGAACGGCGGTGGCGGCCCAGGGGGGCCTGCTGTCGTTCTCGAAGTCCTGCGAGGACTCCGCGGTGCACCTGTCCATGGTGGCCTCCCCCGATATCGCGCCCGCCGTGCGCGCGGTGGCCGACAAGGCCCGCAAGGACGATCTGAGATCCGACGGCCACTGCCTCGACGTGGAGGTGCTCGCCCGTGACTCGTACAAGGTCGCCGACGCCCTCGCCGCCGGTACCGGCAAGCCCGACTACCAGATGTGGCTGCCGGATTCCGACCTCTGGCTGAGCCGGGCGAAGGGGGCAGGTGACGCCGTGCCCGTCACCCCGGGCGACTCCGTGGCCTCCTCCCCGGTGGCCCTGGCCATGGTGCCCTCCGCCGCCGAGTCCCTCGGCTGGCCGAAGAAGAAGTACACCTGGGCCGAGTTGATGGCCGCGGCCATGGAGTCCGACAAGGTGCGGCTGGGCTCGGCCGACCCGGCGCGCAGCGCCACCGGCCTGCTGGCGCTCACCAGCATCGGCACGTCCTCCGACAAGCAGGGCGGGGACAGCGACACCAGGGTCGCGGCCACCGCCAAACTCCTCGCCCAGCGGATGTCCGACGGCGACACCCAGGTGCTCGGGACCCTGGCCGGCGACGACTCGGGCGCGGAGGAGGGCAATCCCGCCCGCAACCAGGCGGTACTGCTCTCCGAGCAGGCCGCGTTCGCCCACAACGCCGAGTCGACCGGGGCCGGGAAGCTCGACCTCTTCTACCCCGAGGACGGCACCCCGCTGCTCGACTATCCCTTCACACTGGTCAACGAGGGTCAGCTGAGTACGGACAGGAGCCGGGCGGCGCTGCGGTTCATGACCCTGCTGTCCGAGGACGGCGCGCAGCGGACGCTGGAGGAGCACGGTTTCCGGACGGTCGACGGCACGGCGGGCGGGACGCTGGTCGCGTCGGCGGGCGGCAGGTCACCTCAGCCGTACGCGACCTCACCCGCCACGGCGCCTTCCGACGAGACACTTCAGGAAATGCTCGGCATGTGGACGATCACCGTGCAGAGCGCACGGCTCACCACGGTCGTCGATGCCTCGGGGTCGATGGCCACGATCGTGCCGGGCCGCAACCAGTCCCGGATGGACGTCACCAAGGCGTCCCTGATCGAGGCCCTCAACCAGTTCACCCCGAACGACGAGATCGGCCTCTGGGAGTTCGCCACCAGGCTCGACGGCGACAAGGACTACCGCCGACTAATGGCGACCAGCCGCCTCGGGGAGAAGACGAAGGGCGGCGGCACCCACCGCGCGAAGCTCGCGGACGCGTTCTCGGCGCTGCAGCCCGTGCCGGACGGGGCGACCGGGCTGTACGACACCACGCTGGCCGCCTACAAGGAGGCGCAGCGCACCTATGTGAAGGGCAAGTTCAACGCCGTGGTGATCCTCACCGACGGCTCGAACCAGGACGACCGTTCTATCTCACGCAGCGCCCTGATAGCGGAACTGACCCGGATCGCCGACCCCGAGCGACCGGTTCCGCTGCTCGCCATCGCGGTCGGCCCCGACGCCGACCGCGAAGAGGTGAACGAGATAGCCAAGGTGACCGGTGGAGGCGGTTACCAGGTCAACGACCCGGCCGAGATCCAGGCAGTGATCCTTCAGGCGGTCATGACCGCCGGGCAGAGCGGCCGCGCCGCCCGGGAGTAGCCGCGGAGCCGTGTCGAACGCGAACGGGCGGGG